>NZ_PIOG01000268.1:0-429285 GCF_002810545.1 Klebsiella sp. A-Nf5 | reverse complement strand
CTGCCGTTTTACGCCTACATCATCGTGGCGGTCGCGCAGCGGCAGGCGGGGGCGCTGACCAGCTGGCGGCTCACGCAGGACCGTCTGCACTTTTTGCAGGAGGAAGTGCACATCGTTTCATGACGTGAATAACAGGCACAACGTTGCCGGAAACCAGAGCAAAACACGGAGAGATTATCACTATGGCATCGACATTACTGATCCCCACTGCGCTACGCGCGTTCACCGACGGTCAGGGGAAGGTGACCCTCGAAGGTCACACCGTTGGGCAACTGGTCGCGGCGCTGGCGGCGCGATATCCGGACATTCAGCCGCATCTGTATGACGACGCAGGCGCGTTGCGCAGCTTTATCAATCTGTATGTGGGAGAACACAATATTAAAACTACCGGTGGGCTGGAGACGCCGGTTAGCGATGGGGCGGAAGTGCTGCTGGTTCCCGCCATTGCCGGTGGCGTCGGGAAGGCGATATGAGTAGACCGAGTATTATCCCGGACGACCGTCTGACGGAACTGACGCATGCTGAAATTGCCCGTTACAGCCGCCACTTGCTGCTGCCGGAAGTCGGGCTTGAGGGGCAAAAGCGTCTGAAGGCCGCCCGCGTGTTGCTTATTGGCACCGGCGGGTTGGGGGCGCCAGTGGCGCTTTATCTGGCCGCGGCGGGTGTCGGTAAGCTGGGGATTGTCGACTTTGATTTTGTCGATATCTCCAACCTGCAAAGGCAGATTATTCACAGCACCAAAGATATTAACCGGCCCAAAGTCGCTTCGGCGAAAGACAAGATTAAAGCAATCAACCCCGAGATTCAGGTGGAAACCTATAACACCACCCTGAGCAGTAAAAACGCGCTCGAGATCATCCGCGAATACGACCTGGTGGTCGACGGCACGGACAATTATCCCACCCGGTATCTGATCAACGATGCCTGCGTGTTACTGGGTAAGCCGCTGGTCTACGGCTCCATCTTCCAGTTTGAAGGACAGGCTAGCGTCTTTTATGCCGGGCAAGGACCCTGCTACCGCTGCCTTTATCCCGAGCCACCGCCGCCGGGTCTGGTGCCCTCCTGCGCGGAAGGCGGTGTGGTCGGTGTGTTGCCGGGAATTATTGGCACGATTCAGGCCGCGGAAGCCATCAAGCTTATCGTCGGCGGCAGCGAGAGCCTGATCGGCCGTCTGCTGCTCTTTGATGTGTGGCAGATGAAGCAACGTGAACTGCGGCTGGAGAGGGACCCCGACTGTCCGGTCTGCGGTGAGCATCCGTCGATCCATGCGCTCATCGACTATGAGGAGTTTTGCGGGCTGAAACCCGATGAGTCAGAAGTACCCATTGAAAGCGTCACGGCGCTTGAGCTTCACGCCTGGATAGAGGAGGGAAAACCCCTGCAACTGATCGACATTCGTGAGCCCCACGAAAGAGCGATCGCAAAATTTCCGCAGGCCAAAGTGATGCCGCTGGGCCAGATAGTCAGACGTATCGATGAATTCGATCCGACGGTCGATGCGGTGTTTCTGTGCAAGATAGGGCAGCGCAGTATTTTCGCCATTCGGGCACTCCAGCGCGCAGGTTATCAGGGGCGCGTGATGAATTTAAAAGATGGCCTAAACGCCTGGGCGCGGGATGTCGATACCCGTTTACCGCAGTACTAACCTTCAGCTCCACTCTTTCAAACACTAAGGACTTAACATGGCAGAACAAAAAAGCATTAATGCACTGGGGCGTGAAGCCGCGTATCAGTTAGCGAACGTGACCAAAACGGCGCCGCAATTCGCGGCAATTACTCCGCGCTGGGTCAGCCGTTTTCTCGATTATAAAGGGCTGGAGTCGGGAATTTATCGCGTCAACAAGGTCGTGGAGGGGGAGACGCCGCTGGACGTATTATGCAGCCAGGATCCTTCGCGCGTAGAGATACCGCAGGGCTATATTGAGTATCAGACCACACCGCGTGAATATCAGCTGGATTCGATCTCGACCATTATTAACGTCGATACCAAAATCGCCGATCTCTACAGTTCGCCCTATGACCAGGCGTCAGAGCAAATTGCGCTGGCGATCGAAAGCCTGCGTGAACGTCAGGAAAGCCAGCTTATCAATAATGATGAATATGGACTGCTGAAAAATATTGATGACTCGCAGCGCATTCAGACCCGCAACGGCCGCCCGACGCCGGATGATCTGGATGAGTTGTTGTCAAAAGTGTGGAAAGAGCCTTCCTTCTTCCTCGCCCATCCGCGGGCCATTGCCGCCTTTCAGCGTGAGGCCACGCGCCGCGGTGTGCCGCCGGTCACGGTGAACCTGCATGGCGGGACTTTTATTCTGTGGCGCGGTATTCCGCTGATCCCTTCCGATAAACTGTTTGTCGACGGACTGAAGAACCCAAAAAGCCAGGGCGGGAAAACTAATATTCTGCTGATTCGCTCCGGGGAAAATAAACGCGGCGTGCTGGGACTTTATCAGGAAGGGCTGCCAAACGAGCAGTCTCGCGGGCTGTCGGTGCGCTTCCGCGGGATCGATGACAACGGCGTGGCCTCTTATTTACTCTCACTTTATTGCTCCGCCGCGATCCTGGCCGATGACGCCATTGCCGTGCTGGAAGATGTTGAAGTGGGTGAATATTATGACTACGAGTAATTTATTCACGCTTCCCTATGCGCCAGGCGGATGGCCCGGCGAGGTGGGTGACGCCCCCTCTGCACGCGATTATGGCCTGCCCGACGCGCGGGATCTGCAAGGATTGTTAGGCGATACGCCCGCCCGTCCGCGCGGAGTGGAGGCGGCCTACGCGCCGCGGGTGGTGCCACTGGGCCAGGAGAGCAGGGCGGATATCGCCCCTCGCGGGTTTGCGTCATTGCCTGCTTTCGGCTCCCGGCCTGCGCCAGCGGCGCGGGTTGGGCAGATCCCGGTTGAGCGGATCCGTGCGGATTTTCCGATCCTCGCCGAACAGGTGGAGGGGCATCCGCTGGTGTGGCTGGATAATGCCGCGACGACCCAGCGCCCGAAGCAGGTTATCGATCGCATCAGCCATTATTATTTGCACGAGAACTCGAACGTTCATCGGGCGGCGCATACGCTTGCCGCCCGTTCCACCGATGCTTATGAAGCCGCACGGGAGAAAGTATCGCGCTTTATTGGCGCCCGCGGCCCGGAGAATATCATCTTCGTGCGCGGCACCACGGAGGGACTCAACCTTATCGCGCACAGCTACGTGAAGCCGCTGCTACGCCCTGGGGATGAAATTATTCTCACGCAGCTTGAGCATCACGCCAACATTGTCCCGTGGCAACTTATTGCGCAGGAGACGGGTGCGACGATCCGCGTTGCGCCGGTTGATGAGCACGGACAGCTGATCGTCGAGGAGTATATTCGGTTATTCAACGATAAAACCCGTTTTGTGTCCGCCACTCACGTTTCCAACGCCCTGGGGACCGTGACGCCGGTTCAGGAACTGGTGCAGATCGCCCATCGTTTTGGCGTGCGTATCGCCATCGACGGCGCGCAGTCTATCTCGCATATTCCGACCAACGTCACGGCGCTGGATGCCGATTTCTTCGTCTTCTCCGGGCATAAAATTTTTGGACCTACCGGGATCGGCGTCGTCTATGGCAAGCAGGAGGTGCTGGAAGAGGCGCGCCCGTACCAGGGTGGCGGGAACATGATTGCCGACGTGACCTTTGAACTGACGCGCTATCAGCCTTCGCCGAATAAGTTTGAAGCGGGAACGGGCAATATTGCCGATGCCGTCGGTCTGGGGGCGGCCATCGACTATGTGACCTCACTGGGGATTGAAAATATTGCGCAGTATGAGCATGCCTTACTGGAGTATGGGATTGCGAAGCTGTCGGCTATTCCGGGCCTGACGCTGGTCGGCACCGCGGCGAACAAAACCAGCGTCTTGTCTTTTGTGCTGGCGGGGCATGAAAATGAAGCCGTGGGGCGCTATCTCAGTCAGGTTGGCATCGCTGTGCGGTCCGGGCATCACTGTGCGCAACCGATCCTGCGTCGTTTGGGCTATGAGAGTACCATCCGGCCTTCGCTGGCTTTTTATAACACGCCGCAGGAAATTGATTTTCTCGCCGAACAGGTTGCCCGATTTGCCGCGCGGCAATGACGCCGCAACCCGCGTAAGGCCGCATGAAAACCGAAAAGCAAAAAGCCTGCTCGAAAGCAGGCTTTTTTAAATTTGGCTCCTCTGACTGGACTCGAACCAGTGACATACGGATTAACAGTCCGCCGTTCTACCGACTGAACTACAGAGGAATCGTGTGAACGGGGCGCATATTAACGATGCCATCCGGCCTTGTCAAAGCCTGATTCAAAGAATTGCGTTCAACTGCTGACAATTTCAACAACCCCTGGCTGGGCGCCGCTTTTTTCACCATTGCGCACCGTTGCGGTGCAAAAATACCCCTAATGGGGCATACCACAATCTGCTTACCGGGCAAATAAAAGCTGGATTGTTATCACTATCCCTTATAACACGGCCTCTGGCGGGCAGCGGCAGCGCAATTGAAAAGCTGGCAAGCAAATTGCAGAACCAGTTGCATCATACTTCCAGCGTTGACGCTGGCGTTCCTTACAGGAGGCAAAATGAACTTAAGACGACTGAAATATTTTGTGAAAATCGTCGATATCGGCAGTCTGACCCAGGCCGCTGAAGTCTTGCACATCGCACAACCGGCCCTGAGCCAGCAGGTCGCGACCCTGGAAGGTGAAATGGACCAGCAGTTGCTGATACGCACCAAGCGAGGGGTCACGCCAACAGAAGCCGGTAAAATTCTCTACACCCATGCGCGAACCATCCTGCGCCAGTGTGAGCAGGCGCAGCTGGCGGTCAATAACGTCGGCCAGACGCTGCGTGGTCAGGTCTCGATTGGCCTGGCGCCGGGCACGGCAGCTTCTGCCATTACCATGCCGTTGCTACAGACGGTGCGTAATGAGTTGCCCGAGGTGATGGTCTATCTGCAGGAGAGCAGCGGCACTGCGCTGAATGACAAGCTGCTGGCGGGTCAGCTGGATATGGCGGTGCTGTATGAGCGTTCGCCAGTGGCCGGTATCGTCAGCCAGCCGCTGCTGAAAGAGGATCTCTACCTGGTGGGTACCCGCGACTGCCCGGGACAGAGCGTGGACCTCACGGCAGTGGCGGAGATGAACCTGTTCCTGCCGCGGGATTACAGCGCGGTTCGGGCGCGGGTCACCGAGGCGTTCACCCTGCGTCGTCTGTCGGCGAAAATTATCGGTGAGATCGAATCCATTACCACCCTGACCGCGGCTATCGCCAGCGGCATGGGAGCGACGGTCCTGCCGGAATCCGCTGCCCGCGCCCTGTGCGGCGCGGCAAACGGCTGGATGGCGCGGATTAGCACGCCGTCGATGAGCCTGTCGCTGTCGCTGAATATGTCGGCACGCGGCAGTCTGTCGCCGCAGGCGCAAGCGGTGAAAGAGATCCTGCTGTCTCTGGTGAGCCGCCCGTCGCTGGAGAACCGTGAACTGCAGCTGGTTAGTTAGGCTATATTCTCTTAAGGAATAAGTTGCTGGTTTTTATTATTTGTTACCTGGGACAACAGACTTTAACAATAGCAGATACGTTAAGTCCATTGGCCCGGAGGAAAGGGTGAACTTCCAGCAACTGAAAATTATCCGTGAGGCGGCCCGTCAGGATTACAACCTGACGGAAGTCGCGAATATGCTCTATACCTCGCAGTCAGGCGTCAGCCGCCATATCCGGGAACTGGAAGAGGAGCTGGGGATTGAGATCTTTATCCGTCGCGGTAAGCGCCTGTTAGGCATGACCGAGCCGGGTAAAGCGCTGTTATCCATTGCCGAGCGCATCCTCAATGAAGCCAGCAACGTCCGGCGGCTGGCGGATCTTTTTACCAATGATGCCTCCGGCGTCTTAACCATCGCCACCACCCACACCCAGGCGCGCTACAGCCTGCCGCCGGTGATTAAAGCCTTCCGCGAGTTGTTCTCAGATGTTCGCGTCGAGCTGGTGCAGGGCACCCCGCAGGAAATCGAAGCGCTGCTGCATAACGGCGGGGCGGATATCGGTATCGCCAGCGAGCGCCTGAGCAACGACCCGATGCTGGCGGCTTTCCCCTGGTTCCGTTGGCATCACAGCCTGCTGGTGCCGAAGGATCATCCTTTGACGCAGGTTTCTCCTCTGACGCTGGAGGCGATCGCCCGCTGGCCGTTAATCACCTATCGCCAGGGGATCACCGGCCGTTCGCGAATCGATGAGGCCTTCAACCGCAAAGGGCTGATGCCGGATATTGTGCTGAGCGCCCAGGATTCCGATGTCATCAAGACCTATGTCGAGCTGGGGCTGGGCGTCGGGCTGGTTGCCGAGCAGTCCGGGGATGCCCGGGAAGCGGACACCTTTACGCGCCTCGATACCCGCCATCTGTTCGATGCCAATACCGTGTGGCTGGGGTTGAAGCGGGGCCAGCTCCAGCGCAACTACGTGTGGCGCTTTATCGAACTGTGCAATGCCGGACTGTCGCTGGATGAAATTAAGCGTCAGGCGATGGAGCCGGAAGAGGCTGCTATCGACTATCAGATTTAAGTCATGGTGGGTCAGCGGATCGAGGCGAGGAAATAACGCTATAATTCACACACGAGAGTCGCGACTGAGGAAGGGAAAATGACGATGCGGCGTGTGAAATTACTTTGTTCTGCGCTGATGCTGCTCGCCAGCCACGGCGCACTGGCCGTCAGCTACCCGCTGCCGCCGGAGGGAAGCCGTCTGGTGGGCAGCGCATTTACCATCGCCGTCCCGGAGAACAACACCCAACCGCTGGAAAGTTTTGCTGCCCAGTACGGCCAGGGGTTGAGCAATATGCTGGAGGCCAACCCCGGCGTCGATGTCTATTTGCCGCACTCCGGTTCGACGCTGACTATTCCGCAACAGTTGATCCTGCCTGACACTGTGCGCGAAGGGATCGTCATCAACGTCGCCGAAATGCGTCTCTATTATTACCCGCCGCTGGGCAATAGTGTGGAAGTGCTGCCGATAGGCATTGGCCAGGCCGGGCGCGAAACCCCGCGTAACTGGGTGACGGCGGTAGAGCGCAAGCAGGAGGGACCCACCTGGGTTCCGACCGCCAATACCCGGCGCGAGTATGCGAAAGAGGGCAAAACCCTGCCGGCGCTGGTGCCGCCCGGGCCTGATAATCCGATGGGGCTGTATGCGATCTACATCGGCAGGCTGTATGCCATCCACGGCACCAACGCTAACTTTGGCATCGGGCTGCGCGTCAGCCAGGGGTGCATTCGCCTGCGCAATGACGATATTAAATTCCTGTTTGATAACGTACCAGTGGGGACGCGCGTCCAGCTGATCGATCAGCCGGTGAAGTACACCGTGGAGCCGGACGGTAGCCATTGGCTGGAGGTGCACGAGCCGCTGTCGCGCAACCGGGCGGAATTTGAATCCGACCGAAAGGTCCCGCTACCGATGACCTCGGCGCTGCGCGAGTTTACCCAGGGGCCGGGAGTGAGTCCTTCGCAGGCCGAGCAAACTCTGCAACGCCGCTCCGGCATGCCGGTGAATATTAGCGCCTCAGCGGTGCAGGGGAGTTTGTAGCGGGTCGTTTAGCCTGATTAACGGTTATTGTAAGAAGGCTCTTTTGCTGTCGATGCATTCAACGTTGTTGGGGATAAGGATCGGGAAACCGATCCTTAACTTATGAGCAGTGGCGGTGATGGCGTTTTAATGAGGGTGCCAGGAGATGCTCAGGAGGAGATGATAAAATCTGCAAATATATCTATGGACTTAATATTGTTACTGAGGATCTTTTTTTTGGCTGCCATTGTCCATGAAAGCGAAGATACCGCTTATGATAGCCAATATCCAGAATATAATACTAATGAGTTTTGCAGAATCCATATTATCAAAACACTCCTGACCACAGCCACTACCGCTGACCCCCATCCCGACGATCATGAAGCTCATCATGCCGCTCAGCAATGCCAGAATCACGAAAATTACAGTGACGATAATTTTTATACCTTTTATCATAAATTAATATCCTTATTTTATTAAATGCAATTTTCTATAATTATAATGAATGGTGCGGGAATGACGATATTAAAGATAAAGTGTACCTCATCGGTAATCCCATGAATACTGTAGTTAGGCAAACAGACTAGTGTTAGGGGAAATATTTCCAGCGAGTCCCGAATAGGACGGCAATCCCGCATTATAGTTCTCGGATTCGTTATAAATATTTAAATTGGGAAAACGATTTCTATTATTCACTTTCGTTCAAAACAACGGGAATGATCACCCATCGTCGTTGATAAGCGAATCAGGGAGTTGGGATGTCGTTACTTATTGTTGGTAATGGGGACATGCTGCTGCATCAATTCAACGATCCAGTCAATAAAAACGCGCAGTTTGCCGTTGACATGGCGGTTCGGCGGAAACGCCAGGTGCAGGGGCATTGGGCTGATACGCCATTGTGTAAATAACGGAATCAAAGCGCCAACAGCCTGATGTGCTGCCGCCATATAGATTGGCAGCGCAATCACGCCTAACCCGGCTAATCCAGCTTCGAGGTAAGCATTGCCGTCATCTACGGCAAGCACATAATTGCCCGTAATTTCAATCTGTTCACTCTCACTGCGCAGAACCAGAGGATCAATCTTACGGGTGCGTGAGGAGACGAATCCTACTATGCGATGGTCGGTGCTTTGCAGTTCTCGCGGGTGCGCAGGGGCGCCAAGGCGTTCAACATAACGGGGGGCGACGTAGACGCCGATTTGCAAATCGCCGACATGGCGTGCGATTAGGGACTGGTCGGTGATTTCACCACCGCGCAGAACGCAATCCACGTTGTCGCCGATCAGATCCACCACCCGGTCGCTCACACCCATGTCGAACTGGATATCTGGGTAGCGGGCGTGGAAAGCCGGTAGCGCCGGCACCAGAATAAGGCGGGCCAGCGGGCTGGGTACATCCACCCGTAGCCGTCCCCTGGGCGTCATCGCCGCACTGGACAGGCTGTTTTCAGCATCCTCCATGTCCGCCAGGAGACGGATGATGCGTTCGTAGTAGACCGCGCCATCAGGAGTCACACCGAGTTTGCGGGTGGTGCGATGGAGCAATTTGACGCGCAGGCGCGCTTCCAGCTGCTGAATGAGTTGCGTCACCGTGGTTTTGCTCATATGAAGCGTTTGGGCAGCCTTCGTGAAGCTACCTGCCTCCACCACGCGAGCAAAGGCGCGCATCGCATCGAAACGATCCATTCCTTATCCTCTCTTTTCACCGATTGTTTGGATATTACAAACAATGATGGACAAAGTCGCTTGTTTATCCGCCCGATCTCGCCGCTGTAAAGTGTCTTTATATTCACCGGGCTGATTTCGCCCCACGATAAAGGTACAAACATGACTGCACGCGAAGCCGTTTTTCCCTTCGGTCGACAGACGCTCTATGAGCGCAATCGCTATTCACCGGCCATCAAATCCAATGGTTTTTTGTTCGTTTCGGGGCAGGTTGGTAGCCGCGAGGACGGCTCGCCTGAGCACG
Source organism: Klebsiella sp. A-Nf5 (assembly GCF_002810545.1). Lineage (NCBI taxonomy): Bacteria > Pseudomonadati > Pseudomonadota > Gammaproteobacteria > Enterobacterales > Enterobacteriaceae > Klebsiella > Klebsiella sp. A-Nf5. The sequence continues at coordinate 419,760 of NZ_PIOG01000268.1, read as the reverse complement.
ATCTGCAAGCGCAGGTCAGGCTGGCGTTCAATAATCTTAATGCTGTGCTCGCGGCGGCGGGCTGCACGTTTGGTGACGTGGTAGACGTTACCCTCTTTGTCGTCGATCCCGAGTCAAATCTCGACGCTATCTGGAGTATTCTGCCAGAATATTGGGGGGAGGCGCCTTACCCTACGTTGACCGGGATCGGCGTGACCTGGCTTTACGGATTCACGTTTGAGATAAAGGTCATTGCCAGACTGCCCTAAGCGTTATGAGTCTTTCCGCCAGTCGAAAATTCAATAGGGCAGCCTGCGCTGCCTGTGGAGGTCTATGCTGGATCGGGAGAGTTAGCCAGACGGGTGCGGATTAACGGAGGGGACAGAGGACAATTTATGAAAGCAGCGGTTTATGACGTGGCAGGCGCTCCCGGCGTCCTGAAATATGTCGATATCCCCGATCCGATCACCGGGCCTGACGATATCCTGATTGCTGTCGAGGCAATCTCCATTGAAGGAGGCGATCTGATCAACCGCCGTTCAACTCCGCCGCCGCTTCCTTCATGGGTCGTGGGCTACGCGGCCGCGGGCACAGTGGTTGCCGTCGGATCGAATGTCCGTAGCCGTAAGGTTGGGGACAGAGTCGCTGCTTTTCACCTGCAGGGATCACATGCGGAACGTTGGGCGGTACCCGCGGAACACACCTGGCTTATCCCCGATGGCGTGGAGATGCCTGAAGCGGCGGTGGTACCGATTTCTTTTGCAACCGCGCATCATTGTCTTTTCACCCGAGGCATGCTCCGACACGGAGAAACCGTCCTTATTCAGGCCGCGGCGGGTGGCGTGGGGCTCGCGGCCGTTCAGCTTGCCTCACAAGCAGGTGCAACGGTCATCGCCGTGGCAAGCGGAACGCAGCGCAGGAGTCGGTTGCTTGAACTGGGTGCCGATCATGTCGTGGATCGTGCCGAGCACAACATCGTAGACCGTGTCCGACAGTACACCCAGGGTACCGGTGTTGACCTCGTCATCGATCCGGTGGGGACGACGCTGCCTGCTTCGCTTTCTGCACTTGCCCCGGAAGGACGTCTCGTCTTCGTCGGTAATGCGGGCGGGGGGAGTCTGACTGTCGACTTGTGGTCGCCAATGCAGTCTAACCAGACACTCATGGGAGTCTTCATGGGCCCCCTTTTTGCAAGGCCTGGCGTGCGGGCCAGTGTGGACGACCTGTTGCAGGCTGTAGCAGCAGGGCGTATCAAGGTGGTCATTGACCGTATCTTCCCCCTGGCTAACGCTGCCGCGGCCCACGAATTCGCTGAGACAGCGAAACCGCTTGGCCGCGTCGTGATGAAGCCATGAGGCGCGTTTGACCAGTACGCGTGCGCCAGGCTAATGACTTGCCTCTGGTATCAAGGCGATTTACCTGACGCATAGCAGGCGTGAGCGCACGGTTAAAAATCGCAGAATATCAAAGGGAGTGGTTTAACATTCTTTTGAGCCAGCGAGTGCTGCGAGCCCACGGCGCTGACCTTGAGTTTGAATGAAAAGCGTTCTTTAGCCCGCCCCTGACTTTCCCATTTTTTCGAAATCTTTATCTCTTTTTCTCATTTGTCAGTAAAAGGCATATGCCCGCAGAATCATGTCTAAGGCAGGGCGGGTGTTGCACTATCAATGATAAAACCCCTCTGATGGCCTTGCCTCTTTTACCACACCTCTTTTGTGGTTTTTACAGGTTTTAACCAGGAAAAGGCTTCTTTATGACGTTATCTAAATTACTGCTTCCTTTGCTGATTGCCGGGAATCTCTCTTCTGCGTGGGCTGCCGGGCAGGTTGTTCCGTCTTCTACCACCTTTCATGTCACCGCTGATGAGGCGCTGAAAAGTAAGCTTCCGCCGGATATCGCCAAACGCGGATATATTGTTGCAGGCACCAATCCGAATACGCCCCCAACCACTTTTTTCCAGGAAGACAATAAAACGCTTGCCGGGCGTGAGATTGATGTGATGAATGCCGTGGCGGCAAGGCTCGGTGTGGAAGTGCGCTGGCAGGATACCGGCGGTTTCGACAATATTATTCCGGGGTTGAAATCGGGTCGCTATGACGTCGCACTATCCAATATCAACGCCACCAAAAAACGTCTCGAGCAGGTCGATTTCGTCAGTTACTACGATGCGTCGCGCCTGGGGGTCATCTCGCGTAAAGACGCCAATATTGCGCCATTTACCTCTTTTGAGGCTGTGTGCGGGCAGGAAGTGGGCGCCGGCGCGGGCACTACGCAGATTGGGCGTCTTGAAGCTGCGAGCAAAATTTGTACTGATGCGGGTAAGCCGCCGATCAAGATTGCCGTATTCCCGGATCGCCCTTCAGGCGTACAGGCCGTGGTCAGCGGTCGCGTACCGATGTTCTTCGGCCCGTATGAAGGTCTGACCTATCAGGTTAGCCAGGTCAAACCGCTGACGCTGACCGGCACTATTCATGTTGATGATGCGCCTGTCTCCGTGGCGTTCCCTAAACAGTCGGGGCTGGAAGAGGCGGTGCAGGCATCCCTGAACTCGCTGATCAAGGACGGGACTTACCAGAAAATCCTCGATAAATGGTCCATCGGTTTTGGCGCAGTCAAAGAGTCAAAACGTAATGAAGAGATTTTCGGATGAGCAGTGAAACACACGATCAGCAGCCGGAAGAACTGCGGATCATCGGTAAAAAATATATCGGGCGCTGGATAAGCGCCCTGATCGTATTGCTGATATTGCTGGCTATGGGGAACTCCATGCTCAGCAATCCGCGTTTTGAATGGTCGGTGATTGCCGAAAACTTTACCGGCCCGTCGATCATTCAGGGCGTACTGATGACATTGCAACTGACCGCTATTTCCGTGATTTTTGGCTTTGCAGGCGGCACGATCCTGGCGCTGATGCGCCTGTCATCCAATCCGGTGCTGGTCGCTGTCAGCTGGGGGTATACCTGGTTTTTCCGCGGGGTGCCGATGCTGGTTCAGTTATTTCTCTGGTACAACATTGCCGCGCTTTACCCGACTATTTCGATTTCGCTGCCGTGGGTTGGTGAGATCTGGAGCGCTTCTGCGAACTCACTGATTAGCCCGTTCAGTGCTGCCGTGATTGCATTAGTCATGCATCAGTCTGCCTATGCCGCAGAGATTATCCGCGCCGGGATCCAGAGCGTCGGTACCGGGCAAGTCGAGGCTGCACGTGCTCTGGGTTATCGCCCGGCACAAATATTCCTCCACACCATTTTGCCGCAGGCGATGCGCGCCATTCTGCCTCCGGCCGGGAATGAAGTGATCGGTCAGTTGAAAACCACAGCGGTTGTCTCGGTGATTTCATTACAGGATGTGCTGTTCTCCGCGCAGATTATTTATCAGCGCACCTATGAAGTGATCCCGCTGCTGCTGGTCGCCACGTTGTGGTACCTGCTGCTGACATCATTGCTTTCAGTGATTCAGTATTACGTTGAACGACATTTCAGCCGCAGTAGTCACCGCAAGGTAAAACGCAAAGCCGGGAAAGCGTCGGCATCCGGCGCGGTCAGTACCCCCAGTATCAGCGCAGGAGAAACCAGCCATGGGTGAAGCCATTGAATTTCGCAAAGTCACTAAGCGTTTCTCCGGTAATACCATTCTGGATGAAATCAGCCTCGATATTCCGGCCGGTTCGGTCACGGTGATCCTCGGGCCTTCCGGTTCAGGGAAATCCACCTTGCTGCGTTGTATTAATCATCTTGAAAAACTGGATGGCGGCACGATCCGTATCGGTGGCGAACTGGTGGGTTATCAGCAGAAAGGGCAGGCATTGTATGAACTGAGCAGCCGCAGAATCGCCGCGCAGCGCAGCCGTACCGGCATGGTATTTCAGCAATTTAACTTGTTTCCGCACCGCACCGTTTTGCAAAATATTACCGATGCGCCTTTGCGGGTGAAGAAGCAAAACCGTGAGCAGGTACTCAGTAAAGCCCGCGCGTTGCTCCGGCAGGTTGGGTTAGCCAGTCGTGAAGATGACTGGCCGCAGCAGCTTTCCGGCGGGCAGCAGCAGCGTGTAGCCATTGCCCGTGCGCTGGCGATGGATCCTGAAGTGATGTTGTTCGATGAACCCACTTCCGCGCTGGATCCTGAACTGGTGGGCGAAGTGTTGCAGGTGATCAAAAAGCTGGCGCACTCCGGGATAACGATGGTGATTGTCACCCACGAAATCGGCTTTGCACGAGAAGTGGCAGATAACGTCATCTTTATGGAGGGTGGCAAGATTGTGGCGTCGGGGCCAACGAAAAGTGTACTCGATGAAACGGAGAACGTCCGTGTCCGTAATTTCCTGTCGACGGTTTTATAATGACGCTGCGTTAATTTGTTTCGCAAATAACATATCAACCAGCCGCGGCAGACTGTCGCGGTTTTCCAGCCTGCTCAGCGCCACCAGCTCCACCCGCTTTGCGTCTGTGAGGTCGGGCAAACAGGCACGCAGTTTTGCCGGTAAATCAAACGGGATCGCCAGGCTTTGCTGCCGCGTGAAGCGCTGTTGCAGCACGCTGCCGTCACGCAAAAACACCGTCACCTGATGAAAACGCGCGGCCGGGTTCAGCTCGTCCGGCGGTGCGGAGAAATCCGGGCAACGCGCCACACTTTCTGCCAGCGCGGCAATATCTGTCGCCACCGGCGCCGATGAGAAATCCTCTAAACGTAGTTCTCCGCGCAGCAAACATGCCGCAATCACGTATTCCAGACTGAACCTGGCTTCAACGCCGGTGTTGGGTTTTCGCACCGACGCCGCAATATCACCGCCCGGCGGAAAAGACACTTCAATGCGTTCGATGGCTGCGATCAGTACATCCGCGCCGTTGCCCGTTTGCAGCCACTCCTGGCGGAGAGCTCGTGCGGCATCGGCGGCGCTATGCGTGCCTCCGCAGGTCGGATAGGGTTTGAATTCCAGACCGGGCGAGATAATCCGCCACGGCGCCCCCCAGTCTGAGATAAGTTTTTCCGGCTGCTGCTGACCGGCGCAATAAGTCGATAAAAAGCTGTCCAGCACGTTGTCCGGCTGGCCGTGAAAGCCTGCCAGCGTGAGCTGTGTGGCAATGACGGCGGTCTGCGCCGCCAGGCCCGCGTGCAACGGTTTGACATCACTGCCGAACTGCGCACGTAAACCCGCAGACTGCGTCGCCGCGATACCCAGAATCACTGCCGTTTGCCTTTCCGTGGCATTCACCAGCCGCGCGCAGGCAGCGGCGGCGGCAATCGTGCCGAGCGTAGCGGTATTGTGAAAACCGAGGGTGTAATGCTGAGAACCGACGGCCAGCCCGAGGCGTCCGGACATTTCCACTCCGGTCACGTACGCATCGAAAAAATGTGCGCCATTGATATCGGGTCTTTGTGAGACCAGCGCCAGAAGCGCGGGCAAAATCACCACGCTGGGGTGACCGCGAAAATCGGGATGGAAATCGTCAAAATCCAGCGCGTGCCCGACATACCCGAGCAGCAACGCGCGGGTCGGCGGATCGTCAGCGCGGTAAACCTGATGCAAACTGTTCAGTCCTGCATCGGGGAAGTTGCCGCGTAAAACCGGCAGGGTAACCGCCAAAAAATCCAGCAACCCTTCCCGTGCTGCTTCACGAGCCGCGGGGGAAGGGGACGAGCTGACGATAAGTTTCGCCAGCGATGGCGTTAATGTCATCGGTGTATTCCCCGTTTCAGGCCTGAGCGACCGGAGATAATAAATTAACGAAAGGTTCACGCTCGCAGAGCGCATGCAGTTGCACCAGCAGGGCGTCTGAAATCGGGTGCCCGTCAAGGGTCAACGATGAGAATCCATGCCTGGCAAGTCGGTGCCTGCTTGTCGATTCATGCGCTTTTATCCTTGCTGTTTATTTCCGCACTGAGAGTGCGCAGCGCTTGTACCGCCAGTTGCGACAGGTAATGTGCAGTCGGAAACAGGGCGCGATCGTCAACGCGAAATTGTGGATGGTGCAGCGCGTAAGGACCGCCGGAGCCGATCATGATGAATGCGCCGGGCAATTTTTGCTGATAGAACGCGAAGTCCTCCCCTATCGGGCTGGCTTCAACGCGACGGGCTTCAAAGCCGGAGCCTTCACCGTGCGCCAGCGCGAAATCCACCCATTTAGCCGTATTGACCACTGACGGCGGGCCGGGCTGCCAGTCGAGGCTGATGTCGGTATCAAATGCCGCAGCGATACCCGTAAGAATCTGCCGCAAACGGCGTTCGATCAGTTCCCGTGTGTCCTGATTAAAGGTGCGGACGGTGCCTTCCAGCCAGGCGGAATCCGGGATCACGTTCCAGGTACTCCCGCTGTGAACCTGTGTGATAGAAACCACCGCGTTGTGTGCGGACGGCACGTTGCGGGCGATCAGGGTTTGCAGCGCGGAAATCACCTGTCCGGCGATAATAATCGGGTCGTTGCCTTCGTGTGGACGCGCCGCGTGGCTGCCGGTACCGGAGATGGCGATCGCAAAGCGATCCACGCCGGCGGTTAATGCGCCGTCTTTGCTGCCGATAACGCCAACCGGCAAAGAGGGATCGTTATGAATGCCGAAAATGACGGCAGCGTTATCGAGCGCGCCGGTGCTAATCAGCGTCGGCGCACCGTGACCGGTTTCTTCCGCCGCCTGAAACAGAATGCGCACCGTGCCGGAAAGCGAATCTTCCTGCGCTTTCAGCAAAATCGCCGCGCCAAGTGCCGCCGAGGTGTGGAAATCGTGGCCGCAGGCGTGCATCACTCCGGGATTTTGCGAGGTGTAATCCACAGCGGATTTTTCTTCAATCGGCAGGGCATCGATATCAGAACGTAGCACCACCAGTTCGCCGGGATTGATGCCGCCAATCTCTGCCACCAGACCAGTTTTGAGCGGCAAATCTATCACGCGGATTTGATACTTCTCCAGTACCGCCCGGATACTGGCGGTGGTGTTAAATTCGTCGTTGGACAGCTCCGGATGGCGGTGCAGGTGGTGGCGAAAATCCTGAATAAACGCCGCCAGTGGCTGATGTTCCTGCGTGATATCTAACATTTAAACTCCTGTAGGTGGCTGACGTTCCAGCCAGCGGGCGTGGCTTTTTTCATCGAGAATTTTTTTCAGGTACAGCGTGATGTGTCCTTTGCCGAGGTCTCTTTCAAAGACCGGCTGAAAACCCAGTTTCAGGTACATATCGCGCAGCCACGGATGGCTGGTGGCGGTGCCGAGTGAGTAAGCCGGGGCTTTCAGTTCGCGGATCAGAATGTTGTCTTCCAGCCAGCCCAACAGTTTTTTGCCGAGGCTCTGACCGGCGTAATCTGGATGCGTGCCAAACCAGCCAATATGCGGCAGGCCCAAAGGGCCGGGCATTGCGCCCCACGGGAAGCGCAGGGTAACCGAAGCCGCCATCCGCTGGTCATCAAAGAGCGCAAACACCGCATGATCGTCGAGGTGTTGTGTCACGCGTACCAGATCGGCGGTGGCAGCATCAAACTGAATCCCGAGCGCTTTGATTGGCGCGTAGGCGGCCAGCATCAGTGTCAGATAATCGTGTTTATCATCCAGCGTCAGCCGCCTGAAATATTGTGTCATAACCCAGATCCCTCAGGAGAAGTCAGATGACCGGACTGCTCGGCAAAGCGGATGACGTCATCGACTTTTTGCGCGGCGCAGCCGGTGTAATGAGCCGGATCTAACCAGTGGTCAAGATCCCGTTCAGTAATACAGGCCGCCAGCACCGGATGCGCAAGCAGAACGGTTTTAAAAGCGTGTCGTTTTTCAAACGCCTGCATGGCGCATTCATAAACCAGATGATGCGCGGTTTGTTTACCGAGTTTTTTACCGACCTCAAACATCACTTTTTCGGACAGCAGCAGGCCGTCCTGCATTTGCAAATTCGCAAGCATGCGTGCTTTATTGACCGTCAGGCCGGAGAGAATCGACTGAGCATTTTGCAGCTGTGCAGAGAGATAAATCGAGATTTCCGGCAGGGCGATCCACTCGGCGCGCCAGCTCATCGCATCACGTTCATGCTCCACGTGCATCGACTGATAAATCAGTGATGCGCTGTGCAACAGCGGCTGTGTCAGGCTGGCAAGACCTTCGAGGGCCGCGGGATTGCGTTTGTGCGGCATGGTGGTGGAGCCGATTTTCCCGCTGCTGAACGGCTCTTCGACTTCATTAATTTCGGTGCGCATCAGGTTGTAAAGCTCGTTGCCGATTTTGCCCAGTGTGCCGCTGATCAGCACCGCCACCGAGGCGTATTCTGAAAAGCGGTCACGCGCAGCCTGCCAGCCGATATTCGGCGTACTGAGGTTCAGGCGCGCCAGTGTGCGGCGTTCTACCTCCGGACCCACTTCGCCAAGCGCAGCGTAGGTACTGATCGCGCCGCTGATATTACCGGTCAGCAGACGCGGCGTGATGGCGGCAAGACGGTCGAGATGACGGATAAACTCATCCAGCCAGACGGCGACTTTAAAGCCAAACGTGGTGGGCAACGCCTGCATACCGTGGGTGCGGCCTGTCATCAGCGTGTACTGATGCTCACGCGCCAGCGCTTTCAGCTCATTCGCCACGGCGGTGCTGTCACGGACGATCACTTTCAGAGTTTGTGCCAGCTGTAAAACGGTGGCGGTATCGATGATATCCTGCGTGGTTGCGCCGTAATGAATGTATTCCCCTGCGTCACCGCATTGCTGTTGCAATGCAGTGAGCACCGGCATCAGAGAATGTTTCATCTGCGCGCCGGAGGCGGCGATGTCCTTAATATTCAGCTGGCTGGCATTGGCCAGCTCCGCAATGCTCAGCGCGGCCTGTTGCGGGATCACACCCAGCTCACCTTCGGCCAATGCCAGCGCAACTTCGACATTGATTTGCTGTGTCAGGCGATTTTGCTCTGACCAGATTTCCCGCATTTCGGGTGTGCCAAAATTGTTGCCAAGTAAAAGAAAATCTATCGGATGTGAGGACATAATACTCTCGTCTTATATAAGGGATAATTAACGTTGTTTTAAGGTCGTCATTAAAAACACGATATCGAAATGGCGTATCAGGTATGGGAAGATGCCAGATGCGTCTGTTTTCATTGCGTTAAATTAGCCCTGTCTGACACTATCATTTCTTTGATCCAGCACAGCATGCAAGGGGTTTATAGGCTATAGCAAAAATCAATCTATGCTATTGAGAATAAGTTAATAAGGATCCCCACTTAGCACTTTGTTAATTTTTTCAATTCTCGTAGGATGCTTTTAATAACACTTGAATATATCCCATATCAAATTCCTGTTTAATTACGGGGCGTTTCTCTTTAACCAGACGACAAATACAGGGCATCGATGTGTTCGCCATAAAATCACCGCAGACCTATCATCATCAGCCCGGCCTGCTTTCACGCACCGGTGAGCTACTTGCCGTTCATTCCTCCGATGTCGCGATCATCACCAGCCCGAAAGCGTGGCGGGCGGTGAATCCGCAACTGGAAACCAGCCTGAAGGCAGCCGGTATTCGCTGGCAGATCAATTTTCTCACCACGGAATGTACCGATGCGGCTATCGAAACCCATCTGAACAGCGTGCGGGAACAAAATGCCACGCTGGTACTGGGCATTGGCGGCGGGCGGGTGCTTGATTGTACCAAAGCGGTGGCGAATCTGCTGTCCCACGTCGGGCTGGTGACCATACCGACCGTTGCCGCGACCTGTGCCGCCTGGTCGCCGGTCAGCATTATTTATAATGAGCACGGCGGGCATGTGCGCAGCCAGCCGTTGTCGCGTATGCCGCTGATGCTGCTGGTCGACACGAATGTGATTGCGCAAAACGATGTGCGTTATCTCAAAGCGGGCATCGTGGATGCGCTGGCGAAATGGTACGAATTCCGCCCGTATAAACAGAAAAACGACGACAGTCTGGCGCTGAATCTGAAAGTTCAGGCGGCAAAACTGGCGGTGGACGTCTTTGAACAATACGGCGCTCAGGCGGTGCAGGACAACGCCCGCCATGAAGTCACACCGGCGCTGATGAAAGTTATCGACGCCAATATCGCGGTGGCAGGTATGGCTAACAGCATGCGCGATGAAACCCCTGCGCCGGGCGTGGCGCACGCGATCCATAACCGTTTCACCCATCAGCCGGAATTGCATGACTGGCTGCACGGCGAGAAAGTGGGTTTCGGGTTGCTGGTGCAGTCCCTGCTGGAAAGCGATGACGGCCAGCCGGAGGTGCAGTTGCTGTCGTTGTTACGTGAATATGACGCGCCGCTGGCATTGCCGCCACTGAATGGTGACCGGGAGGCGATCATCGCGGCCATGGCCCGCGAAGTAAAATTCTCCGCCGAAAATGCCGCCCGTTTACCGTTTTCAATAGCAGCGGAAAATATCGAAAAAGCCCTGCAGAAAACCGAAACTCACTCTTATTCACAGGGATAACGCCATGACCTCTGATTCATCTTCTGCAAAAAACACCCGTCAATTGCGTCTTGGCCTGTTTGTACAGCCGCTCGGGCATCACGTCAGTGGCTGGCGCTTAACTGAAAACCTGGGTTCGCCGACCGACATCGACTGGCTGACGGGGATCGCCAAAAAAGCCGAAGAGGGCAAGTTCGATATGTTCTTCGTCGGCGATGCTCTGGCGACCAGCGTCTACCGGTTGCCGTCCACCATGGCGCGGCTTGAGCCGCTGACCTTGCTGTCGGCGCTGGCAGTGCAAACACGCCATATCGGGCTGGCCGCCACGGCTTCAACGACATTCAGCGATCCGTTTAATCTGGCACGCAGCTTTTCTTCTCTTGATCACATCAGCCACGGCCGCGCGGCGTGGAACGTAGTGACGTCGTTTTCCACTGACGTGGCGCGCAATTTCAGCCGCGATGATATGCCCACGCATGCCGAACGTTATGCCGTGGCGCATGAGTTTCTCGAGGCGACGTTCAAACTGTGGGAAGGCTGGCAGGAGGGGGCGGTGCAGCCGGACAAGGCCAGCGGCCAGTATTTCGTGAACGAGAAAATCCAGCCGGTGAATCATCAGGGCACGTATTTTCAGGTACAGGGTCCGCTGAATATCACTCGTTCGCCGCAGGGGCGTCCGGTCATTATTGAAGCCGGTTCTTCTGCTGACGGCCAGAAACTGGCGGCGGCCACGGCGGAAGTCGTGTTTACTGCGGCCGCCACGCTGGAAGAAGCGCAAACGTTTTACCGTGCGCAGAAACAGCAGGTGATAGAGGCTGGACGTAATCCAGATCACGTGCTGATTTTGCCAGGCGTAATGCCCATCGTGGGGCGCACGCTGGAAGAAGCGCATGAAACCTGGCGTGAACTGAATTCGCTGGTGGATATTGATAACGGCATCCGCCAGCTTTCCACCCGTTTTAATATGGATCTGAGTGCGTTTCCGCTCGATGGACCGGTGCCGGATGTGCCTGCTGGTGAAGGTAATCAGAGCCGAGTGAAACTGCTGACCGATCTGGCGTATCGCGAAAATCTGACCCTGCGTGAACTGGCCGCGATTGCTGCCGGTTCGCGTGGGCACCGGGTACTGGTCGGTACGGCGGACGTTATCGCCGATGATTTCCAGCACTGGCTTGAAGAAGGCGGGGCAGACGGTTTCAACATCATGCCTGCAGTGATGCCGGAACAGCTTTCGCTGTTTGTTGAGCTGGTGATCCCCGAATTGCGCCGTCGCGGGTTATTCCGTGAAGAATATGAATTCAGCACGCTGCGTGAAAACCTTGGTCTGCCTGAGCCTGACTTTAACCGCCAGTCTTAACTTTAGCGTTGGAACATTACGATGACGATTTCTTTGTCAGACCGCGTTCAGCGCGTGTCACTTTCCGCCAATGCAGCGGCGAAACAGCGCACCAATGACCTGAAAAAAGCTGGGGTGGATATTTTGGATCTCACCACCGGTGAGCCGGATTTTGATACGCCCGCTCACATTAAACAGGCGGCATACGAGGCGATTGCGGGTGGTGAAACCAAATACACGCCGACGCCGGGCATTCCAGCGCTGCGTGAGGCGGTGCGACAGAAATTGCAGCGGGAAAACCGGCTGCCATTCGCTGTTGCCGATATTATGATTGCCAACGGTGCCAAGCAGGTCATTTTCAATGCCTTTGCCGCTACGCTCAATGATGGCGACGAAGTGATTGTGCCGGTTCCGTACTGGCCGACGTTTCCGGACAGCGTGCGTTTTAATGGTGGCACACCGGTTTTGGTCGAATGTCATCTGGAACAGGGTTACAAACTGACGCCGGAACAGCTGGCCGCCAGTATTACGCCGCGCACCCGCTGGCTGGTGCTCAATCATCCAGGTAATCCGAGCGGCGCGGTATATTCCGCCGCGGAATTGCAGGCGCTGGCCGCCGTCCTGCGCGGACATCCGCAGGTGCTGGTCATGCTCGATGACTTATATGAGCACATTCTGTTTGATGGCTGTGAACACCAGAATCTGCTCAACGTGGCCCCTGATTTACAGGGGCGCAGTCTGCTGGTGGGCGGTGTATCCAAAACTTATGCGATGACCGGCTGGCGGATTGGTTTCGGTGCCGGGCCACAAGCGCTTATTGCCGCCATGACCGTGGTGCAGTCGCAAATCAGTTCCGGTGCCAGTTCGGTGAGTCAGGCGGCTGCGCTGGCAGCCTTTAACGGCGGGCTGGATTTTATTGCGCCACAGGTGGCGGCTTATCAGCAACGGCGCGATGTGATAACCGACATTCTGGCGAATATTGACGGGCTGGAGTTGCGGGTGCCGCAGGGCGGTTTCTTTGTCTTTTGCCGCTGCGCCGGATTAATCGGACGTTACCGGCCAGACGGGGCGAAAATCGAAAACGAAGCTGACGTGCTGGATTATCTGCTGGAAAGCGGCGTGTCCGGCGTTGGCGGCAGCGCATACGGCTTGTCGCCCTATTTCCGATTATCGATTGCCACAGACAACGCCACGGTAGCTGAAGCCGGACGGCGCATTGCATCGGCCTGCGCGAAACTCAGTCCCGCTGAGTAAACTTAAAAGGTTTTTCGGTAGGCTTAAAACTGCGGCGTTTGGTGTCGCAAAAGACATAGATCACCGCAAAATCGAACTGAAATGACCCCGAATATTGCCTGATGCGGAGGAAGGAATGAAAATGCATCAGGAAAATTTTTCACGCTAGCTTGTTGAATCTACATCGTATAAAGATTCGTGAAGAGGCATGAAAACCGAAAAGCAAAAAGCCTGCTCGAAAGCAGGCTTTTTTAAATTTGGCTCCTCTGACTGGACTCGAACCAGTGACATACGGATTAACAGTCCGCCGTTCTACCGACTGAACTACAGAGGAATCGTGTGAACGAGGCGCATACTACTGGCCTCGTATTTTTGTGTCAACACTAAAATTAACCTGCTGATTCAAATGGCTAAATTTAGCTCAAGGCGTTGTTTTAGTGAACAATGCGCCGATCGTCTTCATCCTGCAGGCCATTCTCACGTATCCGCTTCAGCGGATCTTGCTGGTAAAAGTGGCAAAAACGCTGCCACAGGGCGGGGAAGCGGGGCGCGAACAACTCAGGCGCGCTGAAAAAATATTCCGAGAGGACGGCAAAGCACTCCGCAGGATCGGTGGCGGCATAGGCGTCAATGCTGGCAGCGCTTTCCCCCACCAGGTCTATCTCATCCTGAATATTATTCATTGCCGCATGGAGATCGTGTTCCCAGCCAGCGACCTCGCGTAGCGGGATAAGCGGCACGCCGCTGGCCCGATCGCCATTCCTCGCATCCAGTTTATGCGCTACCTCGTGCACCACGAGGTTAAAGCCTGACGCATCAAAGGAGTCCTGAATATCCAGCCAGTTCAGCACCACAGGCCCCTGCTGCCAGCTTTGTCCTGATTGCACCACCCGCTGGTTGTGGACCAGACCAATATCATCCTCCCATTCATCATCCACGACGAACGGGGCAGGGTAGATCAGCACTTCATGGAAACCGTCCAGCCACTCTATTCCCAGCTCAAGCACCGGCAGACAAAAGAGCATGGCAATGCGTGCCTGATGCAGCGGGGTGAGCTCCAGCCCCTGGAGGGCCACCAGACGTTTTTGCTGTAAGAAACGGGCAGCCATCTGAGTAAGCTTGCGCTGCTCAGTGGGTGAAAGATGGGCTAAAACCGGAATGGCAAGCGCTTGCTCCCAGGGCATCTCTGCGTTGCCGGACTCATCATCTGCTTTCCAGGGCCATTTAAACATCATATCGCTCGCAAAGTCGTCACTTGAACACGATTACCGAAACGGGAGCTATTAAAATGCCAAAGATCCTGGCATTATAGCAACCACAACAGCGGAGAGATGCCGGAGCGGCTGAACGGACCGGTCTCGAAAACCGGAGTAGGGGCAACTCTACCGGGGGTTCAAATCCCCCTCTCTCCGCCACTTTTCTCTTTATGACCATTCCCCTTCAATCACACCGTTAGCTTCAGGTATAACGCCTGCGCTGGGGTATCGCCATCATCATCGTCCTGGTTTCAGCGTAGAGCCGCGGTTGCGCGCGTTATCCTTTTAGGACCTTATCGCCGATTTTTGCCCGAACGAGCTTAAACGCATCATAAAGAGGGAAGGTACGCCTGGAAAGCGGCAATGTCGAAAAGAGTGATCTCAACGGAGCGGGAACATAAAAAAGCCCGCTGAACGCGGGCTTTGACGGGCATCAGAACTGGTAAACCAGACCGAGGGCGACGATATCATCGGTCGCGATACCGCTGTTTTTGTAGAAGCGGTCGTCTTCATCCAGCAGGTTGATTTTGTAATCCACATAGGTGGACATATTTTTGTTGAAGTAGTAGGTCATGCCCACGTCGACATACTTGACCAGATCCTTGTCGCCGTAGCGAGAATAGGTGTAGAGATCTTTACCCTTCGACTGCAGATAGGCGATAGACGGACGCAGCGGTAAATTGTAGTCGTCGAACTGGTACTGCGCGACCACTTCGAAGTTCTGCGTTTTGTTGGCAATCCCACCAAAACTATCGTTGCCGTAGAAGGTCATGTTGCGGGTTTCAGCATACATGGCGGCCAGATAGATGTTGTTGGCGTCATATTTCGCGCCGACGGTCCAGGCATCGGCTTTATCGCCATTGGCGTAGCGCTGGCTGCTACGAGCCTCTGCCAGCTGGTTATGGGTGCGGTCAGAAGACGAATACGCTGCCCCTACGCTGATCCCCATATCGAGGTCATAGTAGCTGGAGATACCGAAACCGTCGCCATTTTCCCGCGCCAGTTTACGTTTGCCGCCGTTATTAGTGCCTTCGCCAGAATCGGCGTTTTCATTATTACCCTGATACTGCAGAGCGAAATGCAGACCGTCGACGAGGCCGAAGAAGTCGCTGTTACGGTAGGTTGCCACGCCGTTGGTACGGCCGGTCATGTAGACGTCGGTCTGGGTGTAGGTATCGCCGCCGAATTCCGGCAGCATATCGGTCCAGGATTCGATGTCGTACACTACGCCGTAGTTACGACCGTAATCCAGTGAGCCGTAGTCGGCAAACTTCAGCCCGGCGAAGCCAAGACGGGTCCAGGAGTTTGCGCCTTCTTTTTCAGTGGTATTTGCCTGAATATTGTATTCCCACTGACCGTAGCCGGTTAATTCTGAGGTAATCTGCGTTTCGCCTTTCAGGCCAAAGCGAACATAGGTCTGATCGCCATCCTCTGAAGCGTCGTCAGAGAAGTAGTGCAGGCCGTCAACTTTTCCGTAAAGGTCCAGTTTGTTGCCGTTGTTGTTATAGATTTCCGCGGCATTAACGGCATTGGCCATTAATAATGCCGGTACCATGAGTGCCAGTACTTTTCTTTTCATTATATATTCCCTTTTAATGATAATTTCTATGAATTATGACAATCCCTCCGGAATGACTATCAGATACTAACGACTAAGTTCATTTTTATTTAAAATAAAAGATGTAAATAAATAATGTAAAATATTTCAATTTATTTCTATTTGGTTCTTTATATTTTTTATGAATGGTTTTGAGTGGGGTATCATTTTGTTATATAGCAACAGGATATGACGTTATTTGATAGATTTTGTTAACTCAATGAAATGGGTTGTATGAATTAACATCAAGGCATCATTCATCACGAAAATTGCTTTTAGGCTGGGAAAAATAATCAATACATTATCAATACAATAAGCGACCTCCCGCGACGGAATAAACTTTTTGCATGGGGAGAAGAATAAATAAAGCACTTCAGCGCCCGCTCACCGGCAGCATAAGTCGCAGGTTGACGCAGAAGATGGGGATGAAACTGCTGCCTGCTGCACAGGTTGACGGTATAATGTGACGCTTGTCACGTTTTGAGTGGCGGTAGTGTGTTGTGTCACGGAGAGGAATGAGATGGAAGAGCAGGCAAAACGCAGCCCCGGAGGGAAGCTCGCGTTATGGGCGTTGTATGCTTTTTGCGGATATTGTGTCTGGGTCATTGTGCGTTACTGGTGGGTGGTCGGAAAAATTCAGAGCGTTCCCGGCGCCAGCGTGGAGGGCGATTTTGGAACCACGGCAGGTAAATGGCTTGGTGCGCTGTTGGGGATGTTAGTGCTTGCGGGCATTGGCGCGATCCTCGGGGCGGTCGTCTGGTATACCCGGCCGTCTCGCGGCGAGCAGGATCATCAGCGGTAAAGTTGCTATGCTCGAGGCTGACCTTCACATAAAGGAAAGCCTATGGACCTGGTTGACTGGCAGCAACGATTTGAGCACTGGATACTGATGCATTACGCGCAGGATGATGCCGCACACGATCTGTCCCATTTTCGTCGCGTCTGGGCCACGGCTACCCAGTTGGCCGCCGGGGAGGAAGTCGACCGACTGGTGCTCCTCACGGCCTGCTATTTTCATGACATCGTCAGCTTGCCGAAGAATCATCCGGAGCGCAGCCGTTCCTCGATGATGGCCGCCGAGAAAACCCTCGCGATCCTGCAGTCCTCTTTTGCCGATTTTCCCGTGGAGCGTTACGCGGCGGTCAGCCATGCCATCGAGGCGCACAGCTTCAGCGCGTCGATCCCCCCGCGTACGCTGGAGGCGAAAATCGTCCAGGACGCCGACCGTCTTGAGTCGCTGGGGGCGATTGGTCTGGCGCGCGTCTTTGCCGTCGCCGGCGCCCTGAATACCATCTTGTTTGATGCTGAAGATCCTTTTGCTGACCGGCGGGCGCTGGATGACCGCAGATATGCCCTTGACCATTTCCAGTGCAAACTCCTGCGCCTGCCGGAGACCATGCAGACGGCCAGAGGAAAAGAGATGGCGCAGCACAATGCCCGTTTCCTCGTCGAATTTATGGCCAAACTCAGCGCCGAGCTGCAGGGGGAGCCGCAGGCGCTGGATGAAGCGGTTTTGCGCCGCTTTGCACCGCAGGCGTCAACCGACCAGTGATTTATGGTACTCTCTGCAAAAATCGTCCGCGCTGGTTGAGGATATGCCGCAAAAGTTAATTAAGGAAAACAGGTCGTTGCCGCTGGCAGAGCAGGCCGGGGAAGAGGCTCAGGCGCTGCTGCGTCAGCTGATGACGATCTATGATGTGAAAACGCTGGTCGCCGAACTGGTAAGCGTCGGCGAACAGCACTGGAGCGCGGCGATCCTCAAACGCGTGGCGGCGCTCCCCCGCGCGGCGGGGCGTTTGCGTCCGCAGGAGATCGCCCATCTGGCGACGCTGCTGCCGGCGCCGCCAGTTCATCACCCGCATTATGCGTTCCGCTTTGTCGATCTGTTTGCCGGTATCGGCGGGATCCGCAACGGTTTTGAAGCCATCGGCGGGCAGTGCGTCTTTACCAGCGAGTGGAACAAGCACGCGGTGCGTACCTACAAGGCCAACTGGTACTGTGATCCGCAACAGCATCGTTTTAATGAAGATATCCGCGATGTCACGCTCAGCCACCGCCCCGACGTCAGCGATGACGAAGCGGCGCAGCATATCCGCGAGACTATTCCTCAGCATGATGTCTTGCTGGCCGGCTTTCCCTGCCAGCCTTTTTCACTTGCCGGCGTCTCCAAAAAAAATGCCATGGGCCGCGCGCACGGCTTTGCCTGCGAAACCCAGGGGACACTGTTTTTTGATGTGGTGAGAATCATCGCCGCACGTCAGCCGGCGATTTTTGTGCTGGAGAATGTCAAAAACCTCAAAAGCCACGATCAGGGGCGCACCTTCCGCATCATCATGCAGACGCTGGATGAGCTGGGGTATGAGGTGGCCGATGCCGGGCATACCGGGCCGGATGACCCTAAGGTCATCGACGGGCGCCATTTCTTACCACAGCACCGGGAGCGCATCGTGCTGGTGGGTTTCCGCCGCGACCTGCAGCTGCATCAAGGATTTACGCTGCGCGATATCGCTGCGCTCTATCCGGCGGTGCGGCCGACGTTTGGCGAGCTGCTGGAGCCGACGGTGGATGCCAAATTTATCCTTACGCCGGTGCTGTGGAAATATCTCTATCGTTATGCCCGCAAGCATCAGGCGCGGGGTAATGGCTTTGGTTATGGCCTGGTAGACCCCGGTAATCCCCACAGCGTGGCTCGAACGCTGTCTGCCCGCTACTATAAAGACGGTGCCGAAATTCTCGTCGATCGCGGCTGGGACCGGCCGTTGGGCGAGCAGTATTTTGACGATCCGCAGAACCAACAGCGGCGGCCTCGCCGGTTGACACCGCGCGAATGCGCCCGGCTGATGGGCTTTGAATCGCCCCAGGGTTCGCGTTTCCGCATTCCGGTGTCGGATACCCAGGCCTATCGTCAGTTCGGCAACTCGGTGGTGGTTCCGGTCTTCGCCGCGGTGGCGAAGCTCCTGGCGCCGCGTATCGCCCAGGCGGTGGCGCGTCGCGAAGCGGATGATAACGATGGCGGATGTTCACGATAAAGCCACGCGCAGTAAAAATATGCGGGCTATCGCTACGCGCGATACGGCGATTGAAAAGCGGATAGCGGCGCTGCTGACCGGGGCGGGATTCACCTTTGTCGCCCAGGATCGCGCGCTGCCGGGACGCCCCGATTTCGCCTTGCCCGACTACCGTTGCGTTATCTTTACTCACGGCTGTTTCTGGCATCACCATGACTGTTATCTGTTTAAGGTACCGGCCACCCGGACGGCGTTCTGGCTGGATAAAATCGCCGGCAACGTGGCGCGTGACGCCCGCGACCGGCAACAGCTGGCTGAGCAGGGCTGGCGGGTGCTTATCATCTGGGAATGCGCTCTGCGCGGCCGGTTGAAACTAAATGATGAAGCGCTCACCGAGCGTCTGGAAGAGTGGATCTGCGGCGCCGGGCACGACGCGCAGATCGATACGCAGGGGATCCGCGAGCTGGCGTTTACTTCGACGCCTTACAAGGAGTAGCCTCGCTGCGAGCGGGGAAGAGATATTTTCCCAGCGTCACCAGCACTACGGCGAAAATAATCACCGCCAGCGCCAACCATTCAATGAGCGACAGGCTTTCACCGCCAAACCCGGTGCCGAGCAAGACGGCCACCACCGGGTTAACGTAGGCATAGCTGGTGGCTACCGCCGGGGTGACGTTACGGATCAAAAACATATAGGCGTTGATGGCGATTAGCGAGCCAAAGATAGCCAGGTAGGCCAGGGCGGCGATCCCGGACCATGAGGGGACATGGGTTAACGTCTCACCGGTCAGCCATGACGCGACCAGCAGGACGATCCCGGCGGCGAGCATCTCGATAGCCCCCGCCATCATGCCGGTTGGCAGCTCAATCCGCGACCCGTAAACCGAACCGAACGCCCAGCTTAGCGAACCCACCAGGATCAGCAGTGCGCCCCACGGATTACCGTTTAAATTGCCACCGCTATTGAGCATCACGATACCCGCCAGGCCAATGGCAATGCCCAGCCATTCCAGTTTACGGGTGGCGATGCCGAAAAAGCGGCTGAAACACAGGGTGAACAGCGGCACGGTGGCGACCATCACCGCCGCGATCCCTGACGGAACGTGCTGATGTTCGGCGAGAGTGACGAAGCCGTTGCCGACGGCAAGCAGCAAAACCCCGATCAGCGCGGCGTTAAGCAACGGCCGGCGCGCTGGCAGCTTATGGCCGGTGGCCAGCAGCCAGCCCAGCAGTAGCACGCCGGCAGAGAGAAAGCGAATACCGGCCATCATCAGCGGCGGCCAGCTGGCGACGCCGACGGCGATGGCAAAATAGGTAGAGCCCCAAATGATATACAGCGCAAACAGCGCCCCGATAAGCGGTAACAGCTGACGGGTAGACATACTTCCTCACGACGGTGCAGAGATAGAAAGGGGACATATAGTAAACGTGAAAACTATCGTGCTGGCGAGCGCTTAATTTGCGCGAGTTTGTTAAATTTATATTGACTAATTGTACCTTGGGCACCGGCCGTTTTTTAACGCATACTCGAGGGAGACATTGATGAAAAGAGAAGGAAATTATTTTGGCAGGAAGTAGTCTTTTAACGTTACTCGATGATATCGCCACGCTACTGGATGATATTTCCGTGATGGGCAAGCTGGCGGCAAAAAAAACAGCCGGGGTATTGGGGGACGATCTGTCGCTCAATGCTCAGCAGGTGACCGGCGTGCGAGCGAATCGTGAACTGCCGGTCGTCTGGGGCGTGGCGAAAGGTTCGTTCGTTAATAAAGTGATCCTCGTGCCGCTGGCGCTATTGATCAGCGCTTTTATTCCCTGGGCGATTACGCCGCTGTTGATGCTGGGAGGCGCGTTCCTCTGTTTTGAAGGGGTGGAGAAGGTGCTTCACAGCCTGGAGGCGCGCAAGCACAAAGAGGATCCTGCGCAACGGCAGCAGCGTCTTCAGGCGCTGGCGGAACGTGACCCGCTGGCCTTTGAGCGTGACAAAGTGAAAGGGGCGATTCGCACCGATTTTATTTTGTCCGCGGAAATTGTCGCCATCACCCTCGGCATTGTGGCGGAAGCGCCGCTGCTCAATCAGATCCTGATCCTCTCCGGGATCGCGATTCTGGTCACTATCGGGGTCTATGGTCTGGTGGGCGTGATCGTTAAGCTGGACGACATGGGCTACTGGCTGGCGGAGAAACGCGCTGCGCTGGCGCAATGGCTGGGCAAAGGATTGTTAGTGGTAGCCCCCTGGCTGATGAAAGTGCTCTCCATCGTTGGGACGCTGGCGATGTTCCTTGTCGGCGGCGGAATTGTGGTTCACGGCATTGCGCCACTGCATCATGCCATTGAGCACTGGAGCGCGGGGCTGGGCGGGATATTGGCTTCCCTGCTGCCGGTCATTGCCAACCTGGTGCTGGGTTTTGTCATTGGCGCAGTGGTGCTGGCGGGCGTGAAAGTGGTGAGCAGCCTGCGCCGGTCGGTGAAGTAGTGTGGTTGCATACAGCGCGACGGCGCTGCGTCGTCTACGCTAAAAGCGCGCCCGGCATCGACAGAACCCGGGGCGCTGACATCGTCAGGTTTGCGCTACGTACTGCGAGAGAATGATGGATAAGCCACTTCGGTTGAAGATGAAAAAGCTCCGCCACCTGACTCGCCCGGCGCATGTGGTTAACGTTTGTTTTATCGTGGTGCTTTTTTTCTCCACGGTACTGATCTGGCGTGAAATCAACGTCCTGGAAGAGGCCTACGTGGCCAATCAGCGTAATAATCTGGCTAATGTCGCCCATGAAATGGATGGACTACTGCAGTTCAACATCGACCGGATGATGTTTTTTCGCCACGGCATGGAGTCTGCGCTTGAACAGCCGCTTGATATCGACGTATTGCGTAGTGCCAGCCAGCGCTATCTGAGCCAGCGTCACCAGGAGGCCTGGCGTGTGGCGCTGCCGAACCGTCGTACGCTGCCGGTGTTTGGCGTCTCGGGCAGCGTCGTCGGCAACAACCCTATGCTGCTGAAAGACGATCCGCTCGCGGCTGATGAACTGATGGCGACGCTGGAGTTGGGGTATCTGTTGAATCTGACGCAACATAACCGCGATTTCGCTGAGCGAATGCAGTATATCTCCCGCAGTGGTTTTTTCACCTCGACCCTGCCGCTGCGGGACGAGTCACAGGTGATGACCCACTATTCGCAAGCCATCGGCGCCCTCTGGTTTACCCGACAGAGCCAGCGGAATAATCCGGGGCGGGGCGTTATCTGGCAAACCTTTCCTGACGACGATCCACAGCTGGAAGAGCAGGTGGTCACCGCCTCGATACCGCTGGATTTCGCCGGCTACTGGCGCGGGGTGCTGGCGATGGACTTCTCGGTCAGTGAAATAAAAGCGTTTTTGGTCAGCGCTATGCAGGGGGGGCAGGAGGGGGAGTACCAGCTTTATGATAGCCATTTGAACCTGCTGGCCTCTTCCGCGCCGGGGAATGTTCTGACCCTATTGTCCCCCCGTGAACAAGAACTGCTCAGCCGTGCGTTTGTCCATGATAACCAGGGGGGACTGCGCTTGCTGACGCGCTATATCAGCTGGGCCAAACTGCGCAATTTTGACGGCGTGCTGCTGCGGATCCACACTCTGCGGGAAGGCGTGCGGGGCAATTTTGGTACCATCACCATCGCTCTGACCCTGATGTGGGTGCTCTTCACCTTGATGCTATTGCTCTCCTGGCTGGTGATCCGCCGCATGGTCCGCAATATGAGCGTCCTGCAAACCTCCCTCGAATGGCAGGCATGGCACGATGCCTTAACCCGTCTGCTCAATCGCGGGGCGCTGTTTGAACAGGCGATGGCGGTAGCCAGCGCCTGCCAGCGCAGTGGACGACCGCTGGCGGTGATCCAGCTCGATCTGGATCACTTCAAACGCATTAACGATCGCTATGGTCATCAGGCGGGCGACAGAGTGCTGTCGACGGTGGCCAGTACCCTTGCCAGCACCGTTCGTGAGGGCGATTTGCTGGGCCGCGTGGGTGGGGAGGAGTTTTGTGTCGTGATGCCGGATACCACGCTTCAGGAAGCGGCGGTGGTGGCAGAGCGGCTACGCCTGCGTATCCAGCGCCGGGAGGTCTTTTTGCATAACAATGTGACGCTGCGGGTCAGTGCCTCACTGGGGGTCAGTGCCAGTGAAGAGCAGGGGGAGTATCAGTTTGAAGCCTTGCAGTCGGTAGCCGATCGTCGTCTCTATCAGGCAAAGCAGAACGGCCGCAATCAGGTCTGCTTTGACAGCGAAGCGTGAGCAAAACGTTTCGCCAGAATCAGCTAAAATGAGATTTTTCTTAAAGTGTTCGACAGGGATCGCGCTATCGAATGAAACCGGTTTGCGGCGAAGCCTTCTCGCATCAGCCTTGTAGCCCTGTTCCTTGCAAAGCGCCAACATTCTCAATAATTTGCGCCATGAATATCTCTTGTCATGCAAAATAATTGAGGATAATGTTTTAACGCATCGGATTTCCCGGTGTAACGAATTTTCAAGTGCTTCTTGCATTAGCAAGTTTGATCCCGACTCCTGCGAGTCGGGATTTTTTTCGCCCACCGTTAGCGGTTGACTTCACTGGCGCTGAAATCGTGAATATCGAGCTCGAATGCCTCCGCCAGTTCGCGCCAGGTATGGGCTCCTCGACCATCAATACTGGCACGATGCGGGTCATCCAGTGTGCGATGGACCTCGCTTTCGCTAATCTCATTAATCGCTGCCAGCAGAGCATCAACATTGATATCAACGTCGTTCCCGGCCTGGCCTGTCAATCGATTCTTCATCATTACCCCCTCGCTGAGCGTCGCTCAAGCCTCTTTAAGTATAGTCAGTCTAAAAAAACACCAGTCATGGGCCGCAACGCTGCGAGTTGCGTGGTTTTGTTCTACACTGGCTGAAAAATAGAGGAGATTGAATATGCAGGTGAACGATCGTGTCACGGTGAAGACCGACGGTGGCCCACGTCGATCGGGGGTAGTGCTGGCAATTGAGTCGTTTAGTGAAGGGACGATGTATCTGGTTTCGCTGGAAGACTATCCTTTAGGGATCTGGTTTTTCAATGAAGTGGGGCACCCGGATGGGATCTTCGTCGAAAAAGAAACCTCATAAAACGGGACTGGCGGAACCACCGCCAGTTTGTTTCAGCGCAGGTTCACCTGAATACCTGAAGTGACGTTTTCGGTAAGCCGAACGATATGGTAAATCACCTGTTTATTGTGCGTCTGTATTTTCTTTTTAATATTGCCTTTATGTGACGATACCGTCTTCGCTTTGATGTTCATTTGCGTTGAAATTTGCGACGTGCCATGCCCGGCCATCCACATTTGCAGCATATTGGATTCAGTCTTACTCAGCGATAAAGTCGGTAAATTTAATTGCCCCAGACTGCTGTTTTTGTATTTAAGATAATTAACCAGAATAACATCAAGGTCTTTTGGCGTTATCGATTTAGAACTGATCAGCAGGTTTTTCCGTACCCGCAAATAGCGGTCAAAATGAATGTTTGCCAGCGACATAAAGATAACAAACAGCGTCGCCGGGTTTTGCGTAATGATCTGGCGAATAATGCCATTACTTTCATCATCATGCACGAAGCAGTCTTCATTAAGAAACACCACTGCCGGACAGCACGAGGCGCAATGTTTTTGCAGATCTACCGCGCTATGGACCTCAACGATTTCCTGTTTTTTAATTCCCCGACTGGTCAGATAACCCGTTAAGCCTAACCGGGTATAGCTGCACAAATCCATAATCATCGTTGACATGACCCATCCTCAATCAACACGTAACGATATTCACTTCACACTCACTTTGTGAAGCAGTCCTTGCGAGCGGTATATAGTAGGTTTAAGAAAGAACCCATTAGTTCCATTAAACTATTCCGCATCTATGCATATAATTTGCCAGGAAAACTCTTAAAGTAAAGTCGAGAACCGGTAGTGTGAGCGGATTAAAAACAAAAAGTGCCCACAGATGCTATGGTTAGGCCCCAAACAATATTTTATTTTCGGAATTTCCTTATTTCAAATGAAGGTCAGATTGCCGGCTTCTGTCTTGCCCGGTTTTTCCGCCGGGGGCGGGGGTGGAAGGCTTAACGCTTTAATGCCACAATACTTTTTTATCGGCTTGTGGGATGAATGATGAAACAGTTAGTTTTTGCTGGCATGGTGTTGGCGCTGGCCGGATGTGTGCAGGTTGATCATTACGATGACGTCGTTAAAGCGCCGGCGCCGGCTGGCCTTGAGGGCTACTGGCAATCGAAAGGGCCGCAGAGTGAAATGATGAGCCCTGACGCGATCGCCAGCCTGATCGTCACCAAAGAAGGGGATACCTTCGACTGCCGCCAGTGGCAGCGCGTGATCGCGCAGCCGGGTAAACTGATGAACCGCGATAACCAGATCTACAATGTTACGGCTTCCCTGGATATCTATCCGATCGAGCGTGAGGGTAATACCCTCTCCTACGACCGTATGACGTTGACCCGCGTTGAACGCCTCACCCCTGAGTGCGAAAAGGCGTGGGCCAAAGCGCGTACGACAGGGACCGTCAGCGCGCCGGCTTCCGCGCGCTGAGGTTCCGGCGGGCCCGTTCGGCCCGCCAGGTGCATCGCCTGCTGACTACAGCACGGCTTCCATCACCCACACGCTCACGCTGCCCCCGTTGCAGGTAAAGGTCGCGCTACCGTCGTCGTCGGTTTCGACAATCTCTTCCCGGTTGCCGAGAAAATCCCGCCAGCGTTTATTGCCATAGTTCTCGCCCAGAGTCAGGGTCTTTTCTCCCTCATCACCATTGGACATCACTACCACGCAGCCGGGATCCTCGTCGGTGCCGCTTCGGCTGAAGGCAATACAGTTGGGGTGATCGAACCACAGCGTTTGCACGCCGTGAGCAAAGCGCTGACGGGCGTCGATCAGTTCATGCAGTTGTTCGATAACGGGCATCTCAATGGCGTAAGTTTGTCCATCGCCGCCGGTATCTTCATAGGATGCGCCGAAAAGATCGGCATAAAAGACCGACGGCACGCCATTTTCACGCAGCAGGATCAGCGCATAGGCAAGGGGCTTGAACCAGGGTTCAACCGGCGCCTCAAGGGCCTGCAGCGGCTGCGTATCATGGTTTGTCACCAGCGTCACAGCGTGAAAAGGGTCGGCTTCCACCAGCGTGCCGCTGAAGATCTGGCTCATGTCATAGTCGCGTCCCTGGCGTGAGGCTTCATGAAATTTCATCTGCAGCGGGGCATCGAACAGCATCGTCTTGCCCTCGACCAGGTCGATATACTGCTGGAGCTTTTCCACCTCATGGGACCAGTACTCCGCGACAATAAACAGCGGCTGCGGCGCCACCTCCTGGACGTGCTCGATCCACACTTTGTAAAACCAGGCGGGGATATGCTTCACGGCGTCAAGACGAAAACCATCGCAGCCGGTCTGCTCCATGACCCAGCGCGCCCAGTATTTGATCTCCTCGGTAACGGCGTGATTACGAAAATCAATGTTGGCACCCATCAGGTAGTCGAAGTTGCCAAGCTCATCGTCGACCTGCTCGTTCCAGCCTTCACCGGTGTAATCGTTGACGATTTTAAACACGCCATCTTCCGTCGGGTTCTCAATGTGGTCGATGCCGCTAAAGCATTTGTAGTCCCAGACAAATTGCGAATACTGCCCGGCTCGCACCGGAAAGGTATAGCGAGTCCATGCCTCGCATTCAATGATCTCCTCGGCAATCTGGGTGCGATCCTGCTCATCGACGCGCTGCACCTGCAGGGTTTCTTTTTCATCGGCGCCCATTTTGTGGTTCACCACCACATCCAGCAGCACGGCGATATCATGCTCTTTTAGAGCCTTCATCGCCGCCAGCAGCTGCGCTTTATCGCCATATTTGGTGGCGACTGAGCCCTTTTGATCAAACTCACCAAGGTCGAAGAGATCGTAGGTGTCATAGCCGACGGAATAACCACCCGAGGCGCCTTTATAGGCGGGCGGCAACCAGACCATATTGATGCCGATTTCATTCAGACTGGGGGCCAGCGCTTCGACTTCACGCCACAATTCGCCGCCGGCGGGGTAGTACCAGTGAAAACATTGCAACAAAGTGGGGTTTTTCATCTTCCATGCTCCAGACGTCAACAGGCTGACCTTTGCAGTATGGGAGATATCCCGCAAAACGGGTGAGGAAAGCCCTGATTTTCGCTATACCCTAACAGGGATCATATATAATAAATTGGCATAAGATGTAGCGTAACGATGTTGGTGTCAGGCTGTTAAGCGCCTTACACTACAGGAAAATCCTAACCTTCGGGGTATCTATGAAATTAGCACTTCTGGGTCGTCAGGCGCTGATGGGCGCGATGGCCGTTGTTTTGATGGCTGGCGTTAGCGTGAAAACTTTTGCAGCGGAAAACCTGCTCAATCAGGTTAAAGAGCGCGGTACCCTGCGTGTGGGCCTCGAAGGCACCTATCCTCCTTTTAGCTTCCAGGGTGATGACGGCAAGCTGACCGGATTTGAAGTGGAGTTTGCCAACGAGCTGGCGAAACATCTTGGTGTGAAAGCCGATCTCAAACCGACCAAATGGGACGGTATGCTGGCTTCGCTGGACTCCAAACGCATCGACGTGGTGATTAACCAGGTCACTATCTCCGATGAGCGTAAGAAGAAATACGATTTCTCAACCCCGTACACCATCTCTGGCGTGCAGGCGCTGGTGAAGAAAGGTAACGAAGGCGCGATTAAAACCGCGGCGGATCTGAAAGGCAAGAAAGTCGGCGTCGGACTGGGCACTAACTATGAAGAGTGGCTGCGTCAGAACGTCCAGGGCGTTGATGTCCGCACCTATGATGATGACCCGACGAAATACCAGGATCTGCGCGTAGGCCGTATTGACGCCATTCTGGTTGATCGTCTGGCCGCGCTGGATCTGGTGAAGAAAACCAACAACACGCTGGCAGTAACCGGTGATGCGTTCTCCCGTCAGGAGGCTGGCGTGGCGCTGCGCAAAGGCAACGACGATCTGCTGAAAGCGGTAGACGCCGCGATTGCGGATATGCAGAAAGATGGCTCCCTGAAGGCGTTGTCAGAGAAATGGTTTGGCGCTGACGTGACGAAATAACGGTCAGTGGTGAAAAAAGGCGCTCCTGGAAGCGCCTTTTTTTATTTAGCGCGTAACTGTGTGCATAATGAAGCATAACTGAGTCAGGAGGGGCCATGTCACTGCAAAATTTAACCCGCTTTCCGCGTCTGGAATTAATTGGCGCACCGACGCCGCTGGAGTATCTGCCGCGTTTGTCCGATCACCTTGGGCGCGAGATTTTTATCAAACGCGATGATACAACGCCGCTGGCGATGGGGGGCAACAAACTGCGCAAGCTGGAGTTTCTCGCCGCCGATGCGCTGCGCGAAGGGGCGGATACCTTAATCACCGCCGGCGCGATCCAGTCCAACCATGTGCGTCAGACGGCGGCGGTCGCCGCGAAACTGGGGCTGCACTGCGTGGCGCTACTGGAAAACCCCATCGGCACTCGGGCGGAGAACTATCTGAGCAATGGCAACCGCCTGCTGCTGGATCTGTTTAACACCCAGGTTGAGATGTGCGATGCCCTTTCCAATCCTGCCGCTCAGCTCGACGAGCTGGCGACCCGCATCGAGGCGCAGGGATATCGCCCCTACGTCATCCCGGTCGGCGGATCCAATGCGCTCGGGGCGTTAGGCTATGTGGAAAGCGCGCTGGAAATTGCCCAGCAGTGCGAAGGCGCGGTGGAGATCTCATCGGTGGTGGTGGCTTCCGGCAGCGCCGGTACGCATGCCGGGCTGGCTGTGGGGCTCGAACAGTTGATGCCGCAGGCGGAACTGATTGGGGTGACGGTATCGCGCTCTGTAGCTGACCAACTGCCAAAAGTGGTGGCGCTGCAGCAGGCCGTGGCCAACAGCCTCGAGCTGCAGGCGAAAGCCGACATCACCCTGTGGGATGATTACTTTGCCCCAGGCTACGGTACGCCGAACGAGGAAGGCATGGCCGCCGTGAAGCTACTGGCGGAGCTGGAAGGTATTTTGCTCGATCCGGTCTATACCGGCAAAGCGATGGCCGGGCTTATCGACGGCATTACGCAGAAGCGTTTTAAGGATGAAGGACCGATTTTGTTCGTCCATACCGGCGGGGCGCCG
Organism: Klebsiella sp. A-Nf5; assembly: GCF_002810545.1. Classification (NCBI taxonomy): domain Bacteria; kingdom Pseudomonadati; phylum Pseudomonadota; class Gammaproteobacteria; order Enterobacterales; family Enterobacteriaceae; genus Klebsiella; species Klebsiella sp. A-Nf5. The sequence continues at coordinate 390,810 of NZ_PIOG01000268.1, read as the reverse complement.
GCGCTGTTTGCCTATCATCCTCACCTCTAATACAGAAACGACAGCATGCAAGAAAGTATCCAACTGGTCATCGATTCCGCTCCTTTTCTGCTCAAAGGGGCCGTCTTTACGCTGCAGCTGAGCATTGGCGGGATGTTTTTCGGCCTGGTGCTGGGCTTTATCCTGGCGCTGATGCGCATGTCGCCCCTCTGGCCGGTAAAATGGCTGGCGCGCATGTATATCTCCATTTTTCGCGGCACGCCGCTTATCGCCCAGCTGTTTATGATCTACTACGGCTTGCCGCAGTTTGGCATCGAGCTTGACCCGATTCCGGCGGCGATGATCGGCCTGTCGCTCAATACGGCGGCCTACGCGGCGGAAACCCTGCGCGCGGCCATCGCTTCGATCGACAAAGGGCAATGGGAAGCGGCGGCCAGTATCGGCATGACGCCGTGGCAGACAATGCGCCGGGCCATCTTACCCCAGGCGGCACGGGTCGCTTTGCCGCCGCTGTCCAACAGTTTTATCAGCCTGGTAAAAGATACCTCGCTGGCAGCGACGATCCAGGTGCCAGAGCTGTTCCGTCAGGCGCAGCTTATCACCTCCCGAACCCTGGAGGTCTTCACCATGTATCTGGCGGCCTCTCTGATCTACTGGGTGATGGCGACCGTCCTCTCCTCGCTGCAGAACTATTTTGAAAACCAGCTGAACCGCCAGGAGCGTGATCCGAAATGAGTGCGATAGAAGTGAAAAGCCTGGTGAAGAAATTCCATGGCCAGACGGTGCTCCACGGTATCGACCTGGAGGTACAGAAAGGGGAAGTGGTGGCGATCATCGGCCCCAGCGGCTCGGGTAAAACCACTCTGTTGCGCAGCATCAACCTGCTGGAGCAACCGGAGAGCGGCACCATCCGCGTTGGCGATGTGACCATCGACGCCGGTCGCAGCCTGGGGTCACAGAAAGGACTCATCCGCCGGCTACGCCAGCATGTTGGCTTTGTCTTCCAGAACTTTAATCTGTTTCCCCACCGTACGGTGCTGGAGAATATTATTGAGGGGCCGGTCATCGTAAAAGGTGAAGATAAGCAGGAGTCGATTGTGCGGGCGCGCGATCTGCTGGCGAAAGTGGGGCTCAGCGGTAAAGAGAATAGCTATCCGCGTCGCCTCTCCGGCGGTCAACAGCAGCGGGTGGCTATTGCTCGCGCGCTGGCCATGCGTCCGGACGTGATCCTGTTTGATGAACCGACCTCAGCCCTCGATCCTGAGCTGGTGGGGGAGGTGCTCAACACCATCCGGCAACTGGCGCAGGAGAAACGCACCATGGTTATTGTAACCCATGAGATGAGTTTCGCTCGCGACGTTGCCGATCGGGCCATCTTTATGGATCAAGGGCGCATTGTCGAGCAGGGAGAGGCAAAAGCATTGTTCGCCTCCCCGCAGCAGCCGCGCACTCGCCAGTTCCTCGAAAAATTTCTGATGCAGTAAACCATGTGCTGGCGCGGCGGCTTTCCCGGGGGAGGGCCGCCGCGTACAGCCTGTCTTCCCTGCGGCGCGTCACGCTCGTCGTCACCTCTTTGTGCGATTTCTCCCGGTGGCCGTATACACCGCTTCCCATCCCCCCTTTGTAGGGTGTAGAAAATGACAAGAGAGTGGGCACGAGGTTCTGCGCTGAGAACGGGAAAAAGGCAAGCCTTCAGACTAATAAATGCGACGGCGACAATATTTTATACATATAAATAAGATTTATGTGTTAGTTTTCTGTATTTATAATAATGATTATCAATCAGGAGTTATTTGCACAGCTATGAGGGACAATGATTTTTTCAGCTGGCGGCGGGATATGCTGCATCAATTTCAGTCCGTGGCTGCTGGTGAGGAGGTTTATAATCTCCTGCAACGAGAAACCGAAGCGCTGGAATATGATTACTACACGCTTTGTGTACGCCATCCGGTGCCTTTCACTCGCCCCCGCGTCACCTTCCAGTCGACCTATCCCCGCGCATGGATGTCGCACTACCAGGCCGAGAACTATTTCGCGATAGATCCGGTATTACGCCCGGAGAATTTTATGCGTGGTCATCTGCCATGGGAGGATGGGTTGTTTCGCGATGCGGCGGCATTATGGGACGGCGCCCGCGATCATGGTCTGAAAAAAGGGGTGACCCAGTGTCTGACCTTGCCCAACCATGCGCAGGGTTTTCTCTCCGTCTCCGCGAATAACCGTTTGCCGGACGCTTATCCTGAAGATGAACTGGAGATGCGCCTGCGCATGCTGACAGAGCTAAGCTTGTTGACGCTCCTGCGTCTGGAAGATGAGATGGTGATGCCGCCGGAAATGAAGTTCAGCCGCCGTGAACTGGAAATTCTGAAATGGACCGCGGAAGGGAAGACCTCGGCGGAGGTGGCGATGATTCTTTCTATTTCGGAAAATACGGTGAATTTCCACCAGAAGAATATGCAACGGAAATTCAATGCGCCGAACAAAACGCAGATAGCCTGTTACGCGGTGGCGACAGGGTTAATCTGAGAGCGCCTGTCGTTCTGCGTGCCAGACGTGACACCGGCTGTCAGGGATACTTTCAGCCGGCACAGGATTATTGACGGTAAGCTTGTTTAATTTGCTTAACGGTGCTGGAGAATACGGCGGCCTGAGCCTCATCTTCCATCTGCGCGATCTGCTTTTCCATTTTAATAATCACGCGACCCGCATCCGCCTGGCCCATCGCCTGCAGCATCAGCGTTATCAGCGCTTTCATGCAGGAGACTTCCTGCGCCAGTTCTTGATTATTTTCTGCAGTGGAAAAATCTGGTGTGCTCATCGATATCCTCGTTTACTCGCTGCGCTAATGCGCCTTACCCAATGTGAAGGCCGCGCAGTATACCACAAGCGGCGGAAAAAAAAGGAGTGCTTAATTTCTGTTCTCTCATCTGAGCTGTGAATGATTCCGTGCTTCGGATAATACGTAATAGCCGCCAGACTGCCATTAATTTATTCCATATATTTAGCACGTTAATATTTGTTACATATTTTGCCTCCTATTTATGCGCTACGTAATCTGTTGTGTTTTTTGTGCTTTCTGTATGAGGATTGTTAAAAAATAAGACCATGGCAACTGACTGTTCTCAATGACTTTCCACTGTGTGTGCACAGACATTGCCATAAATGAGAGTCAAATCGAGGCGAGGGCATTTTTTTGCCTTTTAAATTAGCAATAAAACCCGGTAATATGTGGGAGATAAAGTATCAGTAGCGTTATCCCTCATTCTGGAGATTATTCCTTTGATCAACGTTCTTCTTGTTGATGACCACGAACTGGTGCGCGCAGGGATACGACGCATTCTGGAAGATATAAAAGGGATTAAAGTCGCTGGCGAAGCCTGTTGCGGCGAGGACGCCGTGAAGTGGTGCCGGGCTAATTCCGCAGATGTCGTCCTGATGGACATGAACATGCCCGGGATCGGTGGTCTTGAAGCCACGCGCAAAATCGCGCGCTCCGTGGCGGGCACGAAAGTGATCATGCTCACCGTGCATACCGAGAATCCTCTACCTGCCAAGGTCATGCAGGCGGGGGCGGCGGGCTATCTCAGTAAGGGGGCAGCGCCGCAGGAAGTGGTAAATGCGATCCGTTGCGTGGCGTCCGGACAACGTTACATTGCTTCCGATATTGCTCAGCAAATGGCGCTAAGTCAGATTGAACCGGAAAAAACGGAATCGCCGTTTGCCAGTTTGTCTGAACGCGAATTGCAGATTATGCTGATGATCACCAAAGGTCAGAAGGTGAATGAGATCTCAGAGCAGCTCAATCTGAGTCCCAAAACGGTTAACAGCTATCGCTACCGAATGTTCAGCAAATTAAACATTCATGGCGATGTGGAGCTGACCCACCTGGCAATTCGCCATGGCCTGTGTAATGCGGAGTCGTTAGCAAGCCAGTGAGTGATGTTTTTGACGCAAAAGCTTTCCTGAAAACGGTGACCAGCCAGCCCGGTGTGTATCGGATGTATGATGCTGGCGGGACCGTCATCTATGTTGGCAAAGCCAAAGATCTGAAAAAGCGGCTCAGCAGCTATTTCCGCAGCAATCTCGCGTCGCGTAAAACCGAAGCGCTGGTGGCGCTGATTGCGCAGATTGACGTGACCGTCACCCACACCGAGACGGAAGCGCTGCTGCTGGAGCACAACTATATCAAGCTGTACCAGCCGCGTTACAACGTGCTGTTGCGCGATGATAAGTCTTATCCTTTTATTTTCCTCAGCGGTGATACTCATCCACGTCTGGCGATGCATCGCGGCGCCAAACATGCGAAAGGCGAGTACTTTGGTCCTTTCCCCAACGGCTATGCCGTGCGGGAGACCCTGGCGCTGCTGCAGAAAATTTTCCCTGTTCGCCAGTGTGAAAATAGCGTCTATCGCAACCGCTCGCGTCCCTGCCTGCAGTATCAGATTGGCCGCTGTCTGGGGCCGTGCGTGGCGGGGCTGGTCAGCGAAGAAGAGTATGCTCAGCAGGTTGAATATGTACGGCTGTTCCTTGCCGGCAAGGACGATCAGGTCCTGACCCAGCTCATCGCCAGAATGGAGAAAGCGAGCCAAAGTCTGGAGTTTGAAGAGGCCGCGCGCATTCGCGACCAGATTCAGGCCGTGCGCCGGGTGACGGAGAAACAGTTTGTTTCTAACACCGGCGACGATCTCGACGTTATCGGCGTCGCCTTTGAGTCCGGAATGGCCTGCGTCCATGTGCTGTTTATCCGCCAGGGCAAAGTGCTGGGCAGCCGGAGCTACTTCCCGAAAGTCCCGGGCGGCACTGAGCTGGGAGAGGTCGTGGAGACGTTTGTCGGTCAGTTCTACCTGCAGGGTAGCCAGATGCGCACCCTGCCGGGCGAGATTTTGCTCGACTTCAACCTCGGCGATAAGACGCTGCTGGCCGATTCGCTGTCGGAGCTGGCGGGGCGCCGAATCAATGTGCAGACTAAACCGCGCGGCGACCGGGCGCGTTACCTTAAGCTGGCGCGCACCAATGCCGCGACGGCGTTAACCACCAAGTTATCTCAGCAGTCGACCATTCATCAGCGTCTGCAGGCGCTGGCCACCGTGCTGGAGCTGCCGGCCGTGAAGCGGATGGAGTGCTTTGATATCAGCCACACTATGGGCGAGCAGACGGTGGCGTCCTGCGTGGTGTTTGACAGCAATGGCCCACTGCGTGCGGAGTACCGACGCTACAATATCACCGGCATCACCCCTGGGGATGACTATGCGGCGATGAATCAGGTCCTGCGTCGACGCTATGGTAAAGTGATTGATGACAACAAAATTCCGGATGTGATCCTGATCGACGGCGGAAAGGGGCAGCTGGCACAGGCGAAAGCGGTGTTTGCCGAACTGGACGTTCCCTGGGATAAACATCATCCGCTGCTGCTGGGCGTGGCGAAAGGCAGCGATCGTAAAGCCGGCCTGGAAACGTTATTCTTTGAACCGGAAGGTGAGGGGTTTAGCCTGCCGCCGGATTCGCCCGCCCTGCACGTAATCCAGCACATCCGCGATGAATCGCACGATCATGCGATTTCCGGACATCGTAAAAAACGGGCGAAAGTGAAGAGCACCAGCTCGCTTGAGACTATCGAGGGAGTGGGGCCGAAGCGTCGCCAGATGCTGCTGAAGTATATGGGAGGGCTGCAGGGGCTGCAGCAGGCCAGCGTCGAGGAAATTGCCAAAGTACCGGGCATCTCTCACGGTCTGGCAGAAAAGATCTTCTACTCGTTGAAACATTAGGGGCTCTGTAGCAACATAGGGCTAATTTTTACTTACAACAGATAGTTACCCGTCACTATGCAATTTAATATCCCTACGTTGCTTACTCTGTTTCGCGTCATCCTGATCCCGTTCTTTGTGCTGGCGTTTTATCTCCCCTTTAGCTGGGCGCCGTTTGCCTGCGCGCTGATTTTCTTTGTCGCCGCCGTGACCGACTGGTTTGATGGTTTTCTGGCCCGTCGCTGGAATCAGAGCACCCGGTTTGGCGCCTTCCTGGATCCGGTGGCGGATAAAGTCATGGTGGCTATCGCCATGGTGCTGGTTGCCGAGCACTATCACACCTGGTGGGTCACGCTGCCGGCGGCGACTATGATTGCCCGTGAAATTATTATTTCGGCACTGCGCGAATGGATGGCTGAGCTGGGGAAACGCAGCAGCGTGGCGGTCTCGTGGATTGGCAAAGTCAAAACGACCGCACAGATGGCCGCCCTGGTATGGATGCTGTGGCGTCCTTATCCGTGGGTAGAGTGGGCCGGGATCGCGCTTTTCCTCGTGGCGGCGGTGCTGACGCTGTGGTCGATGCTGCAGTATCTGAACGCAGCGCGCGGCGATTTGCTTGATCAGTGATCGTTTCGCCGTTATTTTCAGCAAACGATGCAAAGTTGCGAAAAATACCGTTGACTCACCGCGAGAGATAAGTAGAATGCAACGCATCGAACGGCAGCACAGTCTTCCAGACGATAACAAAATCAAGTAATTAGCAAATAACTTGATAATGCGGGAATAGCTCAGTTGGTAGAGCACGACCTTGCCAAGGTCGGGGTCGCGAGTTCGAGTCTCGTTTCCCGCTCCAGATTATCAGCATCGGCAGTTGCGGGTGCTTCAGTATTAAAGGCGCGTTAGCAAAGCGGTTATGTAGCGGATTGCAAATCCGTCTAGTCCGGTTCGACTCCGGAACGCGCCTCCACTTTATATCCCGAGCCCGGATGGTGGAATCGGTAGACACAAGGGATTTAAAATCCCTCGGCGTTCGCGCTGTGTGGGTTCAAGTCCCACTCCGGGTACCATTGGGATAAAAGCAGAATAATCAAAGCAATAAGCAGTGTCGTGAAACCACCTACGGGTGGTTTTTTTGTTTCTATCCCTCCCTTTTCCTGACATCCTCGTAAGATAACCTTCTTCTACCCTTCAGATTAGGCCGTTCAGTCAACCTTTCATTTGTCCCAGGACAAAACGATCTCTCCTTGCTACTATCAACCGGATTCGTATCCCAGCCTGCCGGAGGCATCATGTTCACAGGGCTTTGCGCATTTCCGCTGACGCCGCTGCATCAGCAGCATATTGATGAAAAGGCGTTTATCCGTATTCTCTCTCGTCTTACCGATACCGGCGTCGACTCGCTGGGCATCCTGGGCTCGACCGGCAGCTACGCTTATCTGAGTCGTGAGCAGCGCAAGCGGGTGGTGCAGGTGGCGAAAGCGCATGTTGGGTCGATCCCGATGATGGTCGGTGTCGGCGCCATCGCCACCAGCGAAGTGCTGCGCCTGGTGGAGGATGCCCAGCAGGCCGGGGCGGATGCGTTATTACTGCCGATGATGTCCTATCAGCCGCTTTCTGCGGAGGAGATCTTTGCCTTTTACGAAGAGGTCTGTCGGCACGTCTCGGTTCCGGTTTGCCTGTATGACAATCCCCGCACTACTCACGTCACGCTGGCGGATGAGCTGCAGGGGCGCATCGCCGCCTTGCCGGCCATCGCCTCGATTAAAATTCCCGGTTTGCCTGAGCCACAGGCGCGTGAACGAGTGGCAACGCTGCGCCGTCATCTTCCTGCCCGCGTTACGCTTGGCGCCAGTGGCGACGCCCTGGCGACGGCGGGATTGCAGGCCGGTTGCGAAGTCTGGTACTCGGTTTGCGGCGGGCTCTTTCCCCAACTTTCGGGGGCGCTGGTAAGGGCGATTCGTACTGGCGACGCGGCGCAGGTTGCGGCGCTGAATGCGCAGCTGACCCCGCTCTGGCGATGCTTTGACCGCTATGGCGGCAGCCTGCGGGTGATAGCCAGTGCGGCGGCCATTCTCGGGCTGTGCGATCCTGACTGTCTTCCCCGGCCCTTGCTGCCGTTAGGGGAGGAGGCCATTCGCGACGTGGCGGCGGCGCTGCAGGGCCTGGCCTGATGCGCATGGGCAGGCGGATTGCCGCGCCGGGTGGCTTTCTGTCGGCAATTCGGCTACTGTAGGCCCGATTTTTACCATGCGAGCCTGTGAATGAATACCGGACCTTTAAACGAAAACGAACTGGAATGGCTGGACGAAACGCTGGCGAAATACGCCACCGAAGGCGCTATTCTGGATGTGTCTGAACTGGATGGCCTGCTGACGGCTATTCTCTCAGCACCGACTGATATCGAACCAGCCCAGTGGCTGGTGGCCATCTGGGGCGGGGTGGACAATGTGCCGCGCTGGGCCAATGACCGCGAGCGCGATCGCTTTGTCGATCTGACGCTGCAGCATATGAGCGACATCGCCGAACGGCTGGAGTCCTATCCCGAACAGTTCGAACCGCTGTTTGGCACCCGCGAAGCGGAAGGTCAGGAACTGACGATCGTCGAAGAGTGGTGCTTTGGCTACCTGCGCGGCGTAGCGCTGAGCGACTGGTCGACGCTGCCCGCTGAGCTTCAGCCGGCACTGGACGCGATTGCACTCCACGGCAGCGAGGCGCAGTTTACCGCGCTGGATAATCTGACGGCGGATGAGTTTATCGACAGCATCGAGCGTATCACGCCGGCAGCGCTGGCGCTTTACCAGTACTGGATGGCGAATCCGCAGCCGGTGGTGGTTCAGCAACCGGTCAGAAATGAGGCGAAGGTCGGACGCAACGATCCCTGCCCGTGCGGGAGCGGAAAAAAGTATAAGCAGTGCTGCTTAGCAAAATAAAACCAGGGGCCAGCCGGCCCCTTTTTTTATCCCACCGCAGGCAGCAGTCCGGCGACGATACTGAACTGAATCGCCACGATACCGATCCCGCACAGCAGAACCAGCCACAGCGCCGGCGCGCCGCCGACCACCCGCCAGGCAGCCTGCGGATGTTGTCGGCGGCTCTTCATTGCCAGCAGAGCAGGCAACATCAGGGCCAGCACGGCGAGCGCCACCCCGGCGTAGCCCAGGGCCATAACAAAACCGCGTGGATAGAACAGGGCGAACGCCACCGGCGGCAGGAAGGTGATTGCTCCACTCTGCAGACGCCCACTCACGCTGTTTTTGCGTTGAAACACATCGGCCAGATAATCAAACAAGCCGAGCGAGACGCCGAGGAATGAGGTCGCCAGCGCGAGGTCGGCAAACAGGTGTACGGCCAGCTCCACGTGTGGAGACGCCACCACTTCGCGGATCGCCTCCAGCAGTCCGTTCAGACCGGCGTTTTTGGCCAGCAGGGCGGTGAACGCGGGAGGGTTGATACTCCCCAGCGTCGCCAGCTGCCAGAAAATATAAGCCACCAGCGGAATAAAGCTGCCGATAATAAATACCCGGCGCAGTTTGCGGATATTGCCGCCAAGATAGCTGACTATGCTCGGCACGCTGCCGTGAAAGCCAAAGGAGGTAAAGATCACCGGAATGGCCGACAGCGCCAGGCCTTGCTCAACCGGCAGCGTCAACAAATTGACTTGATGAATATGCGGCATCAGTAGCGCCAGCATAATCACCAGAAAGATAATTTTGGCGCTAAACAGGAAGCGATTGAATAAGTCGACCAGCGAGGTACCGATGCACACCACCGCCCCGCCCAGCGCCGTAAATAACAGTACGCCGGCCGCCGGCGGCAGCTGCCAGTCCAGCCACTGGTTGAGGCTGGAAGCGAGCAATTCACCGGCGCCACTGATATAGGCCGCCGTGAGGGCATACAGCAGAAACAGCATGCAGAACCCGGTAATCCACTGCCCGTAGCGGCCCAGATAGCGTGCGGCCAGGGAACCGAGCCCCATGTCGGCAGGCACGTGCTGGTAGACTTCCAGCAACAACAGGGCGGTATAGCACATCAGTGCCCACAAGGTGAAAAGTAAACCCAGCGTGACGGTAAACCCGACGCCGGCGGCAGCCAATGGCATCGCCAACATTCCTGCACCGATAGTGGTGCCAGCTACGATTAAAATACTGCCCAGAGTGCGGTTTTTCACGCTTTTCGCTATCCCTACAGCAAATAACAATAAATTATGCCGCGCAGAGTAGGGGATATTACGGCATTCGTCAAATGAGGGTTACAAGGGGTGTAATGTAAACTTTACGAAGTTAAAGGGGGGAAAGCCTGCGCTGGCGCAAGGCGCCGATGGCATGGCTGGCCTAAGCTGGTGGTTTTCAGGAGGGGTTATGTCTTCTATTCATGGTCATGAAGTACTGCAGATGATGCTCGCCTCGGGTGAGTCCTGGACGGTCGCCTCGCTGGAGGCCGCCATTCGCCATCGCTTTGGCGAAGAGGCGCGGTTTCACACCTGTTCAGCAGCGAATCTAAGCGCCGCAGAGCTGGTGGCGTTTTTAGAGAAAAAAGGCAAATTTATTGCCAGAGAGGAAGGCTTTACTACCGCAGAAAATAAGATTTGCCGGCATTAAAAGGGCCGCGACATGGGGATGTCGCGGCACGGAAGATTAATTCTGTGTGTCGAGGGTCGCCAGTTCTTTATCGATAAAGTACAGACCTTCGCCACTTTTTCCAACGAGGGTCAGTTTATCAATCACCGATTTAAATAATTTCTCTTCTTCGTGCTGTTCAGCAACATACCACTGCAGGAAATTAAAGGTCGGGTAATCCTGACTGGTCATGGCGGCGTGCGCCAGTTCATTAATTTTTTGCGTGATCAACTGCTCGTGCTCATAGGTCTGGCGGAACAGCTCGTCCAGTGAGGCATATTCGGCAAACGGGGAGGCGATAGCGTTGATGCGCGGCAGGCTACCGGTGTCGGTCAGGTAGTCGAACAGGCGCTGCATATGGGTCATCTCTTCCTGGGCATGGCGACGCAGGAAGGCCGCAGCCCCTTCAAAACTGTGGTAACTGCACCAAGCGCTCATCTGCTGATAAAGAAGAGAAGAATAAAGTTCAAGATTCATCTGTTCATTCAGTTTGTCGATCATTTCCGTTTTCAGCATTGTCGCGCTCCTGGAATTAAAAATAGATGTTATAGGATGCCACTATAATTTGTTATTTAATTATTTGCAAAAAGTAAATTTAAAAATGTTTTATTTAAAATGCTAATGGGAATAACACGCATTGGCAGTTTAATAATAAATGAGAATGGTTTTAATTTATTATTAATCGTATTGGAAAATCAAATGACCTTCCAACTGGCTGACGAAGTTCAAACCGCGAGGTGGGGTTGCTTGCCTGGGGGCGTGGACCTGGCGACTGGACCGGCGGAGAGGGCGAAAGTGTGAAGCGCTGCGTAATTTTTAAAACAACTTTTCATAAAATTTGAAAGTTTGTTTTTCAGGTAGTAGAGTGCAGTCAACGCCAATGACATTCTGCGGGCAGGCCCGCACAGCATTCAGGAGAGTAAACCATGAAGATTGCACTGATGATGGAGAACAGCCAGGCGAACAAAAACGCCATCATCCTTAAGGAGCTTAACGCCGTTGCCGATGAAAAAGGATTCCCGGTGTACAACGTCGGTATGAGCGATGAGCACGATCATCATCTGACCTACATTCACCTCGGGATCATGGCCAGCATCCTGCTGAATTCGAAAGCGGTCGACTTCGTGGTCACCGGCTGCGGTACCGGTCAGGGAGCGCTGATGTCGCTGAATATTCACCCGGGCGTGGTCTGCGGCTACTGTATCGATCCGGCGGACGCGTTCCTGTTTGCTCAGATCAACAATGGTAATGCGCTGTCGCTGCCGTTTGCCAAAGGTTTCGGCTGGGGCGCGGAGCTGAATGTACGCTTTATCTTTGAAAAAGCGTTTACCGGCCGCAACGGCGAAGGCTATCCGCCGGAGCGCAAAGAGCCGCAGGTGCGAAATGCCGGGATCCTCAACCAGGTTAAAGCGGCAGTGGTAAAAGAAAACTATCTCGACACCCTGCGCGCCATCGATCCGGAGCTGGTGAAAACCGCGGTATCCGGCCCACGCTTCCAGCAGTGCTTCTTCGAAAACTGTCAGGATAAAGCCATCGAAGCCTTCGTTCGCCAGATCGTCGGTTAACCGTCATCAGGGCCAGCGCCGCTGGCCCTTCCATCATTTATGTCTTCTTCTCCGACACGCTGCTGCCGGCCGTTTTGGCCAGATGCAGGCTGTCGATCATCCCCACCAGACAGATCAACGCGATAAAGACAAACGACAGGCGAAAGCTGATCCCCGGCAGCGTGGAAAGGTGCAGCCAGTCGCCGACCTGCTCACCCAGGCGAATACCAATTGCCCCGAGCGTGATCCCCAGTCCTACCGCCAGCTGCGACGCGGTACTGAACAGCGTATTGGCATCACTCATCTGCGCGGCGGGGACATCGGCAAAAGCCAGCGTGCTTACGCCCGTAAACTGGATAGAGCGAAATACCCCGCCGAGATAAAGGATCAGCATGATGGCCCAGACCGGCGTCTGTGGCGTGAGCAGCGCGCAGGCCAGCAGTGAACAGACGTTCAGCGCACCGTTGATCAACAGCAGCCGGCGAAAGCCCAGCCAGCGGATCAGCGGCGTGGTGGCGGGTTTGATGGTCAAATTGCCGACAAACACCGCCAGCACCAGCAGGCCGGAGTGGAAGGGATCCATGCCGAACCCTACCTGAAACAGCAGTGGCAGCAGAAAGGGGACCGCGCTGATGGAGGAGCGGAACAGCGAGCCGCCGTACATCGTCACCCGGAACGTAGGTACCTGTAGCGCGTCGAGACGAACCATCGGCGCCGTCGCCCGGCGGAAGTGGCGTATAGCATATGCCAGACAGCCGAAGCCAAGCGCGGCGAGGGCCAGCGTCGGCCAGATCTGCGGCTGGCGATCGCCGAGCCGTTCCATCGCGGTGACCAGACTGACCATCGCGACTGCGGTGGTGATAAAGCCGGTGAGATCGAAGGAGCGCCGTTCCGTTTCGCGAATATCAGGGATAATGCGCAGCGCAAGGATGATGGCTGCAAGGCCCAGCGGGACATTGATAAAGAAGATCCAGTGCCAGCTGGCGTACCGGGTGATAAAGCCGCCTAAAGGCGGGCCGATAATGGGGGCCACCAGCGCCGGCCAGGTGAGGGTAGCGATGGCTTTGATCAGCAGGTGTTTCGGCGTGGTTCGCAGTACCGCCAGGCGACCGACGGGGACCATCAACGCGCCACCGATCCCTTGCAGGATACGCATGGCGACAAAGGTATGCACCTCGGTGGAGAGGCCGCAGAAGACCGAGGCAAGGGTAAAGATCGCCAGGGCGAGGGTAAAAATAGCGCGAGCGCCGAAGCGATCGGCGATCCAACCGCTGGCTGGGATCAGTACCGCGAGGGTGATCAGATAGGCGCTGATGCCGATATTCAGTTCGACCGCGGTGACGCCAAAATCTTTCGCCATATCGGGCAGCGCGGTGGCGATCACCGTCCCGTCGAGAAACTCCATAAAAAAAGCACCGGCCACCAGCAGCGCAGGCGCTGAAAAAGCACGTTCGTCTCTGGAAGAGATCGTGGTAGTCATGTTGTTAATGCCATCAAGAGTGTGAACCTGGGCAAAGCGGCAGGAGAAGTTCCGCCAGCCAGTAGGGCAGATAAAAAAACCTGCGACGGCAGGTTTTTTTATCTGTGACGATTTAGGGTACTATTACGCTCCTGAAAAAAGGAGTAATTAATGTCTCAACATCTTACCGAACACGATGAGCTGGTTTCCGATGTGGTTGCCTGCCAGCTGGTTATCAAACAGATCCTCGACGTCATTGACGTCATTGCGCCCGTGGAAGTGCGTGAAAAAATGACCACTCAGCTGAAAGCTATCGACTTCGCCAGCCATCCGGCCTCTGCCGATCCGGTGACCCTTCGCGCGGTGCAAAAAGCGATCGCGTTGATTGAGCTGAAGTTTACCCCGCAGGAAGAAACGCATTAATAACAGGCCTCGCCGGTCACCGGCGGGGCCTTCTTCTTTAATGGGAAATCACGGTCTGCGCAGGCGCAGGGGCCGTATCTTTGAACAATTTGCTGTTGCCCCAACACTCTTCGTAGCGGTGGCCGACCAGATCTTCCACGATAACTCGTACATCCGGCGCGATATCGCTGATTTTTCCGCCCGCTTTGATCCGCGCGACTTCCTGCAACACCACCAGATGGGCTTTACGATCCAGCTTCATCTGCTTGCTGAAGACGATGGCGGCCAACGCTAACGCGATCACCCCGACGCAGAATACCACTGCGATAGCGGTCACCGCGCTTTCCGGTTGGCTGTGCGCTTTTGACTGGAAACCGTAGAAGCTCAGGATCGCCCCCATCGAGAACACCACAATCGAGCGCAGAATTTTCCCTGAGAAGGTCATGGCGCCGGCATAGATCCCTTCCCGACGGCGTCCGGTGTAGATCTCATCGACATCGGCCAGGAAGGTGTAAACGGTCCAGGGAATGTAGTAAACCCCGCCGGTACCCAGGCCGAACAGCACGGTAATGCCGAACATCAGCACCGTCGCCAGGCCTGACGGCAGATGGAAGAACCACAGCGAGGTATACAGCAGGACCGCGAAAATCACGATCCCCAGCGCCAGGATATAGGGTTTGCTGAAGCCCTTTTTCACGCACAGGCCGATAAACAGCGCCGTAGAGATCAGCTGCAGAATCGAGTTCAGGCTATTCAGTCCGGCGACCATCGCCGGGTCATGCTGCAGAACGAATATCACGAAATAGGTGAAGATGGAGGCAAACAGCCATTCAGCGCCAAACCCGCACAGGTACATACCGAGATGTTTGCGGAATACGCGCAGGTAAAAGGTGGAACGCATATCTTTTGCCAGCGACAGCAGGGTGCTCAGTAGTCCTTTTTTCGCGCTGGTTTCCACTTCTTCCTCGCGTTCGCGCTCCCAGCTGCACAGCCACAGGCAGGAAATCGCGACGATCAGGATAGCGCCGTAGGTCAGACCGGTGAGGAAGAAAGGGGTGGCAGAATCTTTGCCATACAGCAGAATGAACTGTCCGGGAATAAACGCCGCAAGGAAGTTGGCTAGCTTGCCGAAAATGGCTTTATAGCCGGTCAGTTTTGAGCGCAGCGAGAAATCATCGGTCATCTCTGTCGCCAGCGTTTCATAAGGCACCATGATAGAGGTGTAGATGATCTCAAACACCACATAGGTGCAGAGGTAGTACCAGAAACTCAGGCCTTCCACCCACAGCAGCGGGTAGAACATCATCAGCGGAATACCGATTAGCAGAAAGAAACGTCGGCGGCCGAAGCGCTTGCCTAAGCGCGTTTTGCCAAAGTTATCGGTGAGATAACCCATCAGCGGGTTGCTGATAGCATCAATGATGCTGGCGACGGAGAAGATAAATGAGGCCTCGATCAGCGTCAGGCCGCAAAAGGTCGTATAAAAATAGAGCAGCCAGGCGCCGCTTATCGCCAGTGCGCCACTCCCCAACAGATTACCACCGCCGTAAGCTAACTGATGGCGTAACAAGATCGGTCTTCCCTGCAGCCCTTCAGGGGCTGAAGCCGTATATCTAGCCATAAAAAAATAAACCTCGTGTTTTATATTTTTGAAACACTGTTTTTATATTTCTTTGTGGCTTGATAAAAAGTGACCGCGCTCACTAATCCCTGAGAAGGGATAGCGGTGACGTGGGAATGCGATCGCGCTAAAACTTTTTTATTCTATTGGGGAATAAATGAGGTGGGAAAATTGACATAACTGATTTAAAGCGAGAGACGGGGCAGCGCGGTCGCGCTCCCCCGGCAGAGCGAAGTGTCCGACTAATGTGGCTTCCGCGATTCCCCGACCAATGCCATCAGACGCCGATCGGTCTGCTCCATCCCGAGACCGGCTTTATCGGCGTTGCGGATTTCCTCAAGCACGCTTTGCAACAGCAGACCATCCTGTTGCTGCTCCTCCGCCAGCAGCGTCAGAAATCGCCAGGTGTTATCGTCGCTGTGCGCTCTGGCTTCTTCGGCAAGACCGCTCAGCATCCTGCTACGCTGTTGGTAATCGCTCAGGGTTTGGGTAAACAGATCTTCCAGCGAGGTACACTCGGGATTACAGGCGTGGTCGGGATTCACTATCGGCCAGCTGCCGGCTTTTTTCAGATAATCAAACACGCGCATGGTGAGGGTGATGCTGCTTTGCGCGCGGGTGCGCAAAAATGTTGCGGCGCCGTCGAACCGATGCCGGGCGCACCACTCGCTTAAATTCAGGTAAACGTTAGAGGCGTGAAACTCAAGGTTCATTTGGGTGTTTAGCTTTTGTGCCATTCCTGGAACTGCCATAAAAATATCCTTATTAACCTGGAAGGGGTTACTGATGCGTGTCAACGGATCCTGCGGATAACCGCAAGATAAAATAGTGACACGCTGCACTGTTGCAGAATAATAAAACTCTACACATTCCATATGGTCGGGTAATTTTTCCCGTTTGCCGACGATTTAAGAATACTCGCTGAATGGAATTAAGAAAACTCTCAAGTGCGGTAATTTACGTTTTGTTACACCATTATTTGTGAGTAGCGTCAGGATTGAGATTATGCGCCGTTGGCGGGGCTTGCTGGCATCGGGCTAGTGATAAGTTATAGATATTTGACTACGAAATTTTTCTTAGAACAGAGCGAAATAACTTATTTCAACAGTAATGTTTCAGGCTAATGAAAATTATTTTTATTTTTTGTTGCAGGCTTTTTTTGAAGAGGAATATATTTTTTTTAATTCGGAATAAATTACGCAAAAGATCCGTTTTTTCGCGATATTAAGTGGGCCACGTAGCCCAGCCGTGTGAGGCTGCTTGTCACAGGAAAAAGTGAAAACGCGATCGGCCTTCACGACGCCGTCAACCTCCGGTGATAACAGCGTTGTAACCCTCCGTTAAACACCCTCTGACATCACAAGGATAAGTCTGCTGGTGGTATAGATGATCCTGCTATATGTCGCTAAAATTGTATGACAATTATGTCTTTTTTTATGTCATTTTTTGCTAAATGTATGTACGCAATTACTGTAATTCCGCGATGTGATAATGCTCTCGTATGGAGAAATAATTTCCGGGTATTACTACTCTAACAACGGCAGTGGGGAATGCGATTTTTCTAATGCCTTGTTTTGATGCCGATAAAATTGTTAATTCCGATTTTTCCCTACATGAAAGCGAATTAAAGCTGGAGTTTACCATGCACAAATTTACTAAAGCGCTGGCGGCCATTGGTCTCGCTGCGGTTATGTCACAATCAGCTATGGCGGAAAATTTAAAACTGGGTTTTCTGGTGAAACAACCGGAAGAGCCATGGTTCCAGACTGAGTGGAAATTTGCTGATAAAGCAGGAAAAGATTTAGGGTTTGACGTCATTAAGATTGCGGTTCCGGATGGTGAGAAAACCCTCAACGCGATCGATAGCCTGGCGGCCAGCGGCGCGAAAGGTTTTGTCATCTGTACCCCCGATCCCAAGCTCGGGTCGGCGATTGTCGCCAAAGCGCGCGGCTATGACATGAAGGTCATTACCGTCGATGACCAGTTCGTCAACGCCAAAGGTAAACCGATGGAGAGCGTGCCGCTGGTGATGATGGCGGCCAGCGAAATCGGCGCCCGCCAGGGGCAGGAGCTGTATAAAGAGATGCAGAAACGCGGCTGGGATGTCAAAGACACTGCGGTAATGGCTATCACCGCCGATGAGCTGGACACCGCCCGTCGTCGCACCACCGGCTCCATTGATGCCCTGAAGGCAGCCGGCTTCCCGGACGCGCAAATCTACCGCGTGCCGACAAAATCTAACGATATCCCGGGGGCGTTTGACGCCGGTAACTCAATGCTGGTCCAGCACCCGCAGGTGAAACACTGGCTGATCGTTGGGATGAACGATAACACCGTGCTCGGCGGCGTGCGTGCCACTGAAGGCCAGGGCTTTAAAGCACCGGATGTGATTGGCATCGGCATCAACGGTGTGGATGCGGTCAACGAACTGTCGAAGGCGCAACCGACCGGCTTCTATGGTTCCCTGCTGCCAAGCCCGGATATTCATGGCTATAAAACCAGCGAAATGCTCTACAACTGGGTCACCAAAGGCGTTGAACCGCCGAAGTTTACGGCGGTGACCGATGTGGTGCTGATTACCCGCGATAACTTCAAAGAAGAGCTGGCGAAAAAAGGGCTGTAACAGCCCGGTTGAACTGGCCCCCGCCGCGGCGGGGGCTGAGTGCTGAAGAGCGGAGTCGTTATGCAACAGTCTACCCCTTATCTCTCATTTCGCGGCATCACCATGACGTTCCCTGGCGTAAAGGCCTTGTCCGATATCAGTTTTGACTGCTACCCAGGACAGATCCACGCGCTGATGGGCGAAAATGGCGCAGGCAAATCGACGCTGCTGAAAATTCTCAGCGGTAACTACATCCCGACCGCCGGTCACCTGCAGATCGGGGGCCAGCAGATGGCGTTCAGCAATACCATGGCGGCGCTGAACGCTGGCGTGGCGATTATCTACCAGGAGCTGCATCTGATCCCGGAGATGACCGTCGCCGAAAATATCTATCTTGGCCAGCTGCCGCACAGAGGCGGTATCGTCAACCGATCGTTGCTCAATTATGAGGCCCGCCTGCAGCTGGAGCATCTGGGGCTGGATATCGACCCGGAGACGCCGCTGAAATATCTCTCCATTGGCCAGTGGCAGATGGTGGAGATTGCCAAAGCGCTGGCGCGCAACGCCAAGATCATCGCGTTCGATGAACCGACCAGTTCGCTCTCCGCCCGCGAGATAGACAACCTGTTTCGCGTTATCCGCGAACTGCGGGAGGAGGGGCGGGTCATCATCTATGTTTCGCACCGGATGGAAGAAATTTTCGCCCTCAGCGATGCCATCACCGTCTTTAAGGATGGCCGCTATGTTTGCACCTTTGACGATATGCCGAGCGTCAGTCATGACGCGCTGGTCCAGGCAATGGTGGGACGCAATCTGGGGGATATTTACGGCTGGAAGCCTCGCCCCTATGGCGAAGAGCGGCTGCGCCTGGAGGAGGTCAAAGCGCCGGGCGTGCGTACGCCGGTCAGCCTCTCGGTACGCAGTGGTGAAATTGTCGGCCTGTTCGGGCTGGTGGGCGCCGGTCGCAGCGAACTGATGAAAGGCTTATTTGGCGGGACGCGGATCACCGGCGGTCAGGTGTATATCGATGGCCAGCCCGTCGACATTCGTAAACCGGCCCAGGCCATTCGGGCCGGCATGATGCTGTGCCCGGAAGATCGCAAGGCGGAGGGGATTATTCCGGTTCACTCCGTGCGCGACAACATCAATATCAGCGCCCGGCGCAAGCATATTCACGCTGGCTGCCTGATCAACAACGCCTGGGAGGCGGACAACGCCGATCAGCATATCCAGTCGCTGAACATTAAAACGCCGGGCCCGGAACAGCTGATCATGAACCTGTCTGGCGGTAACCAGCAGAAAGCGATCCTTGGCCGCTGGCTGTCGGAAGAGATGAAGGTGATCCTGCTCGATGAGCCCACCCGCGGCATCGACGTCGGCGCCAAACATGAAATTTACAACGTGATATATGGCCTCGCCGCCTCAGGTGTTGCCGTGGTGTTTGCCTCCAGCGACCTGCCGGAAGTGCTGGGCGTCGCTGACCGCATCGTGGTGATGCGCGAAGGACAAATCGCCGGCGAACTGCTGCATGAAGAAGCCAATGAACAGCAGGCGTTAAGCCTTGCGATGCCAAAAGTGAGTCAGGCTGTCGCCTGAGTAAGGAGTAAATGATGTCATCAGTGACTACGTCCGGCGCTACCCGCTCTGCCTTTAGCTTTGCCCGCATTTGGGATCAGTTTGGCATGCTGGTGGTGTTTGCTGTGCTGTTTATCGGCTGCGTTATTTTTGTGCCCAACTTTGCCTCATTCGTCAATATGAAGGGGCTGGGGCTGGCGATCTCGATGTCCGGGATGGTGGCTTGCGGCATGCTCTTCTGCCTGGCCTCCGGCGATTTTGACCTGTCGGTGGCGTCGGTTATCGCCTGCGCCGGGGTGACCACCGCGGTGGTGATTAATCTCAGCGAAAGCCTGTGGCTGGGGATTGCCGCCGGCCTGCTGCTGGGCGCGGTCAGTGGCCTGGTCAACGGCTTTGTCATTGCGCGCCTGAAGATTAACGCCCTGATCACCACCCTCGCGACGATGCAAATCGTCCGGGGCCTGGCCTACATTATCTCCGACGGTAAAGCGGTGGGGATCGAAGATGAGCGTTTCTTCACCCTCGGCTATGCCAACTGGTTTGGTCTGCCGGCGCCAATCTGGCTGACGGTCGCCTGCCTGGTGGTTTTCGGATTATTACTAAACAAAACCACCTTTGGTCGTAATACGCTGGCTATTGGCGGCAATGAAGAGGCGGCGCGCCTGGCCGGGGTCCCGGTGGTGCGCACCAAGATTATTATCTTTGTTCTCTCCGGTCTGGTATCGGCCGCCGCGGGGATCATTCTGGCGTCGCGGATGACCAGCGGCCAGCCGATGACCTCGATTGGCTATGAGCTGATTGTTATTTCAGCCTGCGTGCTGGGCGGGGTATCGCTGAAGGGCGGGATCGGCAAGATCTCCTACGTGGTCGCCGGGATCCTGATCCTCGGGACCGTGGAGAACGCGATGAACCTGCTGAACATCTCGCCATTCTCACAATACGTCGTGCGCGGTGTGATCCTGCTGGCGGCGGTGATCTTTGACCGCTACAAACAAAAAGCCAAACGTGCGGCCTGATTTTAGGCCGAACTTTTAAGTCTACAGAGTAATTACCGCCAGCGCCCGTTTCGCTGGCGGTAATTATCAAAAATGGCGAGGTTGGTCACACTGTCTATACTTACATGGCTAACATATAATTAACAACCAGCTTCGGCTGGCCATGATAAGGAGGAAACAGGGTGGATAACCAGATATCTGTACCGCCTGCGCTAACCGGAAACTACGCTTTTTTCTTTGACCTCGACGGTACTCTTGCCGATATCCAACCGCACCCCGATCAGGTGGTGATACCCGACAACACGCTGCAGGCGCTCAACGCGCTGGCCCAGCAGCAGGGTGGGGCGGTGGCATTGATTTCAGGGCGCTCAATGGCTGAACTTGACGCGCTAACCCATCCCTGGCGGCTACCGCTGGCCGGTGTTCACGGGGCAGAACGCCGTGATATCAATGGTAAAACCTATATCGTATCTCTGCCGTCGGCGCTGCGCGATGAAATCGCGGCTGAACTGACCTCGGCGCTGCAGGCGCTTCCCGGCTGCGAGCTGGAGAGTAAAGAGATGGCCTTCGCGCTGCACTACCGTCAGGCTCCGCAGCAGCAGAGCGCGGTGCTGGAGCTGGCTCAGCGCATCGTTCAGCGCTACCCGCTGCTGGCACTGCAGCTGGGCAAGTGCGTGGTGGAGATTAAACCCCGCGGAGTGAACAAAGGGGAGGCGATCAGCGCCTTCATGCAGGAGGCGCCGTTTGCCGGTCGCGAACCGGTTTTTGTCGGCGATGATTTGACCGACGAGGCGGGATTCAGCGTGGTTAATCAACTGCAGGGGATGTCGGTAAAAGTCGGCGCAGGGGAAACTCAGGCGCACTGGCGGTTGGCGGATGCCGCCGCTGTAAGGACGTGGGTGCAACATCTGGCGTATGACGCGCAAATCGAAAGGAGGGATGACCATGAGTCGTTTAGTCGTAGTCTCTAACCGTATCGCCTTACCGGACGATAAAAAATCGAGTGCTGGCGGTCTGGCCGTCGGCATCCTGGGGGCACTGAAAGCGGCGGGGGGTCTGTGGTTTGGCTGGAGCGGCGAAATTGGCGATGACCAGCAGCCGCTGAAGCAGGTCTCCCGCGGAAATATCTCCTGGGCGTCGTTCAACCTGAATGAACGGGACCATGATGAATATTACAACCAGTTTTCCAACGCCGTGCTGTGGCCGGCCTTCCACTATCGTCTTGACCTGGTCAGCTTCCAGCGCGAAGCCTGGGAGGGGTATCTGCGGGTTAACGCGATGTTGGCGGACAAGCTTCTGCCGCTGATCGAGCCAGACGATACGCTGTGGATCCATGATTACCATCTGCTGCCTTTCGCCAGTGAACTGCGTAAGCGCGGAGTGAACAACCGGATCGGCTTCTTTTTGCATATTCCATTCCCGACGCCGGAGATTTTTAACGCGCTACCGCCACATGCCGAGCTGCTGGAGCAACTGTGCGATTACGATCTGCTGGGCTTCCAGACCGAAAGCGACAGAACCGCCTTTCTTGACAGCATTGCCATGCAGACCCGACTCTCCGATCTCGGGGACAAACGCTATCAGGCATGGGGTAAGGCGTTCAGTACCGAGGTTTATCCGATTGGGATCGATCCGGACGAAATTACGCGCAACGCCAAAGGCCCGCTGCCGCCGAAGCTGGCCCAGCTGAAGAATGAGCTGAAAAATGTGAAGAATATTTTCTCCGTGGAGCGCCTTGACTACTCGAAAGGATTGCCGGAGCGATTCCTTGCCTATGAGACGCTGCTTGAGAAGTACCCTCAGCATCATGGCAAGATCCGTTATACCCAGATTGCGCCCACTTCCCGTGGCGATGTGCAGGCCTATCAGGATATCCGTCACCAGCTGGAAACGGCATCCGGACGCATCAATGGCCAGTTTGGCCAGCTTGGCTGGACCCCGCTCTACTACCTGAACCAGCATTTTGACCGTAAGCTGCTGATGAAGGTCTTCCGCTACTCTGACGTCGGGCTGGTGACGCCGCTGCGTGATGGCATGAACCTGGTGGCGAAAGAGTATGTCGCGGCGCAGGATCCGGATAACCCCGGGGTGCTGGTCCTGTCGCAGTTTGCCGGGGCGGCGCAGGAGCTGACCAGCGCGCTGATCGTCAACCCTTACGATCGCGATGAGGTGGCCACCGCGCTGGATCGTGCTCTCAGCATGCCGCTGGCGGAACGTATCGCCCGTCATTCGGCGATGCTGGAGGTGATCAGAGAGAATGATATTCATAACTGGCAGGCGCGCTTTGTCGACGATCTGCAGCATATTTCGCCGCGCAGCGAGGAGAGCCGCCTGCGGGGGAAGATAGCCACCTTCCCTAAACTGGCCTAGTTCAGGAAAAGGGCTAACCGGCGTTAGCCCTTTTCAAGGGAAACCAGCAGGACATCGACGCCGCTACTGCCGACGATATTTTTCGCCGAGCAGGTGGCGCGCGAGAAAAGCGAGTGGTTGTGATTGCCGCAGATCACCAGATCGACCTTGTGCGACTGGCAAAAGTCTTTGACATGGTGACCCAGTTCGCCGCAGGCGATGGTCATTTTTTCTATCGGGTAGTCCGCCTGACGTGCCAGCTCATTGAGAAACTCCCGCGTTTCTTCCTGCATCAGCTCACGCAGATTTTCCATCATCGGTGCGGCGAACTGGTTATACATCTCCGGGTCCGTGGCGAAGGTGATAAAGCTCACTTTCGCGTTAACGGGGCGGGCAATCGACACCGCTTTTTTAATTAATATCTGACTCTCCGGCGTTGGCGCGACGGCAACCAGCAGATGTGTATAAGGCATCAGGCCTCCTTGAGATACGCGGAATAACCCTTTCTTCCATTCTTTACTCCTGTTTCCCCAGCGGCGCAAGGGCTGCTCCCGTGATTTGCGACGCTCTTCGCCAGTCCGTGTTTTCTCCACAAGATCACATAAATGAACCCATCTTTTTATTTAAAAGAAATGCTGTTTTATAAATGAGTGAAGTGGAGGCATCGTCTCTTTGTCCTTTTGCCACCGGCGGTTGTTCCGTGGCAAAAACACAAAGGTAACGTCGTTTCACTGCTTTTAGTGTAGCCAGGTACCCACTCCCTTCCGGTGGCAAATCCGGAACGATTGTCGGCGTTCTTTTAATAAAAGACACAGGATCACGGCGATGAAAACACGAAAAATTGGACTGGCTAACTACCTGGCCTACGGCGCGGGCGATTTCCTCGGCGCCGGCACGACGGCGCTAACCGCCGCATGGCTGCTCTACTTTTACACCACCTTCTGCGGACTCTCCCCAATAGAGGCCACGCTTATATTTGCTTCTGCCCGCGTGCTGGATGCGGTGGTGAGCCCGCTGATGGGCTTTCTCACCGATAACTTCGGCACCACCTGGCTCGGCAAGCGCTTCGGCCGCAGAAAATTCTTTATTCTGCTCGGTATCCCGTGCGTATTCAGCTATTCAGCGATGTGGGTCGGCGAGATGGGCTTCTGGTACTACCTCGTCACCTATCTGCTGTTTGATATGGTTTACACCATGATTCTGGTGCCCTACGAAACGCTGGTGCCGGAGATGACCGATGATTTTAAACAGAAAACCAAATTTTCCGGCGCACGCATCTCGATGGCGCAAATGTCGGCGATTTTAGCCTCCTTTCTGCCGGGGATCCTCCTCACCTGGCTCGGTAAAGACAATGCCAGTTCATTCTTTTATGCCAGTCTGGTGTTCTCGATCCTGTGCGCGGTGATGCTGACCTTCGTCTGGTGCTTCACGTGGGAACGGCCGCGTGAGGCGTGGTCAGAGGCGGCGCTGCGGGCGGAAGCGGAAAAACAAAACTTAACCCTCGCCCAGAGCCTCAATCGCCTGGTGATTGAGCTAAGCTCCACGCTGCGGATAAAAATTTTCCGCCAGCACCTCGGCATGTATCTGGGGGGCTATATCGCCCAGGACGTCTTCAATGCCGTGTTTACCTATTACGTGGTCTTTGTCCTGATGCAGGAAGCCTCTGTCGCCTCGAATCTGCTGGGGACGATGGCCATCTTCCAGTTTATCGCGGTGATCGCCATGATCCCGCTGTGCATTCGCTTTGGCCCCGCGCCGTCCTACCGCATGGTGGTGGTCCTGTTTGGCCTGAGCTCGCTCTCGTATGCGCTGCTCTATTACGCCGGACTGAGCGACGTCTATTCCTTATTGCTGCTCATCTCTGCTGTCGCCGGACTGGGACGCGGCGGGATTAATTACGTGCCGTGGAATACCTATACCTATATTGCCGACGTCGACGAGGCGATCACCGGCCAGCGCCGCGAAGGGATTTTTGCCGGCATCATGACGCTGACTCGCAAAGCCTCGCAGGCGGGGGCGGTCATGCTGGTGGGCATCATCATGCAACTGTCGGGGTTTGTTTCCGGGCAAAAAATACAACCGCCAGGCGTGAGCCATACCATTTTACTGATCCTCAGCGTCGGCACCCTGGTGGTGTTAGCCTGCGGCTTCCTCGTCTCGCTACGCTTCAAGCTCAACCTGCACACCCATAGCATCCTGCGCAGTGAAACCCTCAGAATGCGCGATCTCGGCTGTGCCCAGCCGGAACAGACCCGTGCGGAACACCGCGCGGTGGTCGAGATGCTGGCGGGGATGCCTTACGACTGCCTGTGGGGCAATAACAATATTGGCTATCTGAATCGTCATAAACCTGCTGCCCCGGGGCTCACCCAGGGCGGCGCTTTGAATTCGACATACACCCGAGGTTAACAACATGAAAGTTTGGCCGGTCAAACATAGCCCATTACTGTGTCAGCCTGAGCGTTTTATCGCCCGCAGCGAACTGCAGGCACTGATCCGCAACGTGACGCAAAACCTGGTGAATATTAAGGATGAGAGCGGGCAATTTTTACTGCGCCTGGATGACGGGCGCGTGATCGATACCAAAGGCTGGGCCGGCTGGGAGTGGACCCACGGCGTTGGGCTGTACGGCATCTATCAGTATTACCAGCAAACCGGCGATATCGAGATGTGCGATATCATCGATCGCTGGTTTGCCGACCGCTTCGCCGAGGGGGCAACGACCAAAAACGTCAATACGATGGCCCCGTTTCTGACCCTGGCTTACCGCTTTGAAGAGACCGGCCGTATGGCATATCTGCCGTGGCTCGAGAGCTGGGCGGAGTGGGCGATGCATGAGATGCCGCGAACGGAGCAGGGCGGCATGCAGCACATGACCCTGGCGGAGGAGAACCATCAGCAAATGTGGGATGACACGCTGATGATGACCGTGTTGCCGTTAGCCAAAATTGGCAAGCTGCTTAATCGCCCGCAGTATGTGGAGGAGGCGACCTATCAGTTCCTGCTCCATGTGCAGAACCTGATGAACCGGGAGACCGGGCTGTGGTTTCACGGCTGGAGCTATGAGGGGCGGCACAACTTTGCCCGAGCGCGCTGGGCGCGGGGCAACAGCTGGCTCACCATGGTGATCCCGGATTTTCTGGAGCTGGTGGATCTCCCCGAGGGGAACGCGGTACGGCGTTATCTGATGACGGTACTCGACGCACAGATTGCCGCCTTAGCAAAATGCCAGGACGACAGCGGCCTGTGGCATACCCTGCTGGACGATCCGCACTCTTATCTTGAGGCCTCCGCGACCGCCGGCTTTGCCTACGGCATTCTCAAAGCGGTGCGCAAGCGTTACGTCGGGCAGCACTATGCCGGGGTGGCTGAAAAAGCGATTCGCGGGATTGTGCAGAATATTTCGCCGCAGGGGGAGTTGCTGCAGACCTCGTTTGGCACCGGAATGGGGTCAGACCTTGATTTTTATCGCCAGATCCCGCTTACCTCGATGCCCTATGGCCAGGCGATGGCGATCCTTTGTCTGACCGAGTATCTGCGTAAATATTTCTGAGCAGAGCGCCCCGCTGGCGGGGCGCCGAATAAAACTAACCCGGCTTTCGCCGGGTTACTGGTTACATACGCTCTACGGTTTCGATACCCAGAGTATCGAGACCCAGCTTGAGGGTTTTCGCTGTCAGCAGCGCCAGCTTCAGGCGGCTGTTGCGGATCTCCTCGCTTTCCGCGCTGAGGATCGGGCAGTGCTCGTAGAAGCCGGAGAACAGCCCCGCCAGATCGTACAGGTAGGCGCACATCACGTGCGGCGTCCCTTCGCGAGCGACCACGGAGAGGGTCTCTTCAAACTGCAGCAGGCGCGCGGCCAACTGGGCTTCGCGATCTTCGGCGATGACCACCGGCGCATCGTTCATCGCGTTTTCGTCGATGCCGGCTTTACGGAAGACGGAGAGCACGCGGGTATAGGCATACTGCATATACGGCGCGGTGTTGCCTTCGAACGCCAGCATATTATCCCAGTCAAAAACGTAATCGGTGGTGCGGTTTTTCGACAGATCGGCATATTTCACCGCGCCGATACCGACCACTTTCGCCAGATTTTCCAGCTCGTCAGCCGACATGTCCGGGTTCTTCTCCGCGACCAGGCGACGGGCGCGCTCCAGCGCTTCGTCCAGCAGATCGGCCAGCTTCACGGTACCGCCGGCGCGGGTTTTAAACGGCTTGCCGTCTTTCCCCAGCATCATACCGAACATATGGTGCTCCAGCGGCACAGAGTCCGGCACGTAGCCTGCTTTACGCACGATGGTCCACGCCTGCATCAGGTGCTGGTGCTGACGAGAGTCGATGTAATAGAGCACGCGGTCGGCGTGCAGCGTTTCATAGCGATACTTCGCGCAGGCGATATCGGTGGTGGTATAGAGGTAGCCGCCATCCTTTTTCTGGATGATGACGCCCATCGGTTCGCCTTCCTTGTTTTTGTACTCATCAAGGAACACCACGGTGGCGCCTTCGCTCTCGACGGCCAGCCCTTTGGCTTTCAGATCGGCGACGATCCCCGGCAGCATCGGGTTATACAGGCTTTCACCCATCACGTCATCGCGGGTCAGCGTCACATTCAGGCGATCGTAGGTGATTTGGTTTTGCGACATGGTGATGTCGACCAGCTTACGCCACATCTGCAGGAAGTACTGATCGCCGCCCTGCAGTTTAACCACGTAGCTACGTGCGCGCTCGGCAAAGGCTTCGTCTTCATCGTAGTGCTTTTTCGCTTCGCGATAGAAACCTTCGAGGTCGGCCAGGGCCATTTCACCGGCGTTTTCCTGCTGCTGTTTTTCCAGATACGCGATCAGCATGCCAAACTGGGTGCCCCAGTCGCCGACGTGGTTGGCGCGGATCACCTTATGACCCAGGAACTCCAGGGTACGGACTGAAGCATCACCAATGATGGTCGAACGCAGATGGCCGACGTGCATCTCTTTCGCCACGTTGGGGGCCGAGTAGTCGACGACGATAGTCTGCGCCTGCGGTTTCGTGACGCCCAGGCGCTCAGACTGCAGCGCGCGGTTGACGTTGTCCGCCAGAAACGCGGGATCGAGGAAAATATTGATAAAGCCCGGCCCGGCGATTTCAACCTTATTGGCAATGCCGTTGAGGTCAAGATGAGACAGTACCTGCTCTGCAAGTTGTCGCGGCGCCATGCCCAGTTTTTTGGCGACAGCCATCACGCCGTTGGCCTGATAGTCACCGAACTGAACTTTTGCTGACTGGCGGACCTGAGGTTCGCAATCGGCAGGCGCGCCTGCCGCGATCAGGGCCTGGCTGACTTTTTCTGAGAGAAGAGCCTGAATATTCACCGGAATACCTTACGTGTAATGCGCCTGCCCCCGAGGGAGGCGG
Organism: Klebsiella sp. A-Nf5; assembly: GCF_002810545.1. Lineage (NCBI taxonomy): Bacteria > Pseudomonadati > Pseudomonadota > Gammaproteobacteria > Enterobacterales > Enterobacteriaceae > Klebsiella > Klebsiella sp. A-Nf5. The sequence goes on along the minus strand of NZ_PIOG01000268.1, from coordinate 362,533 downwards.
CGCCATAATGTGGACAAATTAGGGCGGGAGTATACTGCATTTGTCCCCGTCCGTCAGCATTGCGCGCGGCGCGGCGGCGTGCGCAATCCATCGCCGTTCGGTTGCCCGTCAGCAGGGCGGCGGTTGGTCCGCAGGCCGAAACACGGTAAATTACCTTTTCATTACTGACGAGCATCATTGACGAGTAAACCCATGGCAAACTGGCAGCAAATTGAACAACTGGCCGATATTACGGCTGATCTCCCGCGATTTTCCGATGCGCTTCAGCGCTTCACTGCGCGACTGGGGCTGGAGATAGCCGGACTTGATGCCGACCATATCTCCCTGCGCTGTCATCAGAATACCACGGCGGAACGCTGGCGCCGCGGTCTGGAACAGTGCGGAACCCTGCTGTCGGAGAATATGATCAACGGCCGGCCCATTTGCCTGTTCAAACTGGCGGAGCCGGTCTGCGTGGCGCACTGGCGCTTCCATATCATTGAGCTGCCGTGGCCGGGTGAAAAGCGTTATCCCCATGAAGGCTGGGAGCATATTGAAATTGTCCTGCCTGGCGATCCGGCAACCTTAAATGCCCGTGCTCTGGCGCTGCTGGCCGATGACGGACTCAGCCAGCCGGGGATCGTCGTCAAAACCAGTTCGCCGAAAGGGCAGCATGAGCGTCTGCCGAACCCCACTCTGGCGGTGACCGACGGTAGCGTGACGGTGAAATTTCATCCGTGGTCTATTGAACAAATCGTCGCCAGCGAGCAAGCTGATACATAACAGTGTGAAGCGGCGCGGCGTCTGTGGCGCGAAATCGTGACATGCTCGAAGGATGGTCTGGATCAGGGAGAGGGAAATGGCGGTACTGGAAGTCTGTTGCTATAGCGCGGCGTGCGCCCGGGAGGCTGAGCGCTGCGGTGCCGATCGCATCGAGCTCTGCGCCGCGCCGCAGGAAGGGGGATTAACGCCCTCTTATGGGGTGCTGGTCTCGGTCCACGAGGCGATGACCATTCCGGTGCATCCGATTATTCGCCCCCGCGGTGGCGATTTCTGCTACACCGAGGCGGAGTTCGCCTCGATGCTTGCCGATGTTCAGATGGTACGTGAGCTGGGGTTCCCTGGTCTGGTGACCGGTGTGCTGGATGCTGATGGCCATGTGGATATTCCGCGGATGAAAAAAATAATGGCCGCGGCCGGGCCGCTGGCGGTGACCTTTCATCGCGCGTTCGATCTGTGTGCCGACCCGCGTCAGGCCTGGAATACACTGGGTGAGCTGGGGATTAAACGTATCCTGACTTCCGGTCAGCAACCCTCAGCGGAGAAAGGTATTTCATTAATTACGGAACTTATTGCCGCAGGGGATACTCCAATCATTATGGCCGGTGCGGGAGTCCGCGCCGCGAACCTGCCGCTGTTTCTGCAGGCGGGGGTGAAAGAGGTTCATAGCTCTGCAGGCCAGTGGTTGCCATCGGAAATGCGCTTTCGTCATCCAGGCGTTTCGATGTCAGCCGATCCTGATGCGGACGAATACAGGCGCTACGCCGTTAATGGCGAAGCGGTGGCGGAGATGAAAAGGATTATCTCCGCCTGGAGAAGTTAAACGGTTTTTTGCTGCACATCATGTCGCCCAATATGATGATTGCCCGTACCAGGCCCCTGCCCATTAAACAGGGGCCTTTTTTTATCTCGCTTTTTTCGCCAGCGACTGCTGCGTTTCCGGTTTGGTGGCGATAATCACCGCGCGCAGCGGAGCCGGATAGCCTTCCACGGTTTTGCGCTGATCCTGCGGGTCGAGGAAATCGGCCAGTGATTCACTGGTCATCCATTCGGTGCGCCGCTGCTCCTCAGTCGAGGTGACGCAGGCATCGACGATGCGCACATCGATAAACCCGCACTTCTCCAGCCACATTTTCAGGGCCGCCGCCGAGGGGATAAAATAGACGTTGCGCATCTGCGCATAGCGTTCGCCCGGAACCAGCACCGTATTTTCATCCCCTTCGACCACCAGCGTCTCCAGCACCAGCTCGCCTCCCGGCGCTAGCTGATCTTTCAACTGCCACAGGTGGTCCAGCGGCGAGCGGCGATGGTAAAGCACGCCCATCGAGAACACGGTGTCAAAAGCTTCCAGCGCCGGCAGCTGTTCGATACCCAGCGGCAGCAGATGCGCCCGCTGATCGTTACCGAGCAGCTTACGGACCGCTTCAAACTGGCACAGGAACAGCTGGGTGGGATCGATGCCGACCGCCAGATGTGCGCCGGCGCCGATCATTCGCCACATGTGATAGCCGCTGCCGCAGCCCACATCGAGGATAGTCCGCCCGGTGAGATCGGACAGGTGCGGCAGGACACGCTCCCACTTCCAGTCAGAGCGCCATTCGGTATCAATGTTAATGCCGTACAGCGAATAAGGCCCTTTGCGCCATGGCATCAGGTTTTTTAGCAGATTTTCTACCCGCAGCTGATGGCCTTCGCTAAGCGGCGTTTCGCTCTCGGCGGTGACGCTGTGCAGGAGGTCCAGACGCCAGGGCGTTAATTCAGGGAGAAACTCAACGGCACGCTCCCATTCGCGAAACTTGCCGTGCAGGGCTTCGCGCTGCCAGGCGGCTACCTGAGCTGGCAAGGTTTCCAGCCAGTGAGACAGCGGGCTTTTGGCGATCAGCTGATAGAAATTACTGAAGTCGATCATGCCTGCTCCCCGGATTTTACTGCCACCAGCGAGCCAAAGTTAAAGCACTGGAACCATAGTTCGGCATGTTCAAACCCAGCCTGACGCAGGCGGGCTTTATGGGTTTCCACGGAGTCCGTCAGCATCACGTTTTCCAGCATGCTGCGTTTCTGGCTGATCTCCAGCTCGCTGTAGCCGTTCGCGCGTTTAAAATCATGATGCATATTGAACAGCAGCTCGCCGACGTGGGCGTCTTCGAAGCTGAATTTCTCCGAGAGCACCAGCGCGCCGCCGGGGTTGAGCCCCTGATAGACTTTATTCAGGATCGCCTGGCGATCGCCTGGCTCGAGGAACTGAATGGTAAAGTTCAGGATAACCAGCGAGGCGTTTTCAATGGCCACCGCACGGATATCCCCTTCAATCACCTCGACCGGCGTCGGGGCTTTATAGGCGTCAATATGACGGCGGCAGCGTTCCACCATCGCCGGGGAGTTATCGATGGCGATAATGCGACATCCTGGATGGCTAATACTGCGGCGCACGGAAAGGGTGGCGGCGCCCAGCGAACAGCCAAGATCGTAAACCTGGGTGTTGGGCTGAACGAAGCGCTCGGCCAGCATGCCGATCATCGAGATGATATTGGAATAGCCGGGCACAGAACGCTGGATCATATCGGGGAAGACTTCAGCAACCCGTTCATCAAAGGTCCAGTCGCCGAGGCTGGCAATCGGCGCGGAAAAAAGCGTATCGCGGTGAGACATAACGTTAAACCCGAAAAAACGAAAACGGCGTATTGTGCGCTAACGGAGGGAGAAAACCAACTCCCAGGGCATATACCAGAGATTGGCCAGCACCATCAGCAACAACGCGCACCAGGTCGCGCTCATGCCGGAGCGGCGCCAGTGGTAGACGCGGTGATGAAAACCCCAGGAGTGCATCAGTCGCCCGACAATCAATAAAATGCCGCAAACGTGCACCATCCAGGTCTGGGCGCCATTCATCTCCATAAATAGCAGCAAAATGAGGCCAATCGGCACATATTCGACGGCATTACCGTGAACGCGGATGGCAACCTGCAGCTCGCTAAAGCCGCCGTCACCGTAGCCCACATGGTACTGGGTGCGTAAACGCACCACGTCGAAAGAAAACTTCACTAACAATAACGCACCTAAAACGGCATACAGCGCGCTGACCATACGAAAACTCCCTTTAACTCTGGCAGATGGCTCCGATTATGATAGCAGGATATCAGAAAAGGGAGGATTGCTGCGGAATCGACGGCGCATTTCCTGCCGCCGGCAGGGCGGTGTGCAGATCGCTCCACAGCGTATCCACCAGTGTTGGCGCGTAAGCAATGTCAGGGGTATGCAGGAACAGCCACGGGGTGCCAGACTGATGCCACTTCGGCAGGGTCTGCAGCCAGACGCGAAACAGTTCCCGGTTGTGGGCCATGTCGTCACCGCCGATAAAGCGCACCATCGGCTGCCGGGCGGTCATCACCGCATGTACCGGCACTTTGGGTTTCTTTTTCTGCGCGTCGATCATTGCCGGGCTGGTGGCCGCGGCGCTGTGGACCGGGCGGCTGTCGAGGATCACGCGGTTAACGTTGCGCTCGTGCAGCCCTCGATTGAGCTGCTGTTCCGCTTCGCCTTTGGCGAAGAATTCGGGGTGACGAACCTCGACGCCGTAGGTGAAATCCGTCGGCAGCCCGTCGAGAAATTGCCATAACGCGGGGAGATCGCGAGGACCGAAGGTCGCCGGCAGCTGCAGCCAGTACTGGCCGATGCGCGAGGCCAGCGGCGCCAGGCGGGCAAAAAATTCACTGCTTAACTCGTCGCAATGACGCAGGGCGGCCTGGTGCGAGATGGTGGCCGGGAATTTGAAGCAGAAGCGGAAGTCATCGTGGGTCTGTTCATACCAGCGGGTGACTATCTCCGGCTTCGGCAGCGCATACAGGGTAGTGTTGCCCTCCACGCAGTTAAAGTGGCGGGCGTACTCTTCAAGGCTGGTGATGCCAAGGCGCACCCATTTCGGGTGCGACCACTGGGGAAGCCCAATATAAATCATAGCGCGGCGAGGATCTCCTCGGTGCTGCGCACCCGACCGATGCGCGGGAAAATATGCGTCATGCTGCCCTGATGCTGCTCGGCGGAGGCGGCGCTGCAGGCATCTTCAGCGATGACCAGGTTAAAACCCAGCTCCCAGGCGTTGCGGGCGGTGGATTCGACGCCGATATTGGTGGAGATGCCGCAGAGAATAATGGTGTCGATACCGCGGCGGCGCAGCTGAAGCTCAAGGTCGGTGCCATAGAACGCGCCCCACTGGCGTTTGGTCACTTCGATATCGCTCTCCTGCTTACCGAGCGTGGCCGGGTAGGTCCACCAGTTTTCAGGCAGCGTATGCGCCCCGGCCTGAGCGTCGACAGGCTGTTTCAGCGCTTCAGCGAAATCGGCCGACCAGCCAACGCGGACCATGATGACCGGTGAACCCTGTTGTCGACACTGGTCTGCCAGGCGAGCGGCACGCGCCACCACCTCGTCAGCCCGATGTGGTCCGCCGGCGAAAGGCAGAATGCCTTCCTGCAGATCGATCACCACCAGCGCCGTTTTTTTTGCATTGAGTTCTAACATGGTATCCCCGTATCTTGTTCTGTTGTCAGGCGGCTACAATACCTGCGCGGCTTCTGCAAAAGGGTAACAAATATTGTTAATTTATGTGAGTGTAGACGTTAAGCGCGCAGCAAAGCAGCGTACATCGTGCGTCGGACTTATCGAACGACAGAATTTCCAGTATAATAGCCGCCTTTTTTCATTCAGTTGTGACATCAGCTAAAGCTGCGACCTCGTCGCCTGCAGGGCAGACGACAATCCGCCGACGGCTAAGTTAAGGGATATCTCATGCGTACAGAATATTGCGGACAGCTTCGACAGTCCCACGTTGGGCAGCAGGTGACTCTGTGTGGTTGGGTCAACCGCCGTCGCGATCTCGGTAGCCTCATTTTTATCGACATGCGCGACCGCGAAGGCATCGTTCAGGTGTTTTTCGACCCGGATCGTGCGGATGCGTTGAAATTAGCCTCTGAACTGCGTAATGAGTTCTGCATTCAGGTCACTGGCACCGTCCGCGCGCGTGAAGAGAAAAACATCAACGCGGACATGGCCACCGGCGCCATCGAAGTGCTGGCCTCCGATCTGACGATCATTAACCGCTCAGAATCGCTGCCGCTGGACTCCAATCACGTCAACACCGAAGAAGCGCGTCTGAAATACCGCTACCTCGACCTGCGTCGTCCGGAAATGGCGCAGCGTCTGAAAACCCGCGCGAAAATCACCAGCTTTGTGCGTCGCTTTATGGATGACCATGGCTTCCTCGACATCGAAACCCCGATGTTGACTAAAGCCACCCCGGAAGGCGCTCGCGATTACCTCGTGCCTTCCCGCGTGCATAAAGGCAAATTCTACGCGCTGCCGCAGTCCCCGCAGCTGTTCAAACAGCTGCTGATGATGTCCGGGTTCGATCGCTATTATCAGATCGTTAAATGCTTCCGCGATGAAGACCTGCGTGCCGACCGTCAGCCTGAATTTACCCAGATCGACGTGGAAACCTCCTTTATGACCGCGCCGCAGGTGCGTGAGATCATGGAAGCGATGGTGCGTCAGCTGTGGCTGGAAATTAAAGGCGTCGACCTGGGCGATTTCCCGATCATGACCTTCGCCGAAGCCGAACGTCGTTACGGCTCCGATAAACCAGATCTGCGTAACCCGATGGAGCTGGTGGACGTCGCCGACCTGCTGAAGTCCGTGGAGTTCGCGGTCTTTGCCGGCCCGGCCAACGATCCGAAAGGACGTGTGGCGGCGCTGCGCGTCCCGGGCGGTGCCTCTCTGACCCGCAAGCTGATTGACGAATACGGCAACTTTGTGAAGATCTACGGCGCGAAGGGGCTGGCCTATATTAAAGTGACCGAGCGTGCGAAAGGCATGGACGGGATCAACAGCCCGGTGGCGAAGTTCCTGACCGCTGAGATCGTGGAAGCCATCCTCGAGCGCACCGGCGCGCAGGACGGCGATATGATCTTCTTCGGCGCCGACAACAAGAAAGTGGTGGCTGACGCGCTGGGCGCGCTGCGTCTGAAGCTCGGTAAAGACCTGAGCCTGACTGACGAAAGCAAATGGGCGCCGCTGTGGGTGATCGACTTCCCGATGTTCGAAGACGACGGCGAAGGCGGCCTGACGGCGATGCACCATCCGTTCACCTCGCCAAAAGATATGACGGCGGACGAGCTGAAAGCCGCGCCGGAAGAGGCTGTAGCCAACGCCTACGATATGGTCATTAATGGGTATGAAGTCGGCGGCGGTTCTGTGCGTATCCACCGCGGCGACATGCAGCAAACTGTATTTGGCATCCTGGGCATTAACGAGCAAGAGCAGCGTGAAAAATTCGGCTTCCTTCTGGATGCGCTGAAATACGGTACGCCGCCGCATGCGGGCCTGGCGTTCGGTCTTGACCGCCTGACTATGCTGCTGACCGGTACCGATAACATCCGCGACGTTATCGCCTTCCCGAAAACCACCGCGGCGGCCTGTCTGATGACCGAAGCGCCAAGCTTCGCGAATCCTGCCTCACTTGGTGAACTGGGTATTCAGGTTGTGGAGAAAGAGACAAAAGCGTCTCTGGAGAACAAGTAATATGTCATTTAAGCTGCCCGTTTCGGTGCTGGTGGTGATTTACGCCGAAGATACGAAACGGGTGCTGATGTTACAGCGGCGCGACGATCCCGCGTTCTGGCAGTCGGTGACCGGCAGCCTGGAAGCAGGAGAGACCGCGCTGCAGGCCGCCGCGCGTGAAGTAAAGGAAGAGGTCGCCATTGATGTTGCCTGCGAGCAACTGACCTTAATTGACTGTCAGCGCACGGTGGAGTTCGAGATATTTTCTCATTTGCGTCATCGCTATGCGCCGGGTGTAGAGCGCAATACAGAATTCTGGTTCTGTCTTGCGCTGCCTCATGAGCGGGAGATTACCTTCACCGAACATCTGGCCTACCGCTGGGTCAGCGCGACGGAAGCCGCTGCGCTGACCAAGTCGTGGAGCAACCGGCAGGCGATTGAAGAATTTGTAATTAACGCCGCCTGAAAGGGCGCGCTTTTTGGAGAGTTTTTTATGGCAGGTCATAGTAAATGGGCCAACACCAAACACCGCAAAGCGGCACAGGATGCTAAACGCGGTAAAATCTTTACGAAAATCATTCGCGAGCTGGTGACTGCGGCGCGTCTGGGCGGCGGCGACGCGGCTTCCAACCCGCGTCTGCGTGCAGCCGTTGATAAAGCGTTGTCTAACAACATGACGCGCGACACCCTGAACCGCGCCATCGCGCGCGGCGTCGGCGGTGATGAAGACGCGAACATGGAAACCATCATTTACGAAGGCTATGGCCCTGGCGGTACCGCGGTAATGGTGGAATGTCTGTCCGACAACCGTAACCGTACCGTTGCGGAAGTGCGTCACGCCTTCACCAAAACCGGTGGTAACCTCGGTACCGACGGCTCCGTGTCCTATCTGTTCAGTAAGAAAGGCGTCATCTCCTTCGAGAAAGGCGATGAAGACACCATCATGGAAGCGGCGCTGGAAGCCGGCGCAGAAGACGTGGTGACCTATGACGACGGCGCCATCGACGTCTACACCGCGTGGGAAGAGATGGGCGCCGTGCGCGACGCGCTGGAAGCCGCTGGCCTGAAAGCCGACGCTGCCGAAGTCTCGATGATCCCGTCCACCAAAGCGGATATGGATGCCGAGACGGCGCCGAAGCTGCTGCGTCTGATCGATATGCTCGAAGACTGCGACGACGTGCAGGAAGTGTACCATAACGGCGAGATCTCCGACGAGGTCGCAGCCACCCTGTGATGCAGTCGCATCCACGGTTAACTGGAGGCGCGTGATGGCTATTATTCTCGGCATTGACCCGGGGTCGCGCGTCACCGGTTATGGCGTGATCCGTCAGGTCGGACGGCAGTTGAGCTACCTTGGCAGCGGATGCATCCGCACCAAAGTGGACGATCTGCCGTCGCGGCTGAAGCTGATTTACGCTGGGGTGACGGAGATCATCACCCAGTTCCAGCCCGACTATTTCGCCATTGAGCAGGTCTTTATGGCGAAGAACGCCGATTCGGCGTTAAAGCTCGGCCAGGCGCGGGGAGTGGCGATTGTTGCAGCGACCAATCAGTCGCTGCCGGTGTTTGAATACGCCGCCCGCCAGGTCAAGCAGACCGTTGTCGGGATCGGCAGTGCCGAAAAGAGCCAGGTCCAGCACATGGTGCGTACCTTGCTCAAGCTGCCTGCCAATCCGCAGGCGGATGCGGCGGATGCGCTGGCGATTGCCATCACCCACTGCCATGTTAGCCAGAATGCCGCTCAGATTAGTGAGACCCGGCTCAATCTGGCGCGAGGGCGCTTACGATAATCGCAAATCAGGCTGGATATCTATCCAGCCTTTTTTTATGATACCGCCAGATACTTAGACCATAACGCAGGAGCCCCATGTGATAGGCAGACTCAGAGGCATCATTCTCGAAAAACAACCCCCGCTGGTGTTGCTGGAAACAGCGGGCGTCGGCTATGAAGTGCATATGCCAATGACCTGCTTCTATGAGCTGCCGGAGGCCGGTCAGGAGGCGATAGTCTTTACCCACTTTGTGGTGCGTGAAGATGCCCAGCTGCTGTATGGTTTTAACAACAAACAGGAACGTACGCTGTTTAAAGAGCTGATTAAAACCAACGGCGTGGGGCCAAAGCTGGCGCTGGCGATCCTCTCCGGCATGTCGGCGCAGCAGTTCGTCAACGCCGTTGAGAGGGAAGAAGTCGCCTCGCTGGTGAAGCTGCCGGGGATTGGCAAAAAAACCGCTGAACGCCTGATCGTCGAGATGAAAGACCGCTTCAAAGGGCTGCACGGCGACCTGTTCACTCCGGCGGCCGATCTGGTGCTGACTTCACCGGCAGGCCCGACGGCAGATGATGCCGAACAGGAAGCGGTTGCCGCGCTGGTCGCGCTGGGCTATAAACCGCAGGAGGCCAGCCGGATGGTAAGCAAGATCGCGCGTCCGGACGCCAATAGTGAAACGCTAATCCGCGAAGCGCTGCGCGCCGCGTTGTGAGGTAAGGGATGATTGAAGCAGACCGGCTGATCTCGGCAGACAGCAGCGGCGCAGAAGAGGCCGTTGACCGCGCCATCCGCCCAAAATTGCTGGCAGAGTATGTCGGCCAGCCGCAGGTGCGCTCGCAGATGGAGATCTTTATCCAGGCGGCGAAACTGCGCGGCGACGCCCTCGATCACCTGCTGATTTTTGGCCCGCCTGGGTTGGGGAAAACCACCCTGGCGAACATTGTCGCCAATGAGATGGGGGTGAATCTGCGCACCACCTCCGGCCCGGTGCTGGAGAAAGCAGGCGATCTCGCCGCGATGCTCACCAACCTCGAACCGCACGACGTGCTGTTTATCGATGAGATCCATCGCCTCTCGCCGGTGGTGGAAGAGGTGCTCTACCCGGCGATGGAAGACTATCAGCTGGATATTATGATTGGCGAAGGTCCGGCGGCGCGCTCCATCAAAATCGATCTGCCGCCGTTTACCCTGATCGGCGCCACCACCCGGGCCGGTTCATTGACCTCGCCGCTGCGCGACCGCTTTGGCATCGTGCAGCGTCTGGAGTTCTATCAGATACCCGATCTACAGCATATTGTCAGCCGCAGCGCCCGCCATATGGGGCTGGAGATGAGCGACGAAGGCGCGCTGGAAGTGGCCCGTCGTTCACGCGGCACGCCGCGTATCGCCAACCGTCTGCTACGTCGGGTGCGCGACTTCGCGGAAGTGCGCCATGACGGCACCATCTCTGCCGACATTGCCGCCCAGGCGCTGGATATGCTGAATGTCGATGCGGAAGGGTTCGACTATATGGACCGCAAACTGCTGCTGGCGGTGATAGATAAATTCTTTGGTGGGCCGGTGGGGCTGGATAACCTTGCCGCCGCGATCGGCGAAGAGCGGGAAACCATTGAAGATGTGCTGGAGCCTTATTTAATTCAGCAGGGTTTTCTGCAGCGTACGCCGCGGGGAAGAATGGCGACGGTGCGCGCCTGGAATCATTTCGGCATTACGCCGCCGGAAATGCCATAGTGCGTTGCGGCAGAGCAGTGCGTGTGGAGGCCCGGTCAACAGCATGACCGGGCTTTTTCATTTTCAGCTGGCGGCTTTTTTCGTCATGCTGAGGATAAACAGCGCGGCGGCGCACAGCACCACCGATGGCCCTGCGGGGGTATCGTAGAAGGCCGATAGGGTTAGCCCCCCGGTGACCGCCAACATGCCCACGCCAACTGCCACGGCGGCCATCTGCTCCGGCGTGCGGGCAAAACGGCGGGCGGTGGCTGCCGGGATAATCAGCAGGGAAGTGATGATCAGCGCGCCGACGAACTTCATCGCCACGCCGATAGTCAGGGCGGTGACCAGCATCAACAGCAACTTCACGCGCTGCAGCTTCACGCCATCGACAAACGCCAGATCCGGACTGATGGTCATCGCCAGCAGAGGTCGCCACTGCCAGAGCAGGATACCAATCACAATCACTACGCCAATGGCGATGGCAATCAAATCCTGCGGCGTCACTGCCAGCAGATCGCCGAACAGGTATGCCATCAGATCTACGCGGACGTTAGACATCAGACTGACCACCACCAGCCCCAGCGACAGTGCGCTGTGCGCCATGATGCCCAGCAGGGTATCGATCGCCAGATGGGGGCGTTTCTCCAGCCACACCAGCCCGCCGGCCAGCAGCAGGGTCACGGCGATCACCGCATAAAACGGATTGATGTTAAGCAGTAAGCCGAAAGCGACGCCGAGCAGCGACGCATGCGCCAGCGTATCGCCAAAATAGGACATGCGGCGCCAAACCACAAAGGAGCCCAGCGGACCGGCGGCGCAGGCCAGCATCATCCCGGCAAGCCAGCCAGGTAACAGAAGTTCAATCATTAGCGGCTGTTTCCCCGACGCAGTACAATTCGCCCCTGAAGGTCGTGGCGGTGATTATGGTGGTGGCGGTAAATCCCCAGCTGTTCCGCGCCGCGCGGGCCGAACATGGAGATAAACTCCGGATGCATGGAGACCACCTCCGGCGCGCCGGAGCAGCAGATATGCTGGTTCAGGCACAGGACTTCGTCGGTTTTGGCCATCACCAGATGCAGGTCGTGCGATACCATCAGCACTGCGCAGTCCAGTTCATGGCGCAACTGGTCGATAAGATCGTAAAGCGCCACCTGGCCATTGACGTCAACCCCCTGGGTCGGTTCATCCAGCACCAGCAGCTGTGGGCGGTTGAGCAGGGCGCGGGCCAGCAGTACGCGCTGGGTTTCGCCGCCGGAGAGTTTTTGCATCGGCGCGTCGATCAGATGCCCGGCCTGCACACGTTTCAGTGCCGGCAGGATGTCGTCTTTGCGGGTACCCGGGCGTAAACGCAGGAAGCGGCTGACGGTCAGCGGCAGTGTGGCGTCAAGATGCAGCTTCTGCGGCACATAGCCGATCCGCAGGCGTTCTTCCCGCTTGATGACACCTTCTGTCGGTGCTACCAGCCCCAGAACCACCCGCACAAGGGTCGATTTACCGGCGCCGTTCGGGCCCAGTAGCGTTAATATTTTGCCTGGCGTGAGTACCAGCGAGATGTCAGACAGCACGCGGCGTTGGCCAAAGGCCACCGACACATTTTCCAGCGTAACAAGGTTTGTCATAGTAATTTAGGGTTGCACAAGCTAGTGAATGTTATAATATCACATCACATTCACTCGTTTCGATGACTAGACGCATTATGTTACATAAAAATACGCTTCTTTGCGCTGGACTTAGCGCTGTTTTTTTGTTCGCGCAGGTTCCGCTGGCCAGCGCCGCCGTAGTGACTTCCATGAAACCGCTGGGCTTTATTGCAGCCGCTATCGCCGATGGGGTGACAGATACTCAGGTGCTATTGCCCGACGGCGCCTCAGAGCATGACTATTCACTGCGGCCTTCTGATGTAAAACGCTTACAGAACGCAGACTTAGTGGTATGGATTGGTCCGGAAATGGAAGCCTTTATGGATAAGTCGACGCAAAGCATTGCGGCGAATAAAAAGGTGACCATCGCGGAGCTGGATGGGGTGAAGCCGCTGCTGATGACCGGCGCTGACGACGATGACGATCATCATGGTCATGACCACGGCGCAGCAGAAAAAAGTGACGGCGATCACCATCACGGTATTTACAATATGCATCTGTGGTTATCCCCAGAGATAGCGCGGCTTTCGGCGGTTGCAATCCACGATAAATTATTGGAACTTATGCCGCAGAGTCGAGCCAAACTCGACAGCAACCTGCAGCAGTTCGAGGCCGCGCTGGCGGCAACTGACAAGCAGGTTAGCAATGAGCTGGCACCGCTGAAAGGGAAGGGCTATTTCGTTTTTCATGACGCCTACGGTTACTTTGAAAAACACTACGGTTTGACCTCACTGGGGCACTTTACCGTCAACCCTGAAATACAGCCTGGTGCGCAGCGTTTACACGAAATCAGAACACAACTGGTTGAGCAGAAGGCCACGTGCGTTTTTGCTGAGCCACAGTTCAGGCCAGCGGTTATCGAAGCTGTTGCCCGGGGCACTTCTGTGCGCATGGGAACCCTGGATCCGCTGGGTACTGGAATTACGTTGGGTAAAGCGAGTTACCCACAATTCCTGACCCAGCTGGCGAATCAGTATTCGAGCTGCCTGAAAGGAGATTAACGAGGAAGTGAATACGTGCAACAGATAGCCCGCGCTGTCACTCAGGCATTCAACAATCTGCCACGACCTCATCGCGTCATGTTGGGGTCGCTTAGCGTTCTTACCTTAGCGGTCGCCGTCTGGCGACCCTACATTTACCACCCGGAATCCGCCCCCATCGTCAGAACCATTGAACTGGAAAAAAGCGAGATCCGTTCCCTGCTGCCGGAAGCCTCCGAGCCGATCGACCAGGCCCCGCAGGAAGAAGAAGCCATTCCTCAGGATGAGCTCGACGAGAAGGCCGATACCGATGCCGGCGGTCACGAATATGTGGTGTCGACCGGCGATACGCTCAGCAGCATCCTGAACCAGTACGGTATCGATATGGGTGATATCGCCCAGCTTTCCTCCGCCGATAAAGAGCTGCGTAATCTGAAGATTGGCCAGCAGCTCTCCTGGACTCTGACCGCGGACGGCGATCTGCAGAGTCTGACCTGGGAGATGTCCCGCCGCGAAACCCGCACTTATACCCGTGTGGACAACGGTTTTAAAATGAGCAGCGAGCTGCAGAAAGGCGACTGGGTCAACAATGTACTGAAGGGCACCGTCGGCGCCAGCTTTGTCTCCAGCGCACGCGACGCCGGGCTGACCAGTACCGAAATCAGCGCGGTGATCAAGGCCATGCAGTGGCAGATGGATTTCCGTAAGCTGAAAAAAGGCGACGAGTTCTCGGTATTGATGTCGCGTGAAATGCTCGACGGTAAGCGCGAGCAAAGTCAGCTGCTGGGCGTGCGTTTGCGCTCCGATGGTAAAGACTACTTTGCTATCCGTGCCGAAGACGGCAAATTCTACGATCGTAACGGGACGGGGCTGGCGAAAGGCTTTATGCGCTTCCCAACGGCGCGTCAGTTCCGCGTCTCCTCTAACTTTAACCCGCGTCGTCTGAACCCGGTCACCGGGCGCGTCGCGCCGCACCGTGGCGTCGATTTCGCGATGCCGCAGGGGACGCCGGTGCTGGCAGTCGGCGATGGCGAAGTGGTGGTGGCCAAGCGCAGCGGCGCTGCCGGGTATTATGTTGCTATCCGCCATGGTCGCACCTATACCACCCGCTATATGCACTTGCGTAAGCTGCTGGTGAAACCGGGGCAGAAAGTGAAGCGCGGCGATCGTATCGCGCTGTCGGGGAATACCGGCCGCTCTACCGGACCGCATCTGCACTACGAAGTGTGGATCAACCAGCAGGCGGTCAACCCGCTGACGGCTAAGCTGCCGCGTACCGAAGGGCTGAGCGGTTCCGACCGTACCGATTACCTGGCGCAGGTCAAAGAGGTCGTCCCGCAGCTGCGGTTTGACTAACTACCGGTCAGTGGAAAGCCGGTGCCCCAGGGCGCCGGCTTTTTCTTTTGTAGGTTACCCAACGTCTCGCTACACTATCCCATTATCTTGATTAAGCAGTCGACCTGCGGATTGGGCATGGAAACGAAAAAAAATAATATTGAGTTTATCCCTAAGTTTGAGAAATCCTTTTTACTGCCGCGCTACTGGGGCGCGTGGCTGGGCGTCTTTGCCTTCGCTGGCATCGCGCTGACGCCGCCTTCCTTTCGCGATCCGATCCTCGGCAAACTCGGCCGCTTCGTAGGGCGTTTGGCGAAAAGCTCGCGGCGCCGGGCGCAGATTAATTTGCTGTACTGTTTTCCGGAAAAAAGCGAGCACGAACGGGAAGCGATCATCGACGCCATGTATGCCTCGGCGCCGCAGGCGATGGTGATGATGGCCGAGCTGGGCCTGCGCGATCCGCAGAAAATCCTTGCCCGCGTCGACTGGCAGGGGAAAGAGATCATCGACGAGATGCAGCGTAATAACGAGAAAGTGATTTTCCTCGTTCCGCATGCCTGGGGCGTGGATATCCCGGCGATGCTGATGGCCTCCGGTGGGCAGAAGATGGCGGCGATGTTCCACAACCAGGGTAACCCGGTCTTTGATTACGTGTGGAATACCGTGCGCCGTCGTTTTGGCGGGCGTATGCACGCGCGCAACGATGGGATCAAACCGTTTATTCAGTCGGTGCGCCAGGGCTACTGGGGCTACTATCTGCCCGACCAGGATCACGGCGCTGAGCACAGTGAATTTGTGGATTTCTTTGCCACCTACAAGGCGACGCTGCCCGCGATTGGCCGTTTAATGAAGGTATGCCGCGCCCGCGTCGTACCGCTGTTCCCGGTCTATGATGGCCAAACGCATCGCCTGACGGTGCTGGTCCGCCCGCCGATGGACGATCTGCTGGACGCTGACGATACGACGATCGCCCGGCGGATGAACGAAGAAGTGGAAGTGTTTGTTAAGCCGCACACCGAGCAGTACACCTGGATCCTGAAGCTGCTGAAAACGCGCAAACCGGGTGAAATCGAGCCCTATAAACGCAAAGAGCTGTTCCCAAAGAAGTAGTCTAAAAGAGAGCCAGTGGGCGTTCCCGGCTCACTGGCTATATTGCGTCAGTAACATCACGTTCTCGACGACAAGCCGGTAGCGATACTCCGGGCGGCCAGTGATACCGTAGTGATTGGTCGTGAAGAGCACGTTTATCTGCTCCAGCCAAATCAGGTATTTGCGGCATGACACCCTGGATATCTGCAGCGCCGCCGCCAGCTCGTTGGTCGAAAAATCGCCCGCCTGATGGGCGTCAATCCACTGGCACACCAGGCGAAGGGTTTGCGGAGTCAGCCCTTTCGGCAAGCGGCGGGCGCTTTCCTGTTGCGGGATCCCGCGACGCAGCAGGGTGTCGATATCCGCCTGGGCGTAACAGGATTTCGCCTGCTTCACCTCACGCTTGTTGCGCCATGTCTGCAGGGCTTCCTCAAAGCGCGGAAACTGAAACGGTTTAATCAGGTAATCCACCACCCCATAGTGCAGCGCCGTTTGTAGCGTGAGCGCATCGGCGGCAGATGTCATCATGATGACGTCAATATTCCGCGCATCTGCGCGAAGCGAGGGCAGCAGGTCAAGGCCATTCTCCTGTTGCATATAGACATCCAGTAGCAGCAGATCGACCTGCGCCAGATGGCTCAGCATCGCTTTGGCGCCGCCGATCGTCGCCGCCACCCCGCAGCAGTGAAAATCAGCCACCCGGCTGATAAACAGCCGGTTCAGTTCGGCTACCATGGGATCATCATCGACGATCAGCACATTGAACATGCGTGGTTCCCCGGTGTGGCGGGAAGCCAGCCGACTTCCCGCAAGATGAGTTGAGGAATGACGATCAGAATGACGATCGTTTATAGGCGGTGTAGCGCGCTCGCCAGAAGGTTTTATCGATATTCGCCGCCAGCTGTGCCTCATCAATCTGCGGTGCGACACCGTCCCGCTGCGCGGCGCGAGCGACCTCTGCGGCAATAGCCCGGGAAATCATTTCAATCTCTTCAACCGGCGGCAGTAAAGCACCGGTTTCACGGGTCGCCAAAGGCGAGTGGGCTGCGAGGGTTTTACTGCAGGTGATCAGCATCGCTTCGGTGACGCGCTGCGCTTTACTGGCGAGGATCCCCAGCCCCAGACCGGGGAAAATATAGGCGTTGTTGCACTGAGCGATATCGTAGGTTTTGCCGTCGTAGAAGACGGGTTCGAACGGGCTACCGGTGGCGATCAGCGCGCTTCCCCGGGTCCACTCCAGCAAATCCTTCGGCTGGGCCTCGGCCCGGGAGGTGGGGTTAGACAGCGGCATAATAATCGGACGCGGGCAGTGCCGATGCATCTCTTTCACAATCTCCTCGCTAAACAACCCCGGCTGGCCTGACACGCCAATCAGTACGGTAGGGTGGACGTTGCGTACGACATCCATCAGCGACAGCTGGGCGGACTCGGTATCCCAGTGGGCAATACTGGCTCGCGGCGTGACGAGGTTGCGTTGAAAATCGAGCAGATTGGGCATCTCATCCGTCAGCAGGCCAAAGCGGTCAACCATAAAGATGCGGCGGCGCGCTTCCTCCTCCGAGAGACCATCATCCACCATCAGCGCAATGATTTTTTCCGCAATGCCGCATCCGGCCGAACCGCCACCGAGGAAAACTACCCGCTGGTCGCGGATCGGCGTCCCGGCCGCGGCCGCGGCGGCGATCAGCGTCCCTGAGGTCACGGCGGCGGTACCCTGGATATCATCGTTAAAACAGCACAGCTGGTGACGATAGCGGTTGAGCAGTCGCGTGGCATTCTTTTGGGCAAAGTCTTCAAACTGAAGTAATACATTCGGCCAACGTTGCTGAATGGCATGGACAAACATGTCCATAAACTCAAGGTACTGCTCGTCGCTGATGCGCGGATGGCGCCAGCCCATATACAGTGGATCCTCCAGATGCTGCGGGTTATTGGTACCAACATCTAACATAATGGGCAGCGTGGATGCCGGGTGAATACCCCCGCAGGCGGTATATAACGAGAGTTTGCCAATGGGGATCCCCATGCCACCAATCCCCTGGTCGCCCAGCCCCAGAATGCGCTCGCCATCGGTCACGACAATGACTTTGATATCATTGCGGGAAAACCCCTGCAGCATTTCGTCAATCTGGTGACGGTTAGGCCAGGAAATAAATAAACCGCGTCCCCGGCGATATATTTCTGAAAAATGTTCGCACGCTTCTCCCACCGTCGGGGTATAGATCACCGGCAACGTTTCTTTCATATGGCTGCGCAGCAGGTTATAGAATAATGTCTCGTTAGTATCCTGAATATTCCTGAGATAGATATGGCGCGAAATACTCTTTTTGAACTGGCAAAACTGGCCCCATGCGCGCTCGGTTTGTTCTTCAATGGTTTCAACATTATGGGGTAACAGTCCTTGAAGATTAAATGCCGTGCGTTCACTTTCGGTAAATGCAAGGCCTTTATTTAATAACGGATTTTCCAGCAGGACGGCACCGTTATAGGGAGTGTATAAGGTTTCTGTGGCTAACATTGGATGACTCCTGAATATCAAATTAAAACATTGCCTGATGTCTTGGTGTTTTATTTCCGTGATTACGAAATGAGATAAATCATGATGCCTTCGGTGACGACGCCGATGGCGGTACCCAGCAAAATAGAGGATGAGGCCGGCTCAATATAGGTATCGCTGCGCAGAGCAAACATCCCTGCGGCGATGGCGGAAGGCGTCGCGCCGATGATAATAACCTGTTGCATTAAGGTATGACTGAGTCCAAAGGCCAGTCCGGCCAGGGCCATCATTGCCGGTTGGATCAGATTTTTGATACTGATATTGGTACAGGTTTGAATATTGACCGTCGGGCGTTCGCCGTAAAACAGCAGCCCCAGGGCGAACAGTGACAGACCGCCGGCGATTTTACCCACCATTTCAATAGGCATACTGAGCATATGCGGCAACTGGACCCCTGCCAGGCTGAGCAACACGCCGGAAATCGGGATCCAGACGATGGGGTTTCTCACGGCTTTCAGCAGGTTTTGCAGGATCAGCTGCCCGGCATGAAGCTGGGGTTCATCCGCGCTTCCGTGCTTGTCTCCCATGCGAATCAGGATGATAGTCAGAGGGATCATCAATACGCTGGTCACCAGGTTTCCGATAAGCACGCCGAGAAAACCCTCCGGGCCTATCAGTACCGCCAGAACGGGCGCACCAAAGTAGGCCATATCGGGGAAGGCGCAAACCAGCGACTGAATCGCGCTGGTTTTAATATCATGACGGAAAACATAGCGTGAGATCAGCAGCGTGAGAAAATAGGATCCCATCAGGCCAATGACTAACACCGCCATAAAGGTGAAGTTTTTAATTTTATCGGGATTGGTATTTAACGCGCCGATAAAAAGATGGAACGGAAGCGCAAAGCGGATCACCACCGTGGCAAGAACGGAGGCATCCTCGCGCCGGGTATAGCCTAGTTTACCGCTAAGCCATCCCAGCAGCATGATAAATACCAATGGGAAAAGGGATTGTAAGAGTAGTGAAGGCATAAGATGTCCTGACATATTTTATTGGGTTGTTGTGTCGCCAATCTAGCGATCCCGTAATATTTAAAAGGTGATAGTCATCACAGTCGCCTGCCTTTAAATAATTTCGCCTCGGATACTTTACTTACAAATGGGTAAATCAGGGGTAAATCATGGAGTTGCTTGAATGAGATGCAAATATTATCGATGATGCTAACTTTAGCTTTATGACGATAAATTAAATTACTTAAAATAAACTTTATGGTTTAGTCACAAAGCCGACAGCGGAAAACCGTTTGTCATTTTTTGTTTTAAACGCCTGTGCTACCGTTTTGAGTGTATTTTGTTGAGCCGGTGTTTAGTGCTATTTCGTTTATGTTGCTACGCAAATTTTAATATTGCGTTACTACCCTACGCTACCTCCTTATCATTCAGGTAAAAATATGGAAAATAATTCACTCAACCACCCGATAGATAAAACCCAACCGAACGGGCAATCGACACGATTTTTATCCAATATCGACGTTGGTGCCGTGCCGTTAACGCTCTTTATTGGTATCGCTGCGATCGTCGCGCTCTCCGCGAGTGCGGGTCTGCTACCGAAAAATATGATTGGCGGACTGGCGGTCATTATGACCCTGGGATTCGCGCTGGCTAAGATTGGCCGCATGGTGCCAGTATTAAAAGACATTGGCGGGCCGGCTATCTTGTGCCTGATGATGCCCTCAGTGTTGGTCTACTTTGGCGTGTTTGAAGCTCATACGCTCGATACTGTGCACTTGCTGATGAAAGAGGCCAATCTCCTCTATTTCGTCATCGCCTGTCTGGTCGTCGGGAGTATTCTGGGAATGAATCGCACTATTCTGATCCAGGGGATGGTGCGTATGTTTGTCCCGTTGGTGGTGGGGACCGCGGCGGCAATATTAACCGGCCTGCTGGTGGGCAGCTTATTTGGCTACAGTATTTACCACACCTTCTTTTTTATTATCGTGCCAATTATCGGCGGCGGCATCGGCGAAGGGATCCTGCCTTTGTCGCTGGCTTATTCGGCCATTCTCGGGCAAACGCCTGATGTCTATGTTGCCCAGCTGGCGCCGGCCGCGGTGGTTGGGAATATTTTCGCCATTATCTGCGCTGGTTTTCTGGCGCGCATGGGCGCACGTCGTCCGGCGCTATCCGGCAATGGGATGCTGATCCGTAGCCATGACGATAATAGCGTCTTTGCGCAACATCAGAGTACCCAACCCACCGATTTTCAGCTCATGGGTGCCGGGTTGCTGATGATTTGCGCGTTTTTCATCGTCGGTGGTCTGCTGGAGAAGGTGGTGCATATTCCGGGGCCGGTGCTGATGATTCTGGCGGCCGTCTTCTGCAAATATACCAAAGTTATCCCGGCGGCGATGGAACTGGGGGCGCATAGCTGCTACAAGTTTGTCTCCGCCGCGCTGGTGTGGCCGCTGATGATCGGCCTGGGCATGCTGTATGTGCCGCTGGAGAGCGTGGTCTCGGTGTTCTCCGTTGGCTACGTCGTGGTTTGCGGCTCCATCGTTATTGCCATGGCGCTGAGCGGTTTCTTTATCGCTGCTCGCCTGAATATGTATCCGGTGGAAGCCGCCATTGTGACCAGCTGCCATAGCGGCCTTGGAGGAACCGGAGATGTGGCCATCCTCTCGGCGTCAAACAGAATGGGGTTGATGCCGTTTGCCCAGATTGCGACGCGGATCGGCGGGGCGTCAACGGTGATCGCCGCGACGCTGTTGTTGAGCTGGATGGTGTAGTCTGCCAGATATTGAGCAAAAAAAACCTGCCAGCCGCATCGCTGGCAGGTCGACACCGAGGCTTACTCGACGGTGAGGATACGGGTGGTGTTGGTGCTGCCGATGGTGCTCATCACATCACCCTGGGTCACGACCACGAGGTCACCGGAGACGAGATAGCCTTTATCCCGCAGCAGATTGACGGCATCGTGCGCAGCGGCTACCCCGTCATTCTGGCTGTCGAAGAACACCGGGGTCACCCCGCGGTAGAGGGCGGTCAGGTTCAGGGTGCGCTCGTGGCGGGAAAGGGCGAAAATCGGCAGACCGGAACTGATGCGCGAGGTCATCAGCGCGGTGCGGCCCGATTCAGTCATGGTGATGATGGCCGTGATGCCTTTCAGGTGGTTGGCGGCATACATCGCCGACATGGCAATCGCTTCTTCCACGTTGTCGAACTGGACGTCCAGACGGTGTTTGGAGACGTTGAGGCTCGGGATTTTTTCGGCGCCCAGACACACGCGCGCCATTGCGGCCACGGTTTCTGACGGGTACTGACCGGCAGCGGTTTCCGCGGAGAGCATCACCGCATCGGTACCATCCAGCACGGCGTTGGCCACGTCCATCACTTCCGCGCGAGTCGGCATCGGGTTGGTGATCATCGACTCCATCATCTGGGTGGCGGTAATGACGGAACGGTTCAGCTGACGGGCACGACGAATCAGCGCTTTCTGGATACCTACCAGCTCTGGATCGCCGATTTCGACGCCGAGGTCGCCGCGCGCAACCATGACCACATCGGAGGCGAGGATCACGTCGTCCATCGCATCCTGATCGCAGACTGCTTCCGCACGCTCAACTTTGGCGACGATTTTTGCATCGCAGCCGGCATCGCGCGCCAGGCGACGGGCGTAGTTCAGGTCTTCGCCGCAGCGCGGGAAAGAGACCGCCAGGTAGTCGACGCCGATTTTGGCGGCGGTGACGATATCAGCTTTGTCTTTGTCGGTCAGCGCTTCGGCAGACAGGCCGCCGCCCAGCTTGTTGATCCCTTTGTTGTTAGATAACGGACCGCCGACGGTCACTTCAGTAAACACTTTCATCCCCTGAACTTCGAGGACTTTCAGCTGTACGCGACCATCGTCGAGCAGCAGGATATCGCCCGGCACGACGTCCGCCGGCAGGCCTTTGTAATCGATCCCGACTTTCTCTTTGTCGCCTTCACCTTTGCCGAGGTTAGCGTCGAGCAGGAATTTGTCGCCGATATTGAGGAAAATTTTGCCTTCTTTGAAGGTCGATACGCGAATTTTTGGTCCCTGGAGGTCGCCGAGGATAGCAACGTTACGGCCCAGTTTCGCCGCAATCTCACGCACTTTGTCGGCACGGAGCTGATGATCTTCCGGGGTGCCGTGAGAGAAGTTCATACGCACTACGTTTGCGCCCGCGGCGATAACTTTTTCCAGGTTGTTATCACGGTCAGTTGCTGGGCCTAAGGTAGTAACGATTTTGGTTCTGCGAAGCCTTCTGGACATGTAATACTCCGTTGACTGATACAACTTTGGTGTTGCGTGAACATGGATTCGGTAGCGCCAGCCTGCAACGTCGCACAGCCGGATCGTTATCGAAGGTGTAATGGGTTACTGCTTGTTATCAACTTTTATTGATTATCACTGGGTACGAACTGTTCTTTATCAAAACGCGATTCCTTCAGCGCTTCCTTGACCCTCTTCAAGTTATCTCTGAATTTTGCCCCCCGACGCAGCGTAAAACCCGTCGCCAGCACGTCGATGACGGTCAACTGGGCCAGACGGGAGACCATCGGCATATAGATGTCGGTATCTTCCGGCACATCGAGGGTGATGGCGAGCGTGGCTTCCCGGGCCAGGGGGGTGCCGGCGGAGGTGAGGGCGATCACCATGGCATCGTTTTCACGGGCCAGCTGCGCTAGCTCCACCAGGCTCTTGGTTCTGCCGGTATGTGAGATAATCACCACCACATCATCGTCATCGCAATTCATACAGCTCATGCGTTGCAGGACAATGTCGTCGGAATAGATGACCGGCACGTTAAAGCGGAAAAATTTGTTCATCGCATCATGGGCGACCGCCGCCGAGGAACCGAGGCCGAAAAAGGCGATTTTTTTGGCCTGAGTCAGCAGATCCACCGCGCGATTCACCGCCGACATGTCGAGAGAATGGTGGACCTGATCTAAACTCGCCATGGCCGATTCGAATATTTTTCCCGTGTATGACTCAACGCTGTCGTCTTCATCAACATTCCGGTTAACATAGAGCGTACCGTGCGCGAGGCTCTGGGCAAGGTGCAGTTTAAAATCAGGAAACCCGCGGGTTTCGAGGCTGCGGCAGAAGCGATTGACGGTCGGTTCGCTCACCCCGGCCTCAAGGGCGAGGGCGGCGATGCTCGAATGAATGGCCTGCGCGGGGGTGGCGAGGATCACTTCCGCCACTTTGCGTTCAGATTTGCTAAGGTGTTCCAGTCGGGACTGGATTTTTTCCAGCATGTTCATTAGTAACAGGGCGCTCATCAATGGAAACGATTTCATTAATGGGTGAAATCATCGGGCGTTTTAGCAAGAATATACCCCTCCGCAAGCGCAAGCGGTGAGGAATGACGTGAAATAATGTTGTTTTTTTTCATTACATGATCAGAGTCGTATTTTACTGACCTGAAACAGGTACAAACAACGAACAATATCAGCCAGATGCCCAAATCATCGCCGAATGTTTTCACCCTGTGCGGTTTTACCGCCGCAAACGAAGGGGAAGGCTTTCGGGAAATACGTAAACACAGTACAGTGCAGTGTAAGAAAATTACAAATATAGCCTGGCAGAAGCACCAGACTATCAACTGAGGAGAATGACATGGCGGTAACGCAAACGGCCCAGGCATGCGACCTGGTCATTTTCGGCGCGAAGGGCGACCTGGCGCGACGTAAATTGTTGCCTTCCCTGTATCAGCTTGAAAAAGCGGGCCAGATCCACGCCGACACCCGCATCATTGGCGTCGGCCGTGCCGATTGGGATAAAGCGGCTTACACCAAAGTCGTGCGCGAAGCGCTGGAAACCTTCATGAAGGAAAAAATTGATGAAGGTTTGTGGGATTCCCTGAGCGGACGCCTGGAGTTCTGTAATCTTGACGTTAATGACACCAGCGGCTTCACGCGTCTGGGTGAGATGCTGGATCAACAGAACCGTGTCACCATCAACTATTTCGCCATGCCGCCGAGCACCTTTGGCGCGATCTGCAAAGGTCTGGGCGAAGCGAAGCTCAATGCCAAGCCTGCGCGCGTGGTGATGGAAAAACCGCTGGGTACCTCGCTGGAAACCTCGCGTGAAATCAACGACCAGGTCGGCGAGTTTTTTGAAGAGTGCCAGGTCTACCGTATCGACCACTACCTCGGTAAAGAGACGGTCCTCAACCTGCTGGCGCTGCGCTTTGCCAACTCCCTGTTCGTCAATAACTGGGACTGCCGCACTATCGATCATGTCGAAATCACCGTCGCGGAAGAGGTGGGTATTGAAGGGCGCTGGGGTTACTTCGACCAGGCCGGGCAGATGCGCGACATGATCCAGAACCACCTGCTGCAGATCCTGTGCATGATTGCCATGTCGCCGCCGTCCGATCTCAGCGCCGACAGCATCCGTGATGAAAAGGTCAAGGTCCTGAAATCCCTGCGTCGCATTGATCGCTCCAACGTGCGTGAGAAAACCGTTCGCGGCCAGTACACCGCCGGCTTTGCCCAGGGCAAAAAAGTGCCGGGCTACCTGGAAGAAGAGGGCGCCAACAAAACCAGTAACACCGAAACCTTCGTGGCGATCCGCGTCGATATCGATAACTGGCGCTGGGCCGGCGTACCGTTCTATCTGCGCACCGGCAAACGTCTGCCGACCAAATGCTCTGAGGTAGTGGTTTACTTCAAAACCCCGGAGCTGAACTTGTTTAAAGAGACCTGGCAGGAGCTGCCGCAGAACAAGCTGACTATTCGTCTGCAGCCGGACGAAGGGGTGGATATCCAGGTGCTGAACAAAGTGCCGGGCCTCGACCATAAGCATAATCTGCAGATCACCAAGCTGGATCTGAGCTACTCCGAGACCTTTAATCAGACGCACCTGGCCGATGCTTATGAGCGTCTATTGCTGGAGACCATGCGCGGTATCCAGGCGCTGTTTGTGCGCCGTGATGAAGTCGAAGAGGCGTGGAAATGGGTGGATTCCATCACCGAAGCCTGGGCTGCCGACCGCGATGCGCCGAAACCGTATCAGGCAGGGACCTGGGGACCGGTTGCGTCGGTGGCGATGATCACCCGTGACGGCCGTTCGTGGAACGAGTTCGAGTAAGCTCGCCGCCTAATCCGTCAGGGTTATTTTACCGGTAACATGATCTGACGCAGAAAGTCGCACGCTTTTTAATCTTTTAAGCCCCGTGAGGATTCACCCACGGGGCTTTTTTTATTACACTGCTTTCAGACATTTTGCCCCTGAGCGCTGGTGTTGGTGGCCTTTAGCACAAAAATACGTCATCACGCAGCGGCCGGACAGATACAAATTTGAGGAGCCTTTATGAATTCGAAAATGTTACGGGTAACAAATCGCATTATCGAACGGTCGCGTGACACCCGCGCGGCTTACCTCGCAAGGATTAACCAGGCCAAAACCGACACCGTGCATCGTGCGCAACTGGCCTGCGGCAATCTGGCTCACGGTTTCGCGGCCTGTCAGGCTGACGACAAAGCCTCTCTGAAAAGCATGTTGCGCAACAACATCGCCATCATCACCTCCTACAACGATATGTTGTCCGCTCACCAGCCCTATGAACACTATCCGGACATCATCCGTAAAGCGCTGCATAGCGCCAATGCGGTCGGCCAGGTGGCCGGCGGCGTGCCGGCAATGTGCGACGGCGTAACCCAGGGGCAGGACGGTATGGAGCTCTCATTGCTGAGCCGCGAAGTGATCGCCATGTCCGCCGCTATCGGCCTGTCGCATAACATGTTCGATGGCGCGCTATACCTCGGCGTGTGCGATAAAATTGTCCCCGGCCTGACTATGGCGGCGCTCTCTTTCGGCCATCTGCCGTCGGTCTTTATTCCCTCCGGTCCAATGGCCAGCGGCCTGGCTAATAAAGAGAAGGTCCGCATTCGCCAGCTGTACGCGGAAGGTAAAGTGGATCGTATGGCGCTGCTGGAGTCCGAAGCCGCCTCTTATCACGCGCCGGGAACCTGTACTTTCTACGGCACGGCGAACACCAACCAGATGGTGGTCGAGTTTATGGGCATGCAACTGCCGGGATCGTCCTTCGTCCATCCGGATGCCCCGCTGCGGGACGCACTGACCGCCGCTGCCGCACGCCAGGTCACCCGCATGACCGGCAATGGCAACGAGTGGATGCCGCTGGGGAAAATGTTCGACGAAAAAGTGGTAGTCAACGGCATCGTGGCGCTGCTGGCGACCGGTGGCTCCACCAACCATACCATGCACCTGGTGGCGATGGCCCGCGCGGCGGGGATCATCATTAACTGGGATGATTTCTCCGACCTGTCAGACGTGGTGCCGCTGCTGGCGCGCCTCTATCCCAACGGCCCGGCGGATATCAACCACTTCCAGGCGGCGGGCGGCGTTCCGGTACTGGTGCGCGAACTGCTGAAAGGCGGCCTGCTGCATGAGGATGTTCACACCGTCGCCGGCTTTGGTCTGTCGCGTTACACCCTGGAGCCGTGGCTCAACAACGGCGAGCTGGACTGGCGTGAAGGGGCGACAGCGCCGCTTGACGATCAGGTCATCGCGACCTTCGAGAAACCGTTCTCCCGCCACGGCGGCACGAAGGTGCTGAGCGGCAACCTGGGACGCGCAGTGATGAAAACGTCGGCGGTCCCGGTAGAGAACCAGGTGATTGAAGCGCCGGCGGTGGTGTTCGAGAGCCAACACGACGTATTGCCGGCCTTTGAAGCGGGCCTGCTGGATAAAGATTGTGTGGTGGTGGTCCGTCATCAGGGGCCAAAAGCGAACGGGATGCCAGAATTACATAAACTTATGCCGCCACTTGGTGTATTATTGGACCGCCGTTTCAAAATAGCGCTGGTGACCGATGGCCGACTCTCTGGCGCCTCCGGTAAAGTCCCGTCAGCTATCCATGTCACGCCTGAAGCGTATGACGGTGGTTTGCTGGCCAAAGTGCGCGATGGCGATGTGATTCGCGTGAACGGACAGACGGGAGAACTGACGCTGCTGGTAGAAGATGCCGAACTGGCGGCGCGTCAGCCGCATATCCCTGACCTCAGCGCGTCGCGCGTGGGAACCGGTCGGGAGATGTTTGGGGCGCTGCGTGAGAAGCTCTCTGGCGCGGAGCAGGGCGCAACCTGCATCACTTTTTAAGACGATTTTATTTCTAGATCTGGCGAGAGAAAATCCTGATGAAAAACTGGAAAACAACAGCAGAAGCAATCCTCACCTCCGGTCCGGTTGTCCCGGTTATCGTAGTGAAAAAGCTGGAGCATGCGGTACCGATGGCGAAAGCGTTGGTCGCAGGCGGCGTGCGCGTGCTGGAAGTCACCCTGCGCACCGAGTGCGCCCTGGAAGCGATCCGCGCGATTGCTAAAGAAGTGCCGGACGCGATTGTCGGCGCGGGCACGGTCACCAACGTTGAGCAACTGAAAGCGGTAACGGAAGCTGGCGCGCAGTTCGCTATCAGCCCGGGGCTGACCGAATCCCTGCTGAAAGCGGCGACTGAAGACGGCACCATTCCGCTGATCCCGGGGATCAGCACGGTGTCCGAGCTGATGCTGGGTATGCAGTATGGTCTGAAAGAGTTTAAATTCTTCCCGGCGGAAGCCAACGGCGGCGTGAAAGCCCTGCAGGCGATTGCGGGTCCGTTCGGCCACATTCGTTTCTGCCCGACCGGCGGTATCTCTCCGGCCAACTACCGTGACTACCTGGCGCTGAACAGCGTGCTGTGCATCGGCGGTTCCTGGCTGGTGCCAGCCGATGCGCTGGAAGCCGGCGACTACGATCGCATTACCACCCTGGCGCGTGAAGCGGTGGAAGGCGCGAAGTAAACCGCGCCTCAAGGTCGACAACCCGGTCAGCGGCAACGCGACCGGGTTTTTTTGTCTTTACCCTTCGACGATGACCGCCGCGGCGGCAGTTTTAGCCCGTGCCACGGCCTCTTCGACTGAATCGGCGACGGCGAGGGTTACCCCCAGGCGGCGGGTACCGTCAATCTCGGGCTTGCCGAACAAACGCAGCTGCAGGCCAGCCCCGACGGCCGATTGCAACTGGCCAAAGCTGACGTTCTGGCTGGTCAGCTGCGGAAGGATCACCGCGGAAGCGGCCGGACCATACTGGCGGATAGCGCCGACGGGCAGTCCAAGGAAGGCGCGAACGTGCAGGGCGAATTCCGAGAGATCCTGCGAGATCAGCGTCACCATGCCGGTGTCATGTGGGCGCGGGGAGACTTCGCTAAAGATCACCTCGTCGCCGCAAACGAACAGTTCCACGCCAAACAGGCCATGACCGCCCAGCGCCAGCACCACCTTGCGGGCGATGGCCTGGGCACGTTCGAGGGCCAGGTCGCTCATCTGCTGCGGTTGCCAGGACTCACGGTAATCGCCGTCTTCCTGGCGATGGCCAACCGGGGCGCAGAAATGCACGCCATCGACGGCGCTGACGGTGAGCAGGGTGATTTCAAAGTCGAAATTCACCACCCCCTCGACGATCACCCGCCCGGCGCCGGCGCGGCCGCCCTGCTGCGCATAGCGCCAGGCTTCGCTGAGCTGGTCAGCCGAGCGGATAAAACTCTGGCCTTTGCCGGAGGAGCTCATCACCGGTTTGACGATGCATGGCAAACCGATCTCGGTAACGGCCGCACGGAAGCCTTCTTCGCTGTCGGCGAAGCGATAGCTGGAGGTGGGGAGCTGCAGCTCTTCTGCCGCCAGGCGGCGAATGCCTTCGCGGTTCATGGTGAGCTTTGCCGCCCGCGCCGTGGGGACCACTTTCTGCCCGGCCTGTTCCAGTTCAACCAGGGTATCGGTAGCAATAGCTTCGATCTCCGGCACGATGTAATCGGGTTTTTCCTGTTCAATCAGGGCGCGCAGGCTCTCGCCGTGCAGCATATTGATGACGTGGGCGCGGTGGGCGACCTGCATCGCCGGGGCATCGGGGTAGCGGTCGACGGCGATAGTTTCAATGCCCAGACGCTGACATTCAATGGCGACTTCTTTGCCCAGCTCGCCGGAACCTAACAGCATTACTTTGGTGGCTGCCGGGCGCAGCGCGGTGCCTAATACAGTCATAACTCTCTTCCGCAGTAAAAAAAGATGCCGCCGATTATAAACGAAAACGTTTGCGTCTGTCTTTACGCGCGTGAGTTGAGTCCGGAGAGGAAATTTGTTATACTGTATAAAAATACAGTATTGAGAGGCTGCAGCATGGCGGTTGAAATTAAATATGTTGTGATCCGCGAAGGTGAGGAAAAAATGTCTTTTGCCAGCAAAAAAGAGGCCGACGCTTACGACAAAATGCTCGATCTGGCAGAGGTGCTGAATGACTGGCTGGTGGCATCGCCGCTGGAGATGGATGACGCTCAGCGTGACACCATGGCGATGTGGCTGGCAGAGCGAAAAGAGGCGCTGCAGCATATCCTGCGCGTCGGCCGATTGCCGGAGCAGGATGCCCCCGCGCACGACTCACTCGCGCCGTCAGCGGCAGAAGAGGCTTCTTCGGCGGATGACGAGGCTGCACCGGCTGCCAAAGCGCGTAAGGCGAAAGTGGCCTGACTGGCGGCAGCCAGCTATGGCCAGGCTGGCTAGCTGGGTAGAGATTTGTCTGCCGCGCCCACCTTTGCGCATCTTTAGCCAGGTCTAACATTTCCTGACATCGCGTCGTTTAGGCTGATAGCAGTGTTTTATCACCTGAGAGGAAAACCATGGCTAACTGGCTTAATCAACTGCAGTCGCTGCTCGGGCAGCAGGGCGCGTCACCGACAGGCGAGTCGTCAAAAGGGAGCGCACTGCTGCCTGGTGCGATTGGCGGGCTGGCCGGGTTGCTGGTGGCCAGTAAATCCTCACGCAAACTGCTGGCGAAATACGGCACCAGCGCGCTGCTGGCAGGCGGTGGGGCGGTGGCGGGTACGGTGTTATGGAACAAGTATCAGCAGAAGATGCGCGCTCAAAATGCGCCTGCGTCCGAGGCGAGCACGCCGGCTGTCGTGCCGGCGGACGTTGATCCGCGCAGCGTGCGGCTGATTACCGCGCTGGTTTTTGCCGCCAAGAGCGATGGTCATATTGATGACCACGAGCGGGCTAATATTGAAGCCCAGCTGCGGGCGGCCAATATTGACGTTCAGGCTCGGGTGCTGATCGACCAGGCGCTGGCCCAACCGCTGGATCCACAGCGTCTGGCGGAGGGCATCGTTGATCCGCAGGAGGCACTGGAGATCTACTACGTCAGCTGCGCGGTCATTGATATCGACCACTTTATGGAACGCAGTTATCTGAACGCGCTGGGTGACGCGCTGTCACTGCCAAAGGATGTCCGGGCCGATATAGAACAGGATATCCAGTCACAAAAACAAGCGCTAAGCGTCTAAATTATCACGTTTCACTTGCATCGCCCGCGTCTTTTGCCACCCTTATAGACACGTCATCATTCAGGCGCCGCCGTGTGGCCTGAATGCTCTTGTGTCACGATAAAGCAGCAGAAGACCAACATGCCACCAAAAGCCAAACGGATCCCTCACGCCATGACCTTGCATGGCGATACACGCATCGATAACTATTACTGGCTGCGCGACGATGAGCGCGCGCAACCTGACGTGCTGGACTATCTGCACGCGGAGAACGCCTACGGCAAGCGGGTGATGGATTCGCAGCTCAGCCTGCAGGAACGTCTGCTGAAAGAAATTATCGACCGCATTCCGCAACGGGAAGTCTCCGCCCCTTACAGTAAAAACGGTTTTCGCTACCGCCAGGTTTACGAGCCGGGCTGTGAATACGCCATCTATCAGCGCCAGTCGGTGCTCAAAGAGGAGTGGGATGAGTGGGAGATCCTGCTTGACGGCAACCAGCGGGCGGCGAAGAGTGAGTTCTACACCCTTGGCGGACTGGGTGTCGCGCCGAATAACCAATTGATGGCGGTAGCGGAGGATTATCTTTCCCGCCGCCAGTATGGCCTGCGCTTCTGCAACCTTAGCAGCGGTGAGTGGTACCCGGAGATCCTGGAAAATGTCACCTCCGGCTTTGCCTGGAGTAATGATTCCCGCTTTGTGTGGTACGTGCGTAAACATCCCACCACGCTGCTGCCTTATCAGGTCTGGCGCCACACGGTGGGTACCGCGGCGCAGAGTGATGTGCTGGTGTATGAAGAAAAAGATGAGACCTTCTACGTCAGCGTACATAAGACCACTTCCCAGCAGTTCGTGGTTATTTATCTCTCCAGCGCCACCACCAGTGAAGCATTACTGTTCAACGCCGAACTCCCTGACGCTGAGCCGGTCTGCTTCCTGCCGCGGCGGAAAGATCACGAATACAGCCTCGATCACTATCAGCACGCGTTCTATCTGCGATCCAACCGGGAGGGGAAGAATTTTGGCCTCTACCGTACCGTGCTGCGCGATGAAGATCAGTGGACCACGCTGATCCCGCCGCGTCACGACGTGATGCTCGAAGGATTTACGCTGTTTACCGACTGGCTGGTCGTCGAGGAGCGCCAGCGCGGCCTGACCAGCCTGCGGCAAATTAACCGCAAGACCCGGGAGGTGGTAGGGATCGCCTTTGACGATCCGGCCTATGTCACCTGGCTTGCCTATAATCCGGAACCCGAAACGTCGCGCCTGCGTTACGGGTATTCCTCCATGACCACGCCGGACACCCTGTTTGAACTGGATATGGATACCGGCGAACGGCGGGTTATCAAGCAGCAGGAAGTGAAGGGGCTGGACACGAGCTGCTACCAGAGCGAACACCTGTGGGTGAGCGCCCGCGATGGCGTCGAGGTTCCGGTATCGCTGGTCTACCATCGCGACCATTTCCGCAAAGGGAGCAATCCGCTGCTGGTCTATGGCTATGGCTCATATGGCGAGAGTATCG
Source organism: Klebsiella sp. A-Nf5 (assembly GCF_002810545.1). Classification (NCBI taxonomy): domain Bacteria; kingdom Pseudomonadati; phylum Pseudomonadota; class Gammaproteobacteria; order Enterobacterales; family Enterobacteriaceae; genus Klebsiella; species Klebsiella sp. A-Nf5. The sequence continues at coordinate 330,340 of NZ_PIOG01000268.1, read as the reverse complement.
ATGCCGATTTCAGCGCCAGCCGGCTAAGTCTGCTCAACCGGGGCTTTGTCTACGCCATTGCCCACGTCCGCGGCGGGGGCGAGCTGGGGCAGCAGTGGTATGAGGACGGCAAATTTCTGAGTAAGAAAAATACCTTCAATGACTATCTGGACGTCTGCGACGCGCTACTGGCCCAGGGGTACGGCGATCCGCAGCTCTGCTATGGCATGGGGGGCAGCGCCGGCGGGATGCTGATGGGCGTGGCCGTTAACGAACGTCCTGAGCTGTTTCATGGCGTGATAGCCCAGGTGCCGTTCGTCGACGTGGTGACCACCATGCTGGATGAATCTATTCCATTGACTACCGGGGAGTTTGAAGAGTGGGGAAACCCACAGGATGAAACCTATTACCGCTACATGAAAAGCTACAGCCCCTACGACGGCGTCCGGGCGCAGGCTTATCCGCATATGCTGGTGACCACCGGGCTGCACGATTCTCAGGTGCAATACTGGGAGCCGGCAAAATGGGTGGCCAAACTGCGGGAACTGAAAACCGACGATAACCTGCTGCTGCTCTGCACCGATATGGATTCCGGCCATGGCGGCAAATCCGGGCGCTTTAAAAGCTATGAGGGAGTGGCGCTGGAGTATGCCTTTTTCATTGCCCTGGCGCAGGGGACACTGCCGGGGAAAGCGGCAGTGTGATGACTATTCCCCGAGGTAATGTTTGAGGGTCAGGCGCAGTTCGGGGCTCATGCGGTCGAGATTGTTGAATAACCAGCGCAGGTAGCCGGGGTCGTTTTCAGCAATTTCGGCCACCGCTTTACCCCGGTATTTGCCGAAGGTAAAGGTGGTGAGCAGCGACGGGCGGCCGGTGATATCGGCCATTTCGTCAGGCGTCCAGCCGGAAACGTTGATGATATCCAGCAGCAGCGCGGCGGTGATATAGCAGTCATACAGCGCGCGGTGGTGATGCAGCCCCGGCGGGGTCGCCACATTCAGCTTACGTGATTTATATAACCCCATATTGCTGTATTTGATCCCCGGCCACAGGCGGCGGGCCAGCTTCATGGTACAAATCCACTCGCCGCTCATCTCCGGTAACACCCGGCGGTCAAAGCTGGCGTTGTGCGCGACATACCAGGGACTGCCCAGATAGTGCGGAATAATCTCCTCAATCCACGGCTTATCAGCGACCATCTCTTCCGTTATACGGTGGATAGCCATCGCCTGCGGCGTGATGGGACGGTCAGGACGCACCAGATGGCTCATCGGGTTAGTGATTTGCCCATCGACAATGTCGACCGAGGCGATTTCGACGATGCCCCCCTGCAGGCCGCAGGTTTCGGTATCAATGACGCGCAACATGGCTCGCTCCAGAGCAAAACAACAAGCGTAAAGGAATTGGGTGGCCTTGCCAACCGACGGGGAGCAGGCGGGCGCGCATTATTTCTGCTTCGGCTCCCAGGGCAGTCGGGAAAGCGAAACAGACGCCAGCCGGTGGGCGATCAGTCGTTCGCGGAACCAGTCGCGCAGATGGGCGGGCTGCTCACGCTCGACCAAATCAGCGACCACCGGCATGTTGTATCGCTCCTTAAAGGCGACGCCGGCGGCGGCGAGATCGACGTTGACCTTATCCATCTCAGCTTGCGAAATTTTGGCCAGATTTCTTTCCATTATTAACTCCAGTGTGCTGGTAAACCCGGTCGAGGCGCTGACGCTTAGCTCGACTCTGCCATTATACAGGGTTATTCTCTGTCCTACAGACATAACAAAAGGGAATGACGAATATGCGACTCCTCGCTGGACGCGCGTTGCGCCTCTCGGTTGCGTTTGCCGGTATGTTAACCGCGGCAGGCGCCTTCGCCCACGCTCACCTGCAACAGCAGATCCCCGCCGCGGGTGCACAGCTGATCGCGCCCCCTCAGACGCTGACGCTCAGTTTCTCCGAAGGGATCGAACCGGCCTTCAGCGGCGTGGTCGTCACCGGTCCGCAGCAGCACGCGGTAGCCACCGGAAAACTGACCCGCAGCGCTGACAACCCCTCTCAGGTCACCTTACCCCTGGCGGAAACGTTGCCTCCGGGGGAGTACACCGTAGCATGGCATGTGGTCTCGGTTGACGGCCATAAAACCAAAGGGCAATACACTTTTAGCGTGAAGTGATCGATGTTGACCGGGCTCTATATCACGCTGCGTTTTGGGCACTTTATCACCCTGATGTTGGCTTTTGGCTGCGTGCTGTATGGCGCCTGGTGGGCGCCAGTACCGCTGAGGCGCGTGCTGATGCACCGCTTTTATCCGCTGTTGCGCCCCCTGATGTTGATCGGCGCGCTCTCAACCGTGGCGCTGTATCTGGTGCAGGGGGGGATGATGGGCGATGGCTGGGCGGATGTCTGGCAGCCCGCCGTCTGGCAGGCGGTAGCGGGTACCCGCTTCGGTGGGGTGTGGATCTGGCAGATCCTGCTGGCGTTGTCCGCCCTCACCGTGGTGTGGATCCGTCCTCATCACGGCGCCAGGCAACTGATGGCCCTGCTGGCAGCCCAGCTGTTGCTTTCCGCCGGGGTAGGACATGCCGCCATGCACGATGGCTTACTCGGCGCCCTGCAGCGGACTAATCATGCCGTCCACCTCTTCTGCGTCGCCAGCTGGTTCGGCGGCCTGTTGCCCTTCATCTACTGCCTGCGTCTGGCGCAGGGGCGCTGGCGTCAGGCTGCAATCTATACCATGGCGCGCTTTTCGCGTTACGGACATCTGGCAGTGGCCGGCACCCTTGCCAGCGGCATAGTCAATGCGCTGTTGATCCAGGGGGCGGTGATCGGAACCTCGCCCTGGGGGCGCATGCTGTTGATCAAATGTGCGCTGGTCGCCGGGATGGTGGTAATTGCCTTAGTGAACAGGTATGTTCTGGTACCGCGCATGTCGGCAAGCGGTTCGCGGGCGGAAAGCCTGATCCTGCGGACCACGCAGGCTGAGATAGGGCTGGGCGCGCTGGCGCTGCTGGCCGTCAGTCTGTTTGCCACCTGGGAACCTTATTGAATTAACTGGCAAAATCATGAAAAAAATTGTTCTGACCATGTTGTTACTGGCAAGCTCCGGGGCTGCTCTGGCGGCGCCGCAAATTATCACCGTGAGCCGCTTTGAAGTGGGGAAGGAGAGTTGGGCGTTCAACCGTGAAGAGGTGATGTTGACCTGCCGTCCGGGTAACGCGCTTTACGCCATCAACCCAAGTACGCTGGTCCAGTATCCGCTCAATGACGTCGCGGAACAGCAGGTTAAAGCCGGCAAGACGACCGCGCAGCCGATCTCGGTGATCCAGATCGACGATCCGCAGCATCCGGGACAAAAAATGAGCCTCGCGCCATTTATCGAGCGAGCGCAGAAGCTCTGCTAGCGTTCCGCGTTATCTTACTGTAATAGCATAAAAAAAACCGCCCTTGCCGGATAACGGCAGTGGCGGTTTTTTACTGGCTGACAGCCGTTTACCAGGAATTACACGACCACATTGGCCGCGGACTGGAAAAGCTGACGCGTTAAACTATTCTTATAGTGCAAGGCGACTTAGCCTGCATTAATGCCAACTTTTAGCGCACGGCTCTCTCCCAAGAGCCATTTCCCTGGACCGAATACAGGAATCGTATTCGGTCTCTTTTTATCTGTCACTTTCTGCTTTCGCAATAGCCAGCGACATCATGTCAGTCAAACCCCAGGCTGGCCTCTGGATGTCCCGTTATAGCACACCGTTTTTAGCATACACAATCCATTTACACACAAATCGCATCCTGAGGAAGGGTTGCGTCGGGAAGGAGAGATCTGAAACTGGGGTGGAAAGAGAAAAGAAAAAACCTGCACCTAACCAGGCCCGGCGTGCAGGTTAACAGGCGGGCCAACATCGGAAGTCTGCTAGTATACATATTTGTATGATAAATAAAATGAGCAAAGTCTAATAGATTTGGCAATTCATGCGATTAGCGATCGTCGAACGACCGTGTCGCTAAAAATAATAAGCAAATGCGCTATGTGCGGCGGCTGAAATTATTCAGGAACACTAAAGGTGGGGTATATCTTACTTTCGAGATAGCAGAGCAAAAGCCAAATTTCATCGCTAAAAATAAACCATACGCAGCCCAGCAGAATGACCGCAAGAATAATTAGCAGGAAAATTTCGGTTTTACTCATCATGCCAACCACTATCCAATGGCGCCTGGGGCCATGATAGTAGCGAAATAAGTACCGAATAAGCAAACGCCGCGTGTCAGCGCGGCGTTACCGGCAGCGAAATTTACGTGCCATGGCGCGGTTGCGTCAGGATGTCCACCTGCTCAGCCAGCTGATCCAACAGCTGGAACCGACGCCGGTATTCAGCCCGTTTTTTACTGGCGATACTCTCCAGTGGTTTGCGTTCCAGACGCTGCGGCAGCCGCCAGCGCCAGGCGCTTTCCGGCTTACCGTCGATGGACTGCCAGAACTCGTCGTAACTGGCGTGGAAATGGCGGCCCTTGCTCAGGCGATAGCGCAGGGCACGGAACACATGGCCATTATCGCTGACGCCATAAATCGACTCGATAGCGCTGCGAGCAGCCAGCAGCCAGATGAACTCCAGCAGCAGGCGCTTCGGGAACAGGCCGAAGCAGGCGCGAGTCGCCTGCTTAATCACCTCATGGGAAACGTGGCGCCGTGGCCCCTGCAGGCCGCCAATGACCAGCTGCCAGGCTTCACCGTCCCAGGTCACGCTAAAGGTTGCGCTGGCCAACAGGGTGTTGTTGTTGTCACGTAGCCACAGCGTGGTTTCGCCCTCACGCTCAGCCTTCCCGGCAGACGAGGCGGAGAGCGTGAACGGGCTGCCGTCTTTTCCGTTCAGCGTCAGCAGCGGGACCTCGCTCACCGCGGTCATGGCATGCGCCAGCAGCGACCCCCGCAGGGTATCGATGTAGCGATAATGACTTATCACCGCCATCGCCCGCTGCCAGGCGTTAAGATCGCGCGTCAGGTACTGACGGTGCACTTTCCCCGGCAAGGTCGCCTGCGCGGCCAGAAGCTGGTTAAAATCATCGCGGGCGCTAAGCGACTCAAGCATCGCTTTGGTGGGGCTATAAAATAACGCCGTACGCAGCAGAAATTTAAGGCGAAAATTTTTCTGCCGCCAGATAGGTGCAGGTATTAGTCTGCCCATCACCAGATCGGCAATAAGATGCGAGCGCGGCGCAAGCACGCTGGTTGAATGCAGGCTATTGTCTGTCACGATAAACACCTCGTTGTTATTTCCTCCTATTTTAAAGCGAGCCTCTGATAACCTTAATCCTCTGGCCGACTATATTTCCCGTTTGTTTAAAATCGATTGAGGTGTAAATAAAAATCACCGGGATCCGGCGCAATTACCTATAATTACAGCAGAGAGGTAATTATATGTATCAACGTATTAATGGTAGCGACTGGCGTAATATCTGGCTGATGGGCGATCTGCATGGTTGCTTTGCGCTACTGATGGGCCGACTGCGCCAGTTGCGCTTTGATCCCTGGGCCGATCTGCTGATCTCCGTTGGCGATCTGATCGATCGCGGTCCGCAGAGCGCTGACTGCCTCGGCCTGCTGCGCTGCCGCTGGTTCAGGGCGGTGCGTGGGAATCATGAACAGATGGCGCTGGAGGCGCTGGAGAGCGGGGATATGGCACTCTGGCAGATGAACGGCGGCGACTGGTATGTCCGGGGCACCGGGCAGCAGCAGGCCGAAGCCGACCGGCTGTTAGCGCGTTGCCAGCGGCTACCGTTGATTATTGAAGTTGCGTGTGCAGATGCCCGGCATGTTATCGCCCATGCCGATTATCCGGCGTCAGTCTATCGCTGGCAGCAGCCGGTGGATCCCCAGCGGGTATTATGGAGCCGTCATCGCCTGAGCGAACATCTGGCGGGACGTCATGGCGCCATCGCCGGAGCAGACCATTTCTGGTTTGGTCATACGCCGCTTCGCGCGCCTTACGAACGCGATAATCAACACTATATTGATACGGGCGCTGTGTTTGGCGGGGCGCTGACGCTGGTGGCGCTGCAGTCGGCAGGTTAAAAGTCGCTGTATTCGCTGGCGGGTTGCCAGAAGCCGTCAATAAAATCTTCTATCGGATAGCAGCCGCCGTGGCGGATCCGCTGATCCTCCATCGCCACTAAACACTGCGTTTCCTCGCGGTAGACGTCAACCACAATGTCCTCACAGCCGCCATCCAGATAGCAAATAAACAACACCAAGGCAAACATCCTGGCCTCATGCTCGGGTTCACATACTATTTAGTGTAGGGGATGACAGCGGGACGGGGAAATAAATAACCCGTCTCTGGCGACGGGTTCATTTGAGTCAGGCAAGGCGCATGACCCAGGCATCAGACTGGCGGTCGTAATGTTTACGGTAGAGAACGGAATGTTCGCCATTGAGAATGGCGGGCACGCTGGTATCGGCATCCCAGGCGTCAAGCTGCATACATAAATCTGGATCGGATTTGCAGGGAATACTTAACGTTCGCTCTCCCTGATGTTCACCGTGCAGTTCGGCATCGTCTATCTCAAACGCGCCGATGCGGACATTGGTTTTACTCATCGCTTCACCCCATTTTTCAGCTGAGTTGTGGTACGACCAGTTGAGGTCGTCATTTTTCAGCGTAGTCAATGGGGTGAAAATCGCCAGTCAAAAAATGCGTATTTTTTGCACGACGTCACACCTTGCCGGCAAAAAGTTTCCCATCGCGCACCAGTTCACGCGGGTAGCTGTTCTTGAGGCGGGAGCCGACGCGCTTGGCCAGGCCCAGCGGGACACCCTGGAAGGTCACGATGGCTTCATCCTGCTGCGGCGCGGTCTGCGGATAGACGTCGCGTCCGCGATACCACTCCTCCGCTTCCTCCTGCGTCAGCTCGAAGGCGCGCTGCGGCGCGGCAAAGGCGATAACCGCCTCATGCTGCCAGCGGTAACCCTTGTTGTGCACCTCCGCCAGGCGTACGCCGATGCGTGAAAAACGCACCTTGCCAAACAGGGGCTCCATAGCCTGCGGGAACAGCCACAGCTCTTTATCCCGCTGCCACAGCGTATGGCCCGCGTCCCACTCGAGGCCAACAGCGTTGGCGGCGGCGGTTACCGCGGCGGCTTCCCGGCCCTTCAGCGGAACAAACGGGAATTTGCCGACCTTATAGCCTGGCGCCGGGAGTGGATCGATCGCCGCAGTCTTGCGCAGACGAGCAACGAAGAAGCCTTCGCAATCGTAGATCTGCGGGAACACGTGCAGAAACCCTTCAGCGGTTAAGGCATCGGCCGCGCCGGAAAACAGATCTCCCAGCGGCAGGATCTCCACCGCCTGCGGATAACGGGACAGCAGCCACTGAACGACCGCCTGATTTTCCTCGCGATTCAGGGTGCAGGTCGAATATACCAGCGTCCCGCCAGGACGCAGGGCATGGAAGGCGCTGTCGATAAGTTCGCGCTGGGTGGCGGCAATGTCGAGGTTGCTCTCCGGCGACCAGTTTTTCAGCGCGTCAGCATCTTTACGCACCACGCCTTCGCCCGAACAGGGAGCATCAAGCAGGATGGCGTCGAAAGCTTCAGGTAGCGCCGCGCCGAAAACCCGGCCGTCGAAGTGGGTCAGGGCGACGTTACTGATGCCGCAGCGGCTGATGTTGGCATGCAGCACCTTCACCCGGCTGGCGGAGAACTCATTGGCCAGGATACCGCCCGCGTTACCCATTCGGGCGGCGATCTGGGTGGTCTTTGACCCCGGCGCGGCGGCAACGTCCATCACTCGTTCAGGCTGCGGGTTATCAGCGAACAGGGCGGCGACCGGTAGCATCGAGCTTGCTTCCTGAATATAGAACAGCCCGCTGAGATGTTCGGCGGTACTGCCCAGCGGCAGCGCATCGTCGTTGTCCCGCTCGATCCAGAATCCCTCTTCGCACCAGGGGACCGGCGTCAGCTGCCAGCCATAGGGGGCGACCAGAGAGAGGAAATCATCAACGCTAATCTTCAGCGTGTTGACGCGAATACTGCGGCGTAGCGGGCGCTGGCAGGCGGCGATAAAGTCGTCGAAGGAGAGGTGCGCGGGCATTGCCGCACGCATTTGAGCGAGAAACGCTTCAGGGAAATAGACAGTATTTTCAGCCACAGGCAGCGCACCACAGAAAAAAAGGGTGCGCAGTTTAGCACAAACGCCCCGGTGCAGGACACCGGGGCGTGCGGTTGGTTATCTTCCCGCCCTCGGCGTTGGCCGGGGCGGGAGAAGGGGTCGTGAGGGTTACTGCGGCAGGGCGGTGCCCCATTCCCGCCACTCTTTCGGCTCGCTCTCCTGCAGCAGGAAGTGCTTGCCATCCTGAGCCTTTGGCGCCAGCGGCGTACCCGGCGGCGTGGCAAACGCGATCCCGCCGCGGATAAACTGATTGAAGGTTCCGGTTTTCACCACGCCGCCAATCAGGCCGAAGTCGAGGCTGTAACCTGAGGCCAGCCAGAACACCGAGTTATTGCGTACCAGATACTGGTAGCGCTTACTGATACGCAGTTTCACCATCACCCGATCGGACATCGACCCCAGCGACAGGCCGGTGACTGTCCCCACTTCAAGGCCGCGGAACAGGACCGGCGTACCGATGCCAAGCGACCCCGCCTCCGGCGCTTCCACCACAATGTTCAGGCCGTCGATATAGCGTGAGTCGCTGATCGTCGTATCCTGGATCTCAAAGTCGCGGCGCGCCGGGCCGCGTCCGGGCTCAACGTTGATATACGACTGGAACAGGGTGTCCAGATGCTCGACGCCCGCGGCGGAGATTTGCGGGGTGATCACCGAGAAGCGGGTCCCGGCCCGGGCGAAGGTGCCGACGTATTCCGGGTAGAGCACCGCTTTCGCCTGCACTTCGTTTTTGGCGGTGATCAGCTCCAGGGACTGGATCTGACCGATATCGATGCCGAGATAACGAATCGGCATCCCGGCCGCCATCTTCCCGGCGTCAAACGCGTGTAGGGTGATCTGGCCGCCCACGGCGCGTGCCGCCGTTTCAGAAGCATAAAGGATACGTTTGTTATTCAGCCGCGCGTTGGCGCTACTGCCGTTGAGGTTATCGAAACTGATCGCGCCTTTAATGGCGCGCGCCAGCGGCGAGGCCTGGACGGTGAGCCCGTTGCCGTCAAGTTTGACCTTCGCACCCCCTTCGGCCCAGAAGACGCTGTTGTTGGTCAGCAGGTAGCGGTACTCCGGCTTGATATGCAGATCGATATCGAACGCGTCGCTGCGCGGTTTGACGGAGATAATTTCGCCGACGGCGAATTTACGATACAGCACGACCGAGCCGGCCTGAACGTCAGGCAGGGTCTCCGCTGAGAGGCTTAAGGTGGTGGTCGGCACTTCACTCAGGCTGTTTTCCTGGGCCTTTTCGAGGTTGGCGTACAGCGGGTAGCTGCTCTGCATTTCGCCTTTTTCTCCCGGAATGACCCGGATCCCGCCATTGACCCATTCGCTAGCGCTGGCCCCCAGCACCTGCACGCCATCGAGTCCGACTTTGACATCCAGACGGCTGTTAACCACAAACTTGCTGTCGCCGCGAATGAGATCGCGGTATTCCGGGGCAATGGCGACCTGGAAGGTGACACCTTTAGCCGTCAGTTTGCGCTCCAGCACCTGGCCGACTTTTACCCCGTGCAGCACCAGCGGCTGGCCGCCGTCAATCCCGTAACTTTCCGGCGCGGAGAGCGTGACGGTGGCGACGTTGGGTTCCTCCAGCAATGCTTTATCTGCTGGCATGACGGAGAAGTGATTGCGCGGCTCGCCTTCCCCGGGTACCAGTTCAAAGGTATTGCCGGTGAGCAGTGCGCTGACGCTGGGGTTGTCGAGGGAGATCTTCGGCTTCTTCATCTGAATCAGCGTTTTCTCACGCAGCAGCGTCACCACGCTCGGGTCGACGGTCATCTCGCCGGTCACCTTGCCGCCGGGGTTAAGATTCAGCTTACTTAACTGGCCCACTTCCAGCCCCTGATACATCAGCGGCGTCGAACCTGCTTTCAGCCCATCGCCGTCGGGCAGGTCGAGGGTGACCAGCACACCACGCTGGCTATGCGCCAGATCTTCGTACAGATGATAGTCATCATTTTGCGCCGCAACCTGCGAATCGGCGGGGGAGTCAAAGGCGATAGCGCCGTTCACCAGTGCAGAAAGGTTCTCCAGCTGCACTTTTGCCCCACTCAGGCCGACGTCGGCTTTGATCCCGGAGACGTTCCAGAAGCGGCTGCCTTTTTTCACCAGGTTGGTAAACCGGCGTTCGATCAGGACATCGATGGTGACTCCCTGATTATTGGCATTCAGGGTGAAGTCATACACGCGACCGACCGGGATCTTGCGGAAATAGACCAGCGAGCCGCTGCTCAGGGAGCCAAGGTCAGGGGCCTGCAGGTGGATCATCAGCTCGCCGTTGTTGATGCGGTATTTCGGCTGAGTGTCGAGGGCCACGAAGTGATCTTCGGGATCGCCTTTGCCTGGCATCATGCCGATGTAGTTCCCGCCCACCAGCGCATCCAGCCCGGAGACCCCGGCCAGAGAGGCTTTCGGCGTGACCAGCCAGAACTGGGTCTCTTTACGCAGTGCATCTTTCATATCGCGTTTGATGCTGGCGGAAACCTCAATTTTACTCAGGTCTTTACTGAGGCTAATATCCTGGACGGTACCGACTTCCACCCCCTGATAGCGGATAGGCGTCCGCCCCGGCACGATGCCGTTAGCGGACTGGAAATCGATGGTAATCGTCGATCCGCGGTCGTCAAAGCTGGTCCAGATGAGCCAGGCGGCAATCAGCAGCGCGATGACCGGCAACAGCCAGAATGGCGAGATACGGCGTTTAGTTTTTATTCTGGCTTCAGTCTGCGAAGCGGGCGATTCCTGACTCATGTGCGTCCCAAAGTAAGCGGCTGTCCAGCCATTCAACTGCAAGAATAGTTAAAATTACTGCACCGCCGAAGTAAACCGCCGCCGGCCCCATGGTGAAGGCGAGGAGCTGATCGCGATTTATTAGCGACATGGTGAGTGAGATAACAAACAGATCCAACATCGACCAGCGGCCAATCCAGGTTATCAGCCGCAGCAGCAGGATGCGGGTGCGCAACCCCTGCTCACACTTGAATTGTATGCTGACCAGGAGGGTAAATAACACTATAACTTTGGTGAATGGCACCAAAATACTGGCGATAAACACCACCCCGGCGATGGCGATATTGCTGTTGGCAAGGGAGATTATCCCGGAGAGGATCGTATCGTCCTGGCGCGCACCATTGACATAGATGATCGAGATCGGCAGCAGGTTGGCCGGTAAGAGGAAAATCATCGAAGCGACCAGCGCCGCCCAGCTGCGCTGCAGGCTCTGGGGCCGACGATGATGCAGCGGGGTGTGGCAGCGTCGGCAGCGGCCACGCGCGTCGCGGTAGCCGGTGTAGTGGCAACTGGTGCACACCTGCAGATTATTATCGGCGCGGGTCGCTGGCCGTTCAGGATAGAAACGCTCCCACAGCTCTTCGACGTTCATGTGAATAAGCGTCAGGATGCTCAGCAGCGTTAGCGAGATAAACGCCACCAGGCCGATGCCGGGCTGCAGGAAGGCGTAATCCTGCACCTTGATGGAGGCGACGCCAATACCCACCAGATAGATATCCAGCATCACCCACTCTTTGAGCTTGCCGAGCATTAGCAGCACCGGGCGCAGGTTCATCCCCAGCACGTTGCCCAGCCAAAGATAGCTAATCGAGACCACCAGCAGCACCGGGGCGACCACCGCGCAAAACAGCACCATGGCGGCGGTAAGCGGGTCACCCTGTGCGGTCATCTGCCAGATCCCCTGCAGGACGTTGGCGTCGATGCGTACGCCCAGCAGATGCAGGCGCAGCAGAGGTTCAGACCAGGCAAAAGGCATGAGCAGCAGCATCGCAACAGCCATGCTGCCCAGACGCGTCAGCGACCAGTCGCGCCCATCACGCACCTTCGCGTTACAGCGTGGACACCAGGCGCTTTGGTAGCGTTTAAGCACCGGTAAGCGAAAGAGCATGTCACACTGCGTACAGCGCTGATAATGCGCATAAGGAAGCGGCGTGCTGACGGCATGCACGACCATCTTCTTCGCAGGTTTGATCGTTGGTGTTTTTATCGGCATTTATTACGTACAGGAATGAATGTATCCCACTATCTTAACCTATGAATGAATTCATCTTGAGCCTAAGCGCATTTAATGCTTATTTTAGTAGGCTGTACGTATCAGGCAGTAAGACAACCAAGTGAAGATATAATGAGCAAAACAGAATTTTACGCGGATCTAAACCGCGATTTCCAGGCATTAATGGCAGGTGAAACCAGTTTTCTGGCGATGATCGCCAATACCAGCGCGCTGCTGTTCGAGCGGCTGAGCGAGGTCAACTGGGCCGGTTTCTATCTTCTGGAAGGCGATACCCTGGTATTGGGGCCGTTCCAGGGCAAACTGGCCTGTGTGCGCATTCCGGTCGGTCGCGGCGTGTGCGGCGCCGCGGTGGCGCAAGCCCAGGTCCAGCGCGTTGAGGACGTGCATGCGTTTGATGGTCATATTGCCTGCGATGCGGCCAGTAATTCGGAAATCGTCTTTCCCCTGCGCGTTAACGACCAGATTATCGGCGTGCTGGATATCGACAGCCCGGCGTACGGCCGCTTCACAGCTGAAGATGAGCAGGGGTTGCGCACGCTGGTCGAGCAACTGGAAAAACGGATCGCGGCCACTGATTATCAAAAAATCTTTACCCGTGTCGTGGGATAATCAACGGATAACGTAGCATTTAGCGAGGACGTCATTATAATGTCGCCTGTTCATGCCTGCGGCTTGTTGGCTACGTCCGTTGTAATCAGGAAATTTCATGGAAAATCAACCTAAGTTGAATAGCAGTAAAGAAGTTATCGCCTTTCTGGCCGAACGTTTCCCTCAGTGCTTTAGCGCTGAAGGCGAAGCGCGCCCCCTGAAAATTGGTATTTTTCAGGATCTCGTTGAGCGAGTGGGTGGTGAGATGAATCTCAGCAAAACCCAGCTTCGCGCTGCATTACGTCTCTACACGTCTAGCTGGCGTTATCTGTACGGCGTGAAAGCCGGCGCTATCCGCGTTGACCTGGACGGCAACCCGTGTGGCGAACTGGAAGAACAGCACATCGCCCATGCGCGTCAGCAGCTGGAAGAAGCAAAAGCTCGCGTTCAGACGCAGCGCGCTGCCCAGCAGGCGAAAAAACGCGAAGCCGCCGCCGCCGCAGGCCAGCAGGATGAAGGGGTTCGCCGCGAGCGTAAACCGCGTCCTCAGCAGCCGCGTCGTAAAGAAGGCGCTGAACAGCGTAAACCGCGTCTTGTTGCGGCCAAAGCCCCGCGTGAAGAGCGTCATACTCCGGTATCGGATGTTTCCGTTCTGACCGTCGGCCAGGCGCTGAAGGTAAAAGCAGGCAATAACGCAATGGACGCCACCGTTCTGGAAATCACCAAAGATGGCGTTCGTGTACAGCTGACTTCTGGTATGTCAATGATTGTACGCGCAGAACACCTGGTGTTCTGAAACGGAGGCCGGGCCAGGCATGAACACATTTTTTAAAATCACCGCGCTTGCGGGCCTGCTGGCAATAGCAGGCCATGCTTTCGCTGTTGATGAAATAACCCGTGCAGATCAAATTCCCGTGCTAAAAGAAGAGCCGCAGCACGCGACGGTGAGCGAGCGCGTGACGTCGCGCTTTACCCGCTCTCACTACCGTCAGTTTGATCTCGACAACGCCTTCTCGGCAAAGATTTTTGACCGTTATCTGAACCTGCTGGACTACAGCCATAATGTGCTGCTGGCCAGCGATGTGGCGAAGTTTGCGGCCAAAAAAGACCAAATCGGCGACGAACTGCGCACCGGGAAACTGGACGTCTTCTACGACCTCTACAACCTGGCGCAGCAGCGTCGCTTTGAGCGCTATCAGTATGCGCTGAAGGTGCTGGAACGTCCGATGGACTTTACCGGCAACGATAATTTCAACCTCGATCGCTCCAAAGCACCGTGGCCAAAAGATGAGGCCGAGCTGAACACGCTGTGGGACGCCAAGGTTAAGTTTGACCAGTTAAGCCTGAAGCTGGCGGGTAAAGACGATAAAGAGATCCGCGATACCTTAACCCGTCGCTATAAGTTCGCGATCCGTCGTCTGGCGCAAACCAACAGCGAAGATGTTTTCTCGCTGGCGATGACTGCCTTCGCTCGCGAAATCGACCCGCACACCAACTATCTGTCTCCACGTAATACCGAGCAGTTCAACACTGAGATGAGCCTCTCTCTCGAGGGGATCGGCGCTGTCCTGCAGATGGATGATGACTACACCGTCATTAATTCGCTGGTGGCGGGCGGTCCGGCCGCGAAGAGCAAAGCGATCAGTGTCGGCGACCGCATCGTTGGCGTTGGCCAGACCGGGAAGCCGATGGTTGATGTCATCGGCTGGCGTCTGGATGACGTTGTCGCGCTGATTAAAGGGCCGAAGGGCAGCAAAGTGCGCCTTGAGATCCTGCCGGCCGGCAAAGGAGCCAAGACGCGTATCGTGACTCTGACCCGCGAGCGGATCCGTCTGGAAGACCGTGCGGTGAAGATGTCGGTGAAAACCGTCGGTAAAGAAAAAGTCGGTGTGCTGGATATTCCGGGCTTTTACGTTGGCCTGACCGATGACGTGAAAGTGCAGTTGCAGAAGCTGGAAAAACAGAACGTCAGCAGTATCGTCATTGATCTGCGCAGCAATGGCGGCGGGGCGCTGACCGAGGCGGTATCGCTCTCGGGTCTGTTTATTCCGTCCGGCCCGGTGGTGCAGGTGCGGGATAACAATGGCAAGGTCCGCGAAGACAGCGACAACGATGGCGTGGTCTATTACAAAGGGCCGCTGGTGGTGCTGGTTGACCGCTTTAGCGCCTCGGCGTCTGAGATCTTTGCCGCAGCGATGCAGGATTATGGCCGCGCGCTGATCGTTGGCGAGCCGACCTTCGGTAAAGGGACGGTACAGCAGTATCGCTCGTTGAATCGTATCTACGATCAGATGCTGCGTCCGGACTGGCCAGCCTTAGGTTCCGTCCAGTACACCATCCAGAAGTTCTACCGCATTAACGGCGGCAGTACGCAGCGTAAAGGCGTGACGCCGGATATCATGATGCCAACCGGTAATGAAGATCGTGAAACCGGCGAGCAGTATGAAGACAACGCCCTGCCGTGGGACAGCATCAATGCGGCCACCTATGTGAAGTCCGGGGACCTGACTCCGTTTGGACCGGAACTGCTCAAGCGCCATGATGAGCGTATCGCGCAGGATCCCGAGTTCCAGTACATCATGAAGGATATTGCCCGTTATAACGCGATGAAGGACAAGCGTAACATCGTCTCTCTGAACTACGCCCAGCGTGAGAAAGAGAACGAAGAGGATGATGCGATTCGTCTGGCGCGGATTAACGATCGCCTGAAACGCGAAGGCAAGCCGCCGCTGAAAAAACTGGATGACCTGGCGAAGGATTACCAGGAGCCGGATCCGTATCTTGATGAAACGGTCCATATCGCGGTAGACCTGGCGCATCTTGAGAAAGCGCGCCCGGCGGTGGAACCGCCAGCCAGTAAATAAACAGCAAACGGGCACCTCTGAAGGTGCCCGTTTTTTTTGTGCTTTTGTCATTCCCGTTCAGCTCAACTAACAAAATGTCAACCTGCCCGGTCGCTGTCAGCAAGATGCTACAAAATGTAAAGTTGTGTTTTTATCGTGACTTAGCGGGGGCTGATGGTTGAAAATTGCAGTCTGACCCATACGATGTGGGTAATCGCATAGTGCGTTTTGTTAAATTGAGGTAAAAAGAAAATTATGATGCGAATCGCGCTTTTCCTGCTGACGAACCTGGCAGTGATGGTCGTGTTCGGGCTGGTGTTAAGCCTCACGGGGATCCAATCCAGCAGCATGACCGGTCTGTTGATTATGGCCCTGCTGTTCGGCTTCGGTGGTTCTATCGTTTCACTGATGATGTCGAAATGGATGGCGCTGAAGTCTGTGGGTGGGGAAGTGATCGAGCAGCCGCGCAACGAAACGGAACGTTGGCTGATGCACACCGTCGCCCAGCAGGCGCAGCAGGCGGGCATTGCCATGCCGCAGGTGGCTATTTACCACGCGCCTGATATCAACGCCTTTGCCACCGGCGCGCGTCGCGACGCCTCGCTGGTCGCCGTCAGTACCGGGCTGTTACAAAACATGAGTCGTGATGAAGCGGAAGCAGTCATTGCCCATGAAATCAGCCACATCGCTAATGGCGACATGGTCACCATGACGCTGATCCAGGGGGTAGTGAACACCTTCGTTATCTTTATCTCCCGCGTGATTGCCCAGATTGCGGCCGGTTTCCTCGGCGGCAACCGGGAAGATGAAGGGGAGAGCAGCAATGGCAACCCGTTAATTTATTTTGCCGTTGCCACGGTGCTGGAGCTGGTGTTCGGTATTCTGGCCAGCATTATCACCATGTGGTTCTCTCGTCATCGCGAGTTCCACGCTGACGCCGGCTCGGCGCGACTGGTGGGCCGCGAGAAGATGATTGCAGCCCTGCAGCGACTGAAAACCAGCTATGAGCCGCAGGAAGCCAGCAGCATGATGGCGTTCTGCATCAATGGTAAAGCGAAATCCATGAGCGAGCTGTTTATGACTCACCCGCCGCTGGATAAGCGTATTGAAGCCCTGCGTAGCGGTGAGTATCTGAAGTAATTCGTCGGTCCGACGCTAAAAATAAAAATCCGCAGCCCGAAAGCTGCGGATTTTTTTTGCCGCCGTTTATCAGGCCGCGCGCGGCTGGGTGACGCGCAGACCGCTAATCAATGCGGCAACGGTGGCCAGAATACCAGCCAGCAGCAGGGCAGTATGGGTGCCGCTGTTGCCGAGCAGGTTGAACAACAGGGCGACCAGCGCCGCGCCAGTGCTCTGACCGAGCAGGCGGGCGGTGCCCAGCATCCCGCTGGCGCCACCGCTGCGATGACTCGGGGCCGAGGCGACAATCGTATGGTTATTCGGTGACTGGAACAGCCCGAAACCGGCGCCACACAGCGCCATGCGCCAGATGATATCCAGATCGGACGGCGACTCGGGCAGTAGCGCCAGGCCGAACAGGCCGCAGGCCATAATAAGCAGACCGATGGCCCCCAGCAGCCCCGCATGGCATTTCTCAATCAAATAGCCCGCCAGCGGCGCCATCACCATGGTCGCCAGCGGCCACGGTGTCAGCAGCAGGCCGGTCTCCACTTCGCTGCGTCCCATCATTGACTGCAGAAAGAAGGGCAGGGAAACCATCGCCAGCATCTGCGCACAGAAGGAACAGATGGAGGTGCAAATAGAAAGCGAGAAGAGTGGGATGCGCAACAGGTCGACCGGCAGCAGTGGGACGGGCATGCTGAGCTGGCGGCGAACAAAGAAGAAGCCCACCACCAGCATGGCGGCCACTTCCGACAGCACCAGTTGAACAGACTGTCCCTGGGCGAACCCGCTGAGCGCAGTGATCAGCAATCCGAAGGTGAGGGCGTTCATGATGGCGCTTGGCAGATCGAAGCGGATGATTTTGCTGCGTGCGCTGTTGGGCGGCAGAAAGCGCATGGCCAGAACAAAAGCGACGATCCCCAGAGGCACGTTAATTAAAAACAGCCATTGCCATGAGGCGAGGGAAAGGATCGCCGCGGCGATAGTCGGGCCTGCCGCCGATGAGACCGCGACGACAAAGGAGTTAATGCCCATGCCGCGTCCGAGAAAGCGCTGCGGATAAATCAGGCGGATTAGCGCGGTGTTCACGCTCATCAGCGCGGCGCCGCCCAGCCCCTGAGCGACGCGGGCGAAGGTCAGCATTTCGAGGCTACGCGACAGCGCGCAGGCCAGCGAGGTAAAGATAAACACCACCAGGCCTATCTTATAGATGCGGCGATAGCCGACCATATCACCGAGGAAGGAGAGCGGCAGCAGGGCGATAACAATGGCGATTTGGTAGGCGTTGACGATCCAGATTGACGACGCCGGCGAGGCGTTAAGATCGCTAGCGATGGTCGGGAGCGCGACGTTGGCGATAGCCCCGTCGAGCACGGCCATGGTCAGCCCAAGCACGATGGTCAGAATGGCACCATAGCGTTGCGGCAGCGGCACGCCATCGGAAGAATTTTTATCCATGGTGAATATAAGTCTTAAATGAAACGGTTTTTTGAATGATGAGTTTAGCATTGATTAATCCGCAGTATGTCGCAGATTTGTAACGAAGTGGCAGAAGAATGATTGCGGCGCAGAGGCGGCGAATTTATAATAAAAACCGGTTCTAAATTTTATAAAACAGTTACGACGAGGTGATAAATGGCAGGTGCAGATTTGGATAAACAGCCAGATTCTGTCTCTTCGGTATTGAAGGTTTTTGGCATCTTACAGGCGCTGGGTGAAGAGCGTGAAATTGGCATTACCGAACTGTCCCAGCGCGTCATGATGTCGAAAAGCACCGTTTATCGCTTTTTACAGACCATGAAATCACTGGGCTATGTGGCACAGGAAGGGGAGTCAGAGAAATACTCCCTCACGCTCAAGCTGTTCGAGCTGGGCGCACGCGCGCTGCAGAACGTCGACCTGGTGCGCAGCGCGGATATTCAGATGCGCGAACTCTCGCGACTGACGAAAGAGACTATTCACCTCGGCGCGCTGGATGAAGACAGCATTGTCTACATCCACAAGATTGACTCAATGTACAACCTGCGGATGTACTCGCGCATTGGCCGCCGCAACCCGCTGTACAGTACCGCGATCGGTAAGGTGCTGTTGGCCTGGCGCGATCGCAGTGAAGTTGAGCAGATCCTCGAGGGCGTGGAGTATAAGCGCAGCACCGAGCGGACGATCACCAGCACGGAGGAGCTGCTTAAGGTACTGGATGGCGTACGCGAGCAGGGATATGGCGAAGATAACGAAGAGCAGGAAGAGGGGCTGCGCTGCATCGGAGTCCCGGTGTTCGACCGTTTCGGCGTGGTTATCGCCGGACTGAGCATCTCTTTCCCGACGCTACGTTTCTCAGAAGAACGTTTGCATGAATACGTGGCGATGCTGCACCAGACGGCGCGTAAGATTTCTGAGCAAATGGGATACAACGACTACCCGTTCTGACGCGGTAGCTGAAACATCCGGCGAGCGCGGTGCTATTGTCGCGCTCGCCGGACCAATTTTAGCCGTTATCAACCACGGTTGCGCTTTTGCGCAGAATGGGACAGTTACTGACGCCGATCACACCGCTGTTGGAATGCACATAAAGTGCGGTACTGACCCCGCGGGCGGTGAGATATTGACACTTAAGACCCAGACCACCGACGTTTTCTTCACTGTGGAATAATACGCCATAGCCGCTTAATAATACGCCAATCCATAAGATAGCCACGACGACAATAGTACGAATGATTAATCGCATTGATGCCTCATTATTTGTATGATCCTTGCCGTGATTTTGACACGAACACGTTTTGAAACAAGTCGATGATTCCTAAACTTGCCTTTCGTATTACAGTTAGCCGCGGTTTAAGAAGGCCGTGTTATCCTGGCGACATAAAGTACTAAAGCGGAGAGTGGAGTGAAAAAATTACGGTGGGTTTTACTGATAGTCATCATAGCAGGCTGCCTGTTGCTGTGGACTCAGATGCTTAACGTAATGTGCGACCAGGATGTTCAGTTTTTCAGCGGCATTTGCACTATCAATAAATTCATCCCGTGGTAAGACATTTTTCTGACGACTGATTTCCTTCTGCGGTGTGGGTGGTAGAATGAACGCCTTCTCTTTGAGGTGGTGAAATGAGTGAGTTACTAAATCCTGGGATCTTAAATCTGGCATCGCTGGCCGTGTCCGTCGCGTTGCTGCTTGTCGGTCTGTTGTTATGGTTCTTCGTCAACCGCGCCAGTTCGCGGGCGAACGAGCAGATAGAACTGCTGCAAGCGCTGCTGGATCAGCAAAAGCGGCAGAATGCGCTGTTACGTCGCCTCTGTGAAGCCAATGTGCCGGAAAAAGAGGACGTGGCTGAGCCAACCGTCGCGGGTAAGGCGAAAGGGGAGGATGAGTTTATCCGCCTGGTGGCAGAGCGCTAAGTACCTCGACAGGTGTGCATCATAAGGTGCGCACCTGCATGATAGCTGGCAGTAATATCTTATTCTTATTCCATTATTCCTTTCTCTGCGCAATATTCTCTTTATTACACGCTGTAAATAAAGTCATCCCCGCCACGTTTATTGCTATGGAATGTGACACTGTCATCATTTTTTCATTATTAAGGTGCAGAATTAGCACTATTTTTAGCGTGGCGACTAACAGGTTTTATTATCACTACACTGGCGTGGCTTTAGCGATTTTTCGTCTGCTGTTATGACTAAATATGCGCATCAATATTCATCGCCTTCAGCGCACCGGCGTCAGTATGGCGGTTCGTATACGTACATACCTGGACGAAGCGAAGTTGTTGAGCTATGGTAAAAAAGTTGCAGTAATGAGGCAGCAACCAGGTGATATTAGCGAACGCTATAGTGCCTTGCCAGGGGCGGCAAAGACGCATAAATGTGCAGGCGATCAAATGATTACCTTATAATTTGTGCGAACGATCGTGACACGTTTAAAAATGGCTTGCCATTATTTACGTAGTATGTGATAACACGTTTCGGGTTAAACGAGGTACAGTTCTGTTTATGTGTGGCATTTTCAGTAAAGAAGTCCTGAGTAAACACGTTGTCGTTGAATACCGCTTCTCTGCCGAACCTTAAATTAGTGCCTCATGCAGTTATGTGTCAGTTTTATCTATGTAAACGCCAGCAGGCGAAGAAAACAGTCTAAGGAATTTTGCAAATGGCAAAGATTAAAGGTCAAGTTAAGTGGTTCAACGAGTCTAAAGGTTTTGGTTTCATTACTCCGGCTGATGGCAGCAAAGACGTGTTCGTACACTTCTCCGCTATCCAGGGTAACGGCTTCAAAACTCTGGCTGAAGGCCAGAACGTTGAGTTCGAAATTCAGGACGGCCAGAAAGGTCCGGCTGCAGTTAACGTAACTGCTATCTGATACAAGACCACTCTTCTTGTATAAAAGCCTCGCCTGCGCGGGGCTTTTGCGTTTTTATTGCAAAGCATGTCATTTTACCCCCTCCCGTCGCGTCTTGTTGCAAATACTCAACTTTATTAGCATTGTGTAGCAGTCTGTTTTGCTAATTTTCTGTTAAATCAGATGGTTGCAAAATAATGCCGGAGCTATGGTGCTAAAGAAAAAAATGAAGTCCTCCGCCAGCTTTACCCCGATTCGCTTCGGGTTACTGTGTGTGGCCATTCTTGGTTGTCTGGGACTGCTGCTGGCCCGCGTGGGCTGGCTGCAAATTATCTCTCCCGATAATCTGGTAAAACAAGAAGATATGCGTTCTCTGCGCGAAGAGCCCGTGGCGGTAGAGCGCGGCATGATTAGCGACCGTGAAGGCCGACCGCTGGCGGTGAGCGTACCGGTCAGCGCTATCTGGATCGACCCGCAAACTACCATGGAGAAGGGTGGGGTTGGCTATGGTCCTCGCTGGCAGGCAATGGCCGAAGCACTACATCTCAACCTCGGGGAGCTGGCCCAGCGGGTACAGAGCCATCCGCACGCCCGTTTTCTCTATCTGGCGCGTCAGATCAATCCGGAGCAGGCGGAGTGGATTGATAAACTGCATCTCCCGGGCGTCTATCTGCGCGATGAATCGCGACGTTTCTATCCGGCAGGACATGTGGCTGCCAATCTGCTGGGCTTTACCAACGTCGATAATCAGGGCATCGAAGGGGTGGAGAAAAGCTTTAATGCCCAGCTGACCGGCAAACCCGGCCGACGTCTGGTGCGCAAAGATAAACATGGCAATGTTATTGAAAATATTACCGAAGTGCCGCCAGTTCCGGCGCACAATCTGCAACTGAGTATTGATGAACGCCTGCAGACAGTGACCGAAGATGCCCTCGACAATGCTGTTCGCTGGAATAAGGCGGAATCCGGGGCGGCGGTGTTGATCAAAATTGATACCGGCGAGATTCTGGCGATGGCCAGCTACCCGGACTTCAATCCGAACAATCGCGATACCGCGACGCTGGATGATTTCCGCAACCGCGCCATCAGTGACACCTTCGAACCCGGGTCGACCGTTAAACCGCTGGTGATCATGACCGCGCTCCAGCAGGGGATTGTCCAGCCGGACAGCGTGGTGGACACCCATCCGTTTGTCCTCGACGGCCACCGTATCCGTGATGTTGGCTATTATCCGGAGCTGAGTCTGACCGGGATCCTGCAAAAATCCAGTGATACCGGCGTGTCGCATCTCTCGCTCGCTATGCCGGTGCAGCATCTGCTTGATACCTATCAGGCATTCGGTTTCGGCGAGCCGACCGGATTGGGGTTGACCGGCGAAAGCGCCGGGCTGATGCCGCATCGTCGCTACTGGGGGCAACTGGATCGTGCCACCTTCGCGTTCGGCTATGGATTAATGGTGACGCCGCTCCAGCTGGCGCACGTCTACGCGACTATCGGTGGTTTCGGTATTGAACGACCGTTGTCGATCACCCGCATCGATCCGCCGGTGATAGGCACACGGGTGATGCCGGAGAACATTGTTCACAGCGTGGAGCATATGATGGAGAGCGTGGCGCTCCCGGGCGGGGGCGGGACCAAAGCGGCGGTGCGCGACTATCGGGTGGCGGTAAAAACCGGGACCGCGAAGAAAATCGGCCCGGACGGAAAATATATCGACAAGTATGTGGCCTATACCGCCGGTGTGGCGCCCGCCAGTCGCCCGCAGTTTGCCCTGGTGGTGGTGATGAACGATCCGAGCAATGGTTCCTATTACGGCGGGGCGGTGTCCGCGCCGGTCTTCAGCCAGATCATGGGTGATGTCCTGCGGCTGGAAAATGTGATGCCGGACGGTATGCCGCAAGGGGCGGAGAATCTGATCGTGATGCACGACAGCCATCCGCTGGCACCGGCGCTGTAACAGTGGTCTGCGGGGGCGAATAGCGCTACACTTTCGCCCTTTCAGCGACACCGGAGCCGTCATGTCATACAGTTGCCCCCTTTGCCACGCGCCGCTAAGCCGCAGCGACAACCACTATTCCTGCCCGCAGCGGCATCAGTTCGATCTGGCGAAAGAGGGATACGTCAATCTGCTACCGGTGCAGTTCAAACGGTCACGCGATCCTGGCGATAGCGCAGAGATGATGCAGGCCCGGCGGGCGTTTCTGGATGCAGGTCATTATCAGCCGCTACGGGAGGCGATCGCCGAGCGGCTGCAGCACTACGCCCCAGCGGACTTACTGGATATCGGCTGTGGCGAAGGGTATTACACCCACGCGTTTGCCGCCATCGCCAGCCGCAGCTGGGGGCTGGACGTGTCGAAGCCGGCGATTCGTGCGGCGGCAAAACGCTATCCTGAGGTCAGTTTCTGCGTGGCCTCCAGCCAGCGCCTGCCGTTCTCCGACGCCTGTTTCGATGCGGTGGTGCGCATTTACGCGCCCTGCAATGCCGAAGAGCTGGCGCGGGTGGTGCGTCCTGGCGGATGGGTGATCACCGCCACGCCGGGTCCACGCCATTTGCTGGAGCTGAAAGGGCTGATTTACGATGAAGTTCGTCTTCATGAGCTGAAGACGGAAGCGATGCCGGGGTTCCGCCTGGATGCTCAGCAGCAGCTGGCCTATCCGATGACGCTGACCGGTGATGAAGCGCAGGCGCTGCTGCAGATGACGCCGTTCGCGTGGCGGGCTAAGCCTGAGGTGCACGCCGCGCTGCGTCAGCAGGCGACATTTGGCTGTCAGACCGATTTCATGATCCATTGCTGGCAGCGAGAGGCATAAGGCTTAGCCGGCGAAATGGCTCCAGAGGATTTCGCTGCCGATACCAATCAGCACAATACCGCCGAGGATTTCGGCCCGTTTGCCTAACAGCGGGCCGATAAAGCGACCGACCATGATCCCCAGCGTCGACATAAGAAACGTCGCGCAACCGATCGCCAGCGCGGTGGTCACAATGCTGACCTGCAGGAAGGCCAGACCCACACCAACGGCCATCGCGTCAAGGCTGGTGGCGAAGGCGGTGGTGACCAGCAGCCAGAAACCATGACGGCGAGGCGCTTCACACACCTCGTCGCTGTCGCCGCGAAAACCTTCCACGACCATTCGCCCGCCGAGAAACACCAGCAGAATAAAGGCAATCCAGTGGTTCCACTCGAGGACAAACTGGCTGGCCAGCATGCCGAGTCCCCAGCCGACCAGCGGGGTCAGGGTTTCGATGGCGCCAAAAATCAGCCCGGTACGGATGGCTTCTGAGAATTTAGGTTTGTGCAGGGTGGCACCCTTGCCGATAGAGGCCGCGAAGGCGTCCATAGACATGCCGAAGGCGAGAAGAATGGTAGCGGATAAATTCATGTGCGTGTCCTGACCGGGGATAATCCATATGACACATCGCTGCCCCCAGTAAATATACGCGGAGCCGCTCAATGGCTGAGCAATACGTACAGCAGTGATGTATCTATGGTCTCGCCTGATTGAATCACTTCAACCCGTACGTGCCACGTTTTGCAACGAGTATGTTGACACGTACATTTCCTGGCAAACAGGAAATCGGCTACTCCCCAACGACGGGCGCAACCTTAACATATTTTTAGAATATAAAACAATAACAGAAGACGGCTATTTTAATAACCAAATGATAACGATTTTCATTTGAATTTCTAAGTAAATAAATAGTTAATAAAAAAGGCAAGAGAAGGCGAGGAAATATAGCCATGGCTATATGTTTTTCCAGACGAACGCTGGAAAGATATAGCGCTGGCTATATTCTTAACTCATTGAGTTGAAAGGAGGAGTTTGGATATCTTCTCCAGGTCGTCGATATTTCGTACGCGAATCAGCAGCCGCCGTTGCTCTAATTGCATCACCAGCACGCCGTCTTCGGATAAATTCATCTCTTTAATTCGCGGATATTCTATCCACGCGTTGGCGAAGAAAAAACCACGCGGTTTAAAAATGATTTTCGGTGTGCGCATCCAGAATAAATAGAGACCCATCAGCGCCAGGGCAGATAATAACCAGGTGGTGATCGCGGTGCCGTTCTGGGTGATGTTGTTATAGATCAGAATGGCGGTGAGGCCGACAAAGATCAGGCCGTCAACACGGCTGCGGCGAAGCAGGGGGATGGCCAGCAGCACCGGGCCGTTCCGCCTCGGCATAATGAACTGGTCGTACACCGCGTAGGCCAGTAGCGCAAGGATAAACAGAAAGATCACCAGGTCCGTGAATGTCATTGCTTTGCGTTCCTCCTGATAAAAAAAAGCCGGGGGCAAGCCCCCGGCGTACAGCTTGAAAATTACAGACCCAGCAGGCCGACCGCGTAGCCCGCGATACCGATGACGAAGAAGCCAACGATGATCCACAGCGGGTTAACTTTCTTGCGCAGCAGCCACATACACGCGAAGGTCAACAGCAGCGGCACCAGGCCCGGCATCAGCTGGTCGAGGATGGTTTGCACCGTGGTGACGTGAACCTGTCCGTCAGAACCGGTGATTTTTGACACCACCAACGGAATGTTCACGTGCGTCCACTTGTTAACCAGTGCCCCCATCACAAACAGGCCGAGGATTGACGCCCCCTCAGTCAGTTTCTGCAGGAAACCGCCGCCCATGTCCTTCACGATGTCCACGCCTTTACGATAACCGTAGGCAACGCCGTAGTAACGGGTCAGCAGACGCACCGCGTTGAACAGGATAAAGAACAGCAGAGGACCGAGCAGGCTACCGCTCATCGCGATCCCAGCGCCTAAGGCCGCGAACACGGGACGCACAGTACCCCAGAAGATCGGGTCGCCGACGCCGGCCAGCGGCCCCATCAGACCGACTTTGATGCCGTTGATGGCGCCATCGTCAATCTCTGCGCCATTGGCGCGCTGCTCTTCCATTGCCAGCGTTACGCCCAGTACCGGAGCGGCAACGTAAGGATGGGTGTTGAAGAACTCAAGGTGACGTTTAATCGCCTGCTTACGCGCATCGTTGTTCTCCGGGTACAGGCGACGGATCGCTGGAACCATAGAGAAGCAGAAGCCCAGCGCCTGCATACGTTCGAAGTTCCATGAACCCTGGAACAGGTTAGAACGAATGAACACGCCACGAATATCACTCTGAGTGAGTTTTTTCTCGGTGGTATTTTTAGTCATATCAACCATTTCGCTCACCTGTTAGTCCAGTTCGTTATCGAGATCGTTGTTACCAGCCGCCTGAGCCGGCGCACCGGCGACGCGGTTATATTTCGGGCTCAGCTGGATGTAGAGGATAGCCATGACCGCACCAATCACACCCAGAGCCACCAGGTTGAAGTTGGTGAAGGCGGCGGTGACGAAGCCGAGGTAGAAGAACGGCATCAGGTAGCCTGCGCGCATCATGTTGATGACCATCGCATAACCGACAACCACGATCATACCGCCGGCGATGTTCAGACCGCTGGTGACCACTTCAGGGATCGCGTTCAGCAGGCCCTGGACTTCGCTGGTACCGACGGAAATCGCCACGATAACGGCCGGGATAGCGATACGCATCGCCTGCAGGAACAGGGACGAGACGTGCAACCACGACAGGGCGGTCAGGTTGCCATTCTCCGCCGCTTTATCCGCCGCGTGCTGGAAGGCTACGGTGATGGTACGAACGATAATGGTCAGCACCTGGCCTGCCGCCGCCAGCGGGATAGCCAGCGCGATACCGGCACCGATGCTCTGATGGCCGGCAATAACCAGAACGGTGGAAATAATGGACGCCAGTGCGGCATCAGGGGCAACCGCCGCACCGATGTTCATCCAACCCAGGGCGATCATTTCCAGCGTACCGCCGATGATAATACCGGTTTTCATATCGCCGAGAACGGCACCGATCAGCGTACAGGCGACCAGAGGACGGTGGAACTGAAATTCATCTAGTACCGACTCCATACCCGCAATACACGCGACGATGAACACCAGCACAATCTGAAGAAGGGTAATCTCCATTGTACTTCTCCTGTTGATTAAGTCTTAAAGTGAAAACTGGGGCGCGATCGGCAAGGTTATTTATCAGCCTTAGCGATCAGATCCATCATTTTCAGTTTCGGGTCGGTGGACACTTTACGTGCCTCCAGCTCGATACCGCGTGCGTTCAGTTTTTTAAACGCCTCAATATCTTTAGCATCGACGGAAATCGCGTTGTTAACCTGGGTCTTGCCCTGGCGGAACGCCATACCACCGATGTTGACGCTGGTGATTTTCACGCCGCCCTCGACGATACGCTCAACGTCAGTCGGGTTAGTAAACAGCAGCATAACGCGCTGTCCGGCATACTTCGGGTTGTTGTAGACGCGGATCATTTTAGCCACATCCACGACGTGGGCGGTGACGCCTGGCGGCGCAACCTGAGTCAGCAGGGTTTTGCGCACGGTATCCGCGGCGACTTCGTCGCTGACGACGATGATGCGGGTAACGTTGGTCTCTTTGGTCCAGCGGGTGGCGACCTGACCATGGATCAGACGGTCGTCAATGCGCGCGAGGCCAATCACCATATAGTCGTTCGGGCCCATCGGTTTGGCCGGCGCGGCGGCTTTTGGCGCCGCGGCAGGGGCTGGCGCGGGAGCCGCTTTTTCTACCGGTTTGGCCTTCAGCGCTTTCACGCCTTCGCAACCGGTCTCTACCGCTAAGGCGACCAGTTCATCAAACGAAGGGTCGTCATCGCGGGCCATGAAGGTTTCCACCAGCATCGGGATGTTGACGCCAGCGATAACTTCGTAATGCTCTTTATCGACGACAATGCGGCTCGCAGCGTTGAACGGGCTGCCTCCCCATGTATCGACGAGAAATAGCACGCCTTTACTGGTATCCAGTTTTGCCAACTGGGCATTGTATTTCTCGATCAGCGTTTCGGCGTTTTCACCCGGAACGAAATCGATCCAGCCAACGTTTTCCTGCTCGCCCAACAGCATCTCTGCTGTTTTCAGCAGCTGTTCTGCAGCCCAACCATGTGTGCCTATTACAATAGCAATCGTCACTTGCTACCTCCTTTATTATCGTGAATGCATCATCTGCTTTGATACATCCTGAATCACTCTTGAGGACAAAATCGATTCAGTTAGGGTGTAAGATAGAAAATAGTTACTACCGCGAATTATTTTAGACAGTGAAAAAATAATTAATGTGATGAAGATCCGTTAATCAGGCATCGCCTGGTAATAATTTTGCAGCGCAAAAAATAGCCTTAGTTATTGCAAATTCAGGTAAATTTTTTCCAATTTCGATCTATATTTTGCTATGTTTAACTTCCGTTTAATTACTCAGGAGTATAGGGCATAGCCCGCAGTATGGACCGTCATCGACGTCTTTTCACTTTCTGGCACCTGGTTGCCACCTCCACGCATCACGCTTTTCTCTCAGCACCTATTGTCGCGCCCATGCATGACATGGCGATGACTCAGCTTGCCGCTAACCGGAGTCGTACATGGAATTGTTAATGGATCCCTCAATCTGGGCCGGCCTGTTGACGCTTATCGTTCTGGAGATTGTGCTCGGTATCGACAACCTGGTGTTCATTGCCATCCTGGCGGATAAACTGCCGCCGAAGCAGCGCGATAAAGCCCGACTGATCGGCCTGTCGCTGGCGCTGGTGATGCGCCTGGGGCTGCTGTCGGTGATCTCCTGGATGGTGACCCTGACGAAGCCGCTGATTACCATCGCCGATTTCTCCTTTTCCGGGCGCGACCTCATCATGCTGCTCGGCGGGATCTTCTTGCTGTTTAAGGCGACGACCGAACTGCATGAGCGGCTGGAAAACCGCCAGCACGATGCCGGTCACGGTAAAGGGTATGCCAGTTTCTGGGTGGTGGTACTGCAGATCGTGGTGTTGGACGCCGTCTTCTCTCTGGATGCGGTGATCACGGCTGTCGGGATGGTTAACCATCTGCCGGTGATGATGGCGGCGGTGGTGATCGCCATGATCATGATGCTGCTGGCGTCGAAGCCGTTGACGCGCTTTGTCAACCAGCACCCGACGGTGGTGGTGCTCTGTCTGAGCTTCCTGTTGATGATCGGCCTGAGCCTGGTGGCGGAAGGGTTTGGCTTCCATATTCCGAAAGGGTATCTGTACGCTGCGATCGGTTTCTCGATCATCATCGAGTTCTTTAACCAGGTGGCGCGGCGCAACTTTGTCCGACATCAGTCGACGCTGCCGCTGCGTGCCCGTACCGCGGATGCGATCCTGCGTCTGATGGGGGGCCGGAAACAAGCCTCTGCTAGCCATGACGCCGACAGCCCGGCAGCCATACCGGTTCCGGAAGGGGCGTTTGCCGAAGAAGAGCGTTACATGATTAACGGCGTGCTGACGCTGGCCCAGCGCTCTCTGCGCGGTATTATGACCCCGCGCGGAGAAATCAGCTGGGTTGACGCCGAACAGAGTGACGATGAAATTCGTCGTCAGCTGCTCTCGTCGCCGCACAGCCTGTTTCCGGTCTGCCGCGGAGAACTGGATGAAATCATCGGTATCGTGCGGGCGAAAGAGTTGCTGGTGGCCCTGGAGGCGGGTGAGAACATTGCGGCGTTGGCCTCAGCCTCTCCGGCAATTGTCGTCCCGGAAACGCTGGACCCGATCAATCTGCTCGGGGTTCTGCGCCGTGCGCGCGGCAGCTTTGTCATCGTGACCAACGAGTTTGGCATGGTGCAGGGACTGGTGACGCCGCTGGACGTCCTTGAAGCCATCGCCGGTGAATTCCCGGATGCCGATGAGACGCCGGAGATCGTCATTGACGGCGATGGCTGGTTGATCAAAGGGTCGACCGACCTGCATGCGCTGCAGCAGGCGCTTGGACTGGATGCGCTGGTCAATGAAGATGAGGATATTGCCACGGTGGCCGGGTTGGTGATCGCCGTCAATGGCCATATCCCGCGTATTGGCGACACCGTGTCGCTACCGCCGCTGCAGTTTACCGTGGTGGAAGCGAATGATTACCGGGTCGACCTGGTCCGCGCGGTGGTCACTCGTCCACTGAGCGACGAAGAAGAGTAATTGCCCTGCTCGCCGGCCCCTGGGGCCGGCGAGCTATTCTGCCCACTCGGTTTTCTGTCCCTCTCTGTCTGCCAGCCACGCCGGAAACGCCTCAACCGGCATCGGCCGGGCGTAATAAAATCCCTGCAGTACATCGACGCCGTGGCCTCTGAGGTAGCTTTCCTGCTCCAGCGTCTCCACCCCTTCGGCAACGGTAACGATATTCAGACGATCGGCGAGGGCAATAATAATATCCGTCACCGTGGCATTGACGCTGTCTATCCCGACGGAACTGGTAAACGAGCGGTCAATCTTCAGCACGTCCGGACGCAGTTTTTCCAGCCACGAGAGTGAGCTGTTACCGGTGCCAAAATCATCTATCGCCAGCTGGACCCCTTTGAAGTGCAGATGTTCAGCCATGTGCTGGTCGCCATCCTGCAGGACATCGCGCTCGGTGAGCTCGACCACCAGCTGCTGTACCGGGTTGACGCTAAACCAGTAATTGTGCAGGTCGCGGAGCAGTAAACCATTGGCAAAGTGACGGGCGGCGACATTAATCGCAATATGAAAATGGCGGTCGCTGGGGAAAGCGTCCAGGCGGCGGGCGGTTTCGGCAATCACGTAGCGGGTGAGGGGAATGATCAGATTGTCCCCTTCGGCGATGGGAATAAACACTTCTGGCGAAATCGCCCCGCGGCGAGGGTTGTTCCAGCGCAGCAGGATCTCCACCCCGCAGCAGCGTCCGCTGCGCGCATCCTGCAGCGGCTGGCACCAGAGCGTAAACTCCCGGGCAGAGATGCCGAGACTTATCTCTCGCGAGAAACTCATTCTGCCGGCGGTGGCCAGCCAGGTGATGCCGGTCATCAACAGGCTGAAGATAAGGGCCAGCGGCAGCTCACCAGGCAGCTCCTCCAGCGCGATAGTCGAGGCGCCCGGACCGTTAATGTTGATGGTAAAGGGAAATTCTGTGGAGCGCTGGCGATAAATCACCGACGCCTGCGGGGCGTGCGCTTTGTCAATCAGGCCGAGCCCGCTGATAAAATAATGGTCGCCAACCTGCAGGCTGACGTCGCTGATCAGGGGCGATTTTTCCTTGAGAATTAAGGTTCCCAGCAGCTCGATATTGACAATTAACATCACGCCGTCGAGGCCGCTTTCCGAGGCTGGATACCACTGGATCAGCACCGGTGTGCCTTTGAGCAATGAGTTGTCGGTAGAAAAGAGCAGTAAGGGGTGGTGAGCCGGAAGAGCGGGCTGCAGCTGGTGCAGATCCGCCTGCCGTTGCCCAAAGATACTGGAACAGTAGATCATCCCTGACGCCACCAGCGCGACGGAGCGGACCGTCTGCAGCGAGGCCGCCATTTTGCGCAGCGTGAGATGAATATCCATGCAGGGTTTGTCGACCAGGGAGAGTAGCGTCGCCCGCTCTGCGCTTAGCGGACGCAGGATATTATTCAGCGCGGTGACCCGCTGGCTGGCGGCAGTACGAATATACTCTTCATTTACGCTACGCTGCGAAATAAATCGGATAGCTAAGGTGGTACCCAGGGTTAGCAAGGCTACCAGCAGGCAGACAATAATGCGTTTGCGACGATAGGCCGTAATGACTTTTTGTGCAGTCTGCATGTGCGACACCCTGTCGACAGGACGAGTGGTTAAGCGTGGCTTATTTAATAGAGCAATTGTAGTGGCAGAATATCGCCAGGTATAGAAAAAAGAAAATGCGCCGGTGAAGGCGCATCAGGGAGCTTTCAGTAACCCATGTTATCCCCCTGCGCGTTTTGCGGGCGCAGGGGAAGGCGAACAGTTTAGTCACACTGAACTTTAATCGCCAGGCCGCCGCGGGAGGTTTCGCGATACTTGGCGTTCATGTCTTTGCCGGTTTCGTACATGGTCTCGATCACTTTGTCGAGCGAGACGCGCGGTTCGCTGGTACGGCGCATCGCCATTCGCGCGGCATTGATCGCCTTGACAGAGGCGATGGCGTTACGTTCAATGCATGGCACTTGCACCTGGCCAGCGACCGGGTCGCAGGTCAGGCCGAGGTTGTGTTCCATGCCGATCTCCGCCGCCACGCAAACCTGTTCCGGGCTGGCGCCCAGCAGTTCAGCCAGACCTGCCGCCGCCATCGAGCAGGCAACGCCCACTTCACCCTGACAACCGACTTCCGCGCCGGAAATGGACGCATTCATCTTGTACAGCGCGCCGATCGCTCCGCAGGCCATAAAGTAGCGAATATAGATCTCCGGGCTGACGGACTCGATAAAGTGATCGTAATAGGCGAGTACGGCCGGAACGATGCCGCAGGCGCCGTTGGTCGGCGCGGTCACTACGCGGCCACCGGCGGCATTTTCTTCATTGACCGCCAGCGCGAACATATTGACCCAGTCAACGACGTTCATTGGATCGCTGGAGAGCTTATCGCTGGCCACCAGCAGACGACGTAGCGCCGAGGCGCGACGCGGCACGCGAAGCGGACCCGGCAGCACGCCCTCGGTGTTCATCCCGCGGTCGATACAGGCGCGCATGGTCTGCCAGACGTTGGCGAAATAGTCCTCGATCTCTTTTTTGCTGTGCAGCGCCAGTTCGTTCTGCATCACCATGCCGGAGAGCGACAGGCCGGTCTCTTTACAGTACGCCAGCATTTCCTGCGCCGATTTAAACGGGTAGGGAACCTGCAATTCGTTGGCGTCTTCTTTGCCGAAGTGCTCTTCGTCGACGATAAAGCCGCCGCCAATCGAGTAGTACGTTTTGCTGTAGATCTCTTTCTCGCCGGCCCAGGCATGAATGGTCATGCCGTTTTCGTGCAGCGGCAGATTGTCACTGCGAAAACGCATGCCGTCATCGGCCGGGAAGTCGACTTCGTGCTGCCCGTTGGCCAGCAGCAGTCGGCCGCGCGCCTCGACGTCACGGATAAATGCCGGGATCGCGTCAATATCGACCGTATCGGGCTGATTGCCCGCCAGTCCCATGATAATAGCGATGTCCGTATGGTGGCCTTTGCCGGTTAATGACAGTGAACCGTAGACGTCAACCGCCACACGGGTCACCGCATTAAGCAATCCTTTTTCGACCAGGTCATCGACGAACTGTTTACCGGCCTTCATCGGGCCAACAGTGTGGGAAGATGAGGGACCAATCCCCACCTTGAACATGTCGAATAGACTAATCACGATAATACTCCTGACAGGGTTACCGCGGGTGCGGTAACGATGTAATAACTGCGCATAGTGTAAGAGGGAAGCGCGCTGCCAGTTGAACTATTCACATGAATTAAACTAATGGATAACCGCGATTTTACTAATAGTGAGAGCGCTCTCTCATAAACAGTATAGCTAAGGTCGAGCGCCAATTTGCAGCGCCAGTTCGCGAATGATCCCGGCGGTCATTCCCCAGACAAAATAATGCTGGTACCAGGAGAGCCAGACGCGGTGGTCGTTACCCCGACGGTGGATGTCGAGCGGATGGTAGCGCCCCAGACGCAGGGCTTCGGCGAGCGGCATTTCAAATACCGCGGAGACTTCGTCCTGGCTGGCATGATAGTGCAGATTGGGGGGGATAATACCCACCACCGGCGTCACCTGAAAACCGGTGACGCTGTCCACCGGCGGCAGAACGCCGATCACCTCGACGGCTTCCGGCGGGATCGCGACCTCTTCCTGGGCTTCGCGCAGAGCAGCAGCGATAAGCGTCGCATCGGTATTATCTACCGCGCCGCCGGGAAAGGCGACCTGACCGGCGTGCTTGCGCAGCAGCGGCGAACGCTGGGTCAGCAGCAGGCCGGGCTGCGGGCGGCGCACGATCGGCACCAGCACCGCCGCCTGCCGCTGATTGAGCGCATGGCGCGAAGGCTGGGGGCGCAGCAGCTGGAAGCGGGACAGAAAATCATCCAGATTGAGGGCGTGGTCCGCCATGGTCTAGTTCTCCAGTTGGTGCAGGATACGATTAACTTTATCAAAAGTTTCCTGATATTCCGCATCTTCCTCGCTGTCCGCGACGATACCGCCCCCGGCGGAGCAATACAGCTGCCCCTGCCAGGCCGTCAGGGTGCGAATGGTGATGCTGGTATCCATATTGCCGCAATAGCTCAGGTAGCCGATGCTCCCGCACCAGGCGTTACGTCGCTGAGGTTCCAGTTCATCAATAATCTCCATCGCCCGGACCTTCGGGGCGCCAGTGATAGACCCCCCGGGGAAGGCGGCGCGCAGCAGATCGCTGGCATGCAGCGTCGCCGGTAAGCGGGCGGTGATGGTGCTGACCAGATGATGGACCGCCGGGAACGGCTCCACCACGAACAGCTCGGGTACCCGCACGCTGCCCGGCACGGCGACGCGGCCGATGTCGTTGCGCATCAGGTCGACAATCATTAAATTCTCGGCGCGGTCTTTAGGCGAATTCGCCAGCTTCTCAGCCTGCCGCGCATCTTCCTGCGGCGAATCGAGCCGCGGCAGGGTACCTTTTATCGGGCGCGTCTGGATCGCCCCCTGGCGCAGCTGAATAAAGCGCTCCGGCGACAGGCTTAAAATCGCCCCTTCCTCAAGGCGAATAAAGGCGCTAAAGGGCGCGCGGTTGGCAACGTTCAGCTGGCGGAAGGCCTGCCATTCATCACCGACATAGTTGGCCTGAAAACGCTGGGCGAGGTTGACCTGATAGCAGTCGCCGCTGTGCAGATACGCCTGCACCTGGCGAAATTTCTCGCCGTACTGCTGGCGGCTCATATTTGACTGCCAGGCAGAGGTCAGGGTGAAGGGTTCCCTCGCCGGACGTGATTGCGCCAGCAGCCACTGCAGGCGCTGCTGCGGATCGTCATAGCTGAGCAGCGAAATTTGCTGGCGCTGATGGTCGACAATCAGCGCCCAGTCATAAATCCCCACCGCCATATCCGGCAGCGCGATATCGGCCTGCGCATAGTCCGGAAGTCGCTCAAAGCGACGGCCCAGATCGTATCCGAATAGCCCCAGTGCGCCGCCAAGAAACGGCAGATCGTCATCGGGCTGTGGCGTGAAAGGCTGACGATCCAGCTGCTGTTGAAGCAGTTGCAGCGGATCTTCCGCGGAGACCAAAACGGTTTCGCCGTCATCGACCCACGTCTGTTCACCGCGCGTCAACAGCGTGGCGCGCGGGGCAGCCACCAGGATATCAAAGCGGTTATGGGGATGGTCGGCAAAGCCGGAATGCAGCAGCATCGCCCAGGGCAGGGCGCTTAACGGCGCAAAATAGTGTTCGGCCGCATCCGGGCGCCAGGGCAGGGTAATAATCGCGGGGGACAACATCTTTCTCGATCCTGAACGTTGCCATCCCTCTGGCGTAGGCGGGGACGGCGTGAAATAATTACGCCCCACAATGTAGCAGGAGTAAAAGATGTTTGCAGGTTTACCTTCGCTGAGCCACGAGCAACAGCAAAAAGCGGTCGAACGTATCCATGAGCTAATGGCCCAGGGGATGAGCAGCGGCCAGGCGATTGCCCTGGTGGCGGAAGAGCTGCGCGCTAATCATACCGGCGAGCGGATCGTAGCGCGCTTTGAAGATGAAGATCAAGACGAAGATGAGGACGATTAATTACACCGCGGCGATAATTTTGATCTCAACTTTATACTGCGGGTTCATTAGCGTCGCTTCCACTGTGCAGCGCACCGGGGCATGACCAGCCACCACCCATGCGTCCCAGGCTTTGTTCATTGCCGCAAAGTCGCTTTTATCGGCGAGGAAGAGGGTGGCGTCAAGAATACGCGACTTGTCGCTGCCCTGTTTTTCCAGCACCGCGTCAATCTGCGCCAGGGTGTTGGCGGTCTGCTCGAAGGCGTCGGCATCGAGATTTGTCGGCACGCCGGTGTAGTACAGGGTCTGGTTGTGGATCACCACGTCTGACCAACGGGCTTCGGCATCAATACGCGTAATTGTCATGTCTTTTTCCTCTGTGAGCATTCCATTCGGCTGCGGCAAGACTGCCATAATGTTCCGCTCGCGTCACTACCCGGACTGGCGAAACGCCGTCCTCCCTGACATAATCACTGTCCAAATAACCAGGGGGCAATGTGATCGACGATTTTGCAGCAGACGGCCAGCTAGCCAAAGCCATACCGGGATTTAAGCCGCGCGAGCCGCAGCGCCAGATGGCGATAGCCGTTAGCGAAGCGATTGAGGCCTCCCGACCGCTGGTGGTGGAAGCGGGGACCGGAACCGGTAAAACCTACGCTTACCTGGCGCCTGCGCTGCGGGCGAAAAAAAAGGTGATTATCTCCACCGGCTCGAAAGCGCTGCAGGATCAGCTCTACAGCCGCGATCTGCCCACCGTCGCCAAAGCGCTCAAATTCACCGGTAAACTGGCGCTGCTCAAAGGGCGCTCCAACTACCTGTGCCTCGAACGTCTTGAGCAGCAGGCGCTGGCGGGCGGCGATCTGCCGGTACAAACCCTCAGCGATGTGATCCTCCTGCGCTCATGGTCGAACCAAACCCAGGATGGCGATATCAGCACCTGCGCCAGCGTGGCGGAAGACTCCCAGGCCTGGCCGCTGGTCACCAGCACCAACGATAACTGTCTCGGGAGCGACTGCCCACTGTATAAAGATTGCTTCGTGGTGAAGGCGCGTAAAAAAGCGATGGACGCCGACGTGGTGGTGGTCAACCATCATCTGTTTCTTGCCGATATGGTGGTCAAAGAGAGCGGCTTTGCCGAGCTGATCCCCGAGGCGGAAGTGATGATCTTCGATGAAGCCCATCAGCTGCCGGATATTGCCAGTCAGTACTTTGGTCAGTCGCTCTCCAGCCGCCAGCTGCTGGATCTGGCGAAAGACATCACCATTGCCTACCGCACCGAACTGAAAGACACCCAGCAGTTGCAAAAATGCGCCGACCGCCTGGCGCAAAGCGCGCAGGATTTCCGCCTGCAACTGGGGGATCCCGGCTATCGCGGCAACCTGCGCGAACTGCTGGCGGATAGCCACATTCAGCGCGCGCTGCTGCTGCTCGATGACGCGCTCGAGCTATGCTATGACGTCGCCAAACTTTCGCTGGGTCGTTCGGCGCTGCTCGACGCCGCTTTTGAGCGCGCTACCCTCTATCGCGGGCGCTTAAAGCGGCTGAAAGAGATTAACCAGCCGGGCTACAGCTACTGGTATGAGTGCACCTCGCGCCACTTTACTCTCGCCCTGACGCCGTTGACCGTGGCCGAGAAGTTTAAAGAGGTGATGGCGCAGAAGTCGGGGAGTTGGATCTTTACCTCAGCGACGCTGTCAGTGAACGACGATCTACACCACTTCACCGCCCGGCTGGGGATCGACGAGGCGCAGTCCCTGCTGCTGCCGAGCCCCTTTGATTATCAACATCAGGCGCTGCTCTGCGTGCCGCGCAATCTGCCACTGCCGAATCAGCCTGGCGCGGCGCGCCACCTGGCGGCGATGCTCAAGCCGCTGATCGAGGCCAACGACGGTCGCTGCTTTATGCTGTGTACCTCGCACGCCATGATGCGCGATCTGGCGGAGCAGTTCCGTGCCACCATGACGCTACCGGTGCTGCTGCAGGGGGAGACCAGCAAAGGCCAGCTGTTGCAGCAGTTTGTCAGCGCCGGCAACGCCCTGCTGGTGGCCACCAGCAGCTTCTGGGAAGGGGTCGACGTGCGCGGCGATGCGCTGTCGCTGGTGATCATCGATAAGCTGCCGTTTACTTCGCCGGACGACCCGCTGCTAAAAGCGCGCATGGAAGATTGCCGGCTGCGCGGCGGCGATCCGTTCGATGAAGTGCAGTTGCCGGAAGCCGTCATCACCCTCAAACAGGGGGTGGGACGCCTGATCCGCGATATCGACGATCGCGGGGTGCTGGTGATCTGTGACAACCGACTGGTGATGCGCCCCTACGGCGCGGTGTTCCTGGCCAGCTTGCCTCCTGCGCCGCGGACCCGCGATATCCGCCGGGCGGTGCGCTTCCTCGCCGTGCCGCCGGCAAGGTAATCCGCACTAAAATGTGTTAAGCTGCGCGCCATTTTGTTAATTAGCGGTTCCCAATAGACTTCGGGCGGCATGGCGGCGGGTTGGCCGTTTGCCGGAAAACTGGCTGCCTGAAGGCCTGAACTATGTAACGAGAGCGTGACCACCCATGCGAATTTTGGCTATCGATACCGCCACAGAGGCCTGCTCCGCGGCGCTGTGGAATGATGGCACCCTTAGTGCTCATTTCGAAATTTGTCCCCGCGAACATACCCAACGTATCCTGCCGCTGGTGCAGGAGGTCCTCACCGAGAGCGGCGCCACGCTGACCGAGCTGGACGCGCTGGCCTTTGGCCGCGGTCCGGGTAGCTTTACCGGCGTGCGCATCGGGATCGGTATCGCTCAGGGGCTGGCACTGGGCGCTGAGCTGCCAATGATCGGCGTTTCCACGCTGGCCACCATGGCGCAGGGCGCCTGGCGCAAAACCGGCGCCACCCGCGTGCTGGCGGCCATTGACGCGCGAATGGGCGAAGTCTACTGGGCCGAGTACCAGCGCGACGAGCAGGGCGTCTGGCATGGCGAAGAGACGGAAGCGGTGCTCAAACCGGAAGCGGTAGCCGAACGGCTGGCACAGCTTTCCGGCGAATGGGCCACCGTCGGCACCGGCTGGCAGGCGTGGCCGGATCTGGCGAAAGCGAGCGGACTGACCTTAAGCAGCGGCGAAATTGAACTGCCGGCGGCGGAGGATATGCTGCCGTTAGCCTGTTACCTGCTGGCGGCGGGGAAAACCGTGGCCGTGGAGAAAGCGGAGCCGGTTTATTTGCGAAACGAGGTGGCGTGGAAGAAACTTCCAGGCCGCGAGTGAATCTCAGTAACAAGAAGACTGAGAAAAGGAGTCGCATCATGGCGGGTCAAAAACAGGGCGTTCGCTGGCTGTTAGCCGCGGCGGTTGCCGTTGCGCTAAGCGGCTGCGTGTCAGTGCCGGATGCCATCAAAGGCACCAGCCCTACGCCGCAGCAGGATTTAGTGCGGGTGATGAACGCGCCGCAGCTGTACGTTGGCCAGGAAGCACGCTTTGGCGGCAAAGTGGTCAATGTGCAGAACCAGCAGGGTAAAACCCGCTTAGAAATCGCCACCGTACCGCTGGACAGCGGCGCACGGCCTGTGCTGGGCGAACCGTCTCGTGGGCGGATCTATGCCGACGTTAACGGCTTCCTCGATCCGGTCGACTACCGCGGCCAGCTGGTGACCGTGGTCGGGCCGATTGCCGGCGTGGTCGACGGCAAAGTGGGCAGCACGCCGTACAAATTTATGCTGATGAACGCCATCGGCTACAAACGCTGGAACGTGGTGCAGCAGGTGGTGATGCCGCCGCAGCCCATCGATCCGTGGATGCTGGGTCCACGCCCCTGGGGTTACGGCTATGGCGGCTGGGGCTGGTACAACCCCGGCCCTGCTGAGGTGAGAAACGTCGTAACTGAATGATTTTGTTGTTTATGTTAGTTCAAAGAAACAGCGGCCGGTCCGCTGTTTCTTTGTTTTCAGTCGAATAAGAAAAAAAATAGTGACGCGCTTCGCAACCTGCTCATTGCCTAATTAATAAACTGGTACGCTGAGTTAATATAATGTTAACAAAATGTATTTACCAGGGGCTGTGATGACGACGAATAACTATTTCAGAGGTGATGCAGTGAAAAAGGTTTGGCTAAACCGTTATCCCGCAGATGTTCCTGCGGAGATAAACCCTGACCGCTATCAATCCCTGGTTGAATTGTTTGAACATGGCACCACCCGCTACGCCGACCAACCGGCGTTTATCAATATGGGTGAAGTGATGACCTACCGTAAGCTGGAAGAGCGTAGTCGCGCCTTCGCCGCTTACCTTCAGGAGGGGTTAGGATTACAGAAGGGCGATCGCGTGGCCCTGATGATGCCTAACCTGCTGCAGTATCCGGTGGCCCTGTTTGGCATCCTGCGCGCCGGGATGATCGTGGTCAACGTCAACCCCTTGTATACCCCGCGTGAACTGGAGCATCAGCTCAACGACAGCGGCGCGGCGGCGATCGTCATCGTCTCCAACTTTGCCCATACCCTGGAAAAAGTGGTGGCGAAAACTCAGGTTAAGCACGTGATCCTGACGCGAATGGGCGACCAGCTCTCCACCGCCAAAGGCACGCTGGTGAACTTTGTGGTCAAGTACATCAAGCGCCTGGTGCCGAAGTACCACCTGCCGGATGCCATCTCGTTTCGCAGCGCGCTGCAGCATGGCTACCGCATGCAGTACGTGAAGCCGGAGATCGTTCCAGAAGATCTGGCGTTTCTGCAGTACACCGGGGGCACCACCGGCGTGGCCAAAGGGGCGATGCTGACCCACCGCAACATGCTGGCTAACCTCGAGCAGGTCAATGCCACCTACGGCCCGCTGCTGCATCGCGGCAAAGAGTTCGTGGTGACCGCGCTGCCGCTGTATCACATTTTCGCCCTGACCATGAACTGCCTGCTGTTTATCGAACTGGGCGGGCAAAATTTGCTGATCACCAACCCACGCGACATTCCCGGGCTGGTGAAAGAGCTGGCGAAATACCCCTTTACCGCCATGACCGGGGTCAATACCCTGTTCAACGCCTTGCTGAACAACAAAGAGTTTCAGCAGCTTGATTTCTCCTCGCTGCACCTGTCCGCCGGCGGTGGGATGCCGGTGCAGCAGGCGGTGGCCGAGCGCTGGGTAAAACTGACCGGACAATATCTGCTGGAGGGCTACGGCCTGACCGAGTGTTCGCCGCTGGTCAGCGTCAACCCGCACGACATCGACTACCACAGCGGCAGCATTGGCCTGCCGGTGCCTTCCACTGAAGCCAAACTGGTGGACGACGACGATAACGAAGTGGCGCCGGGTCAGCCGGGCGAGCTCTGTATCAAGGGGCCGCAGGTGATGCTGGGCTACTGGCAGCGTCCTGACGCGACGGATGAGATTATCAAAGACGGCTGGTTGCACACCGGGGATATCGCGGTGATGGATGACGAGGGATTCCTGCGTATCGTTGACCGGAAAAAAGATATGATCCTGGTGTCGGGATTTAACGTCTATCCGAATGAAATCGAAGATGTGGTCATGCAGCACAGCGGCGTCCTCGAAGTGGCGGCCATCGGCGTGCCGTCCGGCAGCAGCGGTGAAGCGGTGAAGATTTTCGTGGTCAAGAAAGATGCCGCGTTAACCGAAGAAGCGCTGATTACGTTCTGCCGCCGCCATCTCACCGGCTACAAAGTGCCGAAGCTGGTGGAATTCCGTGACGAACTGCCGAAATCCAACGTCGGGAAAATTTTGCGGCGAGAACTGCGTGACGAAGCGCGCGCTAAAGTGGACAATAAAGGCTAAGTAACGAATGAGTCGCCTGACGCCGGCTACGCCGGCGTTTTTTATGGGCGCAAGTTAAGAGAGTATGCTTTGAACTATCAGATGATCACCACCGACGATGGCCTGCGCGCTGTCTGCGAAGCGGCAAGCGCGGCCTCCACCGTTGCTCTGGATACGGAATTTGTCCGCACTCGCACCTACTATCCGCAGCTGGGCCTGCTGCAGCTGTTCGACGGCACTCAGGTCTCTCTGATCGATCCCTTGACGATTAGCGACTGGGCGCCGATGCGTGAGCTGCTGCTTAACCAGGATGTGACTAAATACCTGCATGCCGGTAGCGAGGATTTAGAAGTCTTCCTCAATGCGTTCAACCTGATGCCGCAGCCGCTGATCGACACCCAGATCCTGGCGGCGTTCTGCGGCCGCCCGATGTCCTGGGGCTTTGCCTCCATGGTGGAAGAGTATTCCGGAGTGGCGCTGGATAAAAGTGAATCCCGCACCGACTGGCTGGCGCGCCCGCTGACCGAGCGTCAGTGTGAATACGCCGCAGCTGACGTCTGGTACCTGTTGCCGATCGCCAGCCAATTAATGGCGGAGACCGACCGCGCAGGCTGGCTATCGGCGGCGCTGGACGAATGTCGTCTGATGCAGCAGCGCCGTCAGGAGGTGGTCGACCCGGCCGAGGCCTGGCGCGACATCGGCAACGCCTGGCAGCTGCGTACCCGCCAGCTGGGCTGCCTGCAGCTGCTGGCAGAGTGGCGTCTGCGCAAAGCGCGTGAGCGCGACCTGGCGGTGAACTTTGTGGTGCGGGAAGAGCATCTGTGGAGCGTGGCGCGCTATATGCCCACCAGCCTCGGCGAGCTCGACAGCCTCGGGTTGTCCGGCAGTGAAATTCGCTTCCACGGCAAAACGTTGATTAGCCTGGTCGAGAAAGCCCAGGCGCTGCCGGAATCGGCCCTGCCGGCGCCGCTGCAGAACCTCATTGACATGCCGGGTTACCGCAAAGCCTTTAAAGATATTAAAGCGCTGGTGCAGGAAGTGAGTGCCGATAAGGGCGTGAGCGCGGAACTGCTGGCCTCGCGTCGGCAGATCAACCAGCTGCTGAACTGGCACTGGCAGTTGAAAACGCAAGCCGGTGAGCCTGAGCTGATTTCCGGCTGGCGCGGCGAACTGATGGCCGAGC
The DNA here is from genome assembly GCF_002810545.1 of Klebsiella sp. A-Nf5. Lineage (NCBI taxonomy): Bacteria > Pseudomonadati > Pseudomonadota > Gammaproteobacteria > Enterobacterales > Enterobacteriaceae > Klebsiella > Klebsiella sp. A-Nf5. Next base: position 287,849 of record NZ_PIOG01000268.1, on the reverse strand, counting down.
GGCTGAAGTCGCTGTTAAACGACTATCCGCGTTAACGAACGGCCAGTTCCAGGCAATAAAAAACCGGCGGCGCAGGGCGTTGCCGGTTTTTTTTCGGGGCGGAACAACAGGGTCAGGGTTTCGACTCTTCCGTTTCGGGTAGGGTCACGTTCAGCTCAAGAATCGAAATATCACCATCCCGCTGCTCCAGCTGCACGCTGACCATCTCCGGGTCGATCTGCACGTATTTACAGATCACTTCCAGAATATCTTTGCGCAACTGCGGCAGGTAGTGCGGCTCCGCGTCGCCGCGGCGACGCTCGGCGACGATGATTTGCAGGCGTTCTTTCGCAATATTAGCCGTGTTCTTTTTTCGCGAGAGAAAAAAGTCGAGTAAAGCCATAATTTATCCTCCGAACAGGCGTTTGAGGAATCCTTTCTTCTCTTCTTCAATGAAGCGGAAAGGGCGTTCTTCTCCGAGCAGACGTTCAACGGTATCGGCATAGGCTTTGCCTGCGTCCGACGCGGCATCCAGAATCACGGGCTCACCCTGGTTGGATGCGCGCAGAACTGACTGGTCTTCCGGGATCACGCCCACCAGATTAATGCGCAGAATTTCCAGCACGTCTTCCATGCTCAGCATATCGCCTTTATTGACGCGGCCTGGATTGTAGCGGGTCAGCAGTAAGTGCTCTTTGATCGGCTCTTCGCCATTTTCCGCACGACGGGATTTCGACGCGAGAATGCCAAGGATACGGTCGGAGTCGCGAACGGAGGAGACTTCCGGGTTGGTGGTGATAATGGCTTCATCAGCAAAGTAGAGGGCCATCAGCGCACCGGTTTCGATACCTGCCGGTGAATCACAGACAATGAAATCGAAGTCCATTTTCTTCAGTTCTTCGAGAACTTTGTCGACGCCTTCGCGGGTCAGGGCGTCTTTATCCCGGGTCTGAGAGGCCGGGAGAATGTAGAGATTTTCCGTGCGCTTATCTTTGATCAGCGCCTGGTTCAACGTGGCATCGCCCTGGATGACGTTGACGAAATCATAAACGACGCGACGTTCGCAGCCCATAATCAGATCGAGGTTACGCAGGCCGATGTCGAAGTCGATAACGACGGTTTTCTTTCCCTTCTGGGCCAAACCTGTAGCGATGGCCGCGCTGGAGGTGGTCTTGCCAACGCCCCCTTTACCCGAAGTCACAACAATAATGCGTGCCATAGAAATTCCTTGTTAAAAAGGGATTAATTCAACGGTTGAACTGTCAAAGCGCTTTCACCTAAACGCAGGCGTGCCGCTTTGCCATAAAATTCGGCCGGGATGTTATCGCTCAGCCAATATTCCCCGGCGATGGAGACCAGCTCCGCCGCAAGGTGGGTACAAAATATCTGGGCGTCTCTGTCGCCACCGGCGCCTGCCAGCGCGCGTCCTCGCATCATGCCATATACATGGATATTGCCGTCAGCGATAAGTTCCGCACCGGCACTCACATGATTTGTAACAATAAGATCACAGTGTGGCGCATAAATGCGCTGACCGGAACGTACCGGCTGATCAATCAAACGCGTTTTTGTGATCTGGTTAGCAACTGGCGGCGGCGGAGGGGTGGGTTCGGACGGTGCCGGACGAGGGGCTTTCTCTTTCCCTTCGGTTAATAACGGGATCCCGGCGCGATCGATTTCGGTTTTCAGGCGCGGGATTTTGCATCCGCTGACGCCCATAATGCGTAAACCGGTCGCGGCGATGGCCTCGTTAATGGCGCGCCATTCGACCTCCTCCTCCACGCTGGCGATATTCACCACCACCGGAGCATGGCGTAAAAAGGCGGGAGCCTGGGCGATTTTGTCTTCTAACGCCTGACGAATAACCTCGGGATTTGCATCGTGCAAATGAACGACAGATAACGTGAAGCTACTGCCTTTAAGTTCGATTGGCGTATTTGACATCCTGGCCTTACTCAATTTGCTGTTTATCAACCGCAGAAGTGCGGTGATATTCCGAAGACTAAAAGGCATGTTATAGTCACTCATATATTGAGGCAAGTGACCACGGGTCTAATTCCGAGTAAAACTATGTTTTGTGTGATCTATCGAAGTACTAAACGTGAACAAACCTATTTATATGTCGAAAAAAAGGACGATTTCTCACGCGTTCCTGACGAGCTAATGCGCGGCTTCGGCACGCCGCAAATGGCGATGCTGCTGCCGCTGGATGGGCGCAAAAAGCTGGTTAACGCCGACCTGGAAAAAGTGAAACAGGCGTTGAGCGAGCAGGGCTATTACCTGCAACTTCCCCCGCCATCTGAAAATCTACTAAAGAAACACCTGGCGGAACAGGGGAAACAATCCGATTAACCCATGAGGGAAAATAATGTACCAACATCATAACTGGCAGGGTGCGCTTCTGGATTATCCAGTGAGCAAAGTGGTTTGCGTCGGCAGTAATTATGCAAAACACATCAAGGAAATGGGCAGTGCGACGCCGGAAGAGCCGGTGCTGTTTATTAAACCTGAGACCGCGCTGTGCGATCTCCGTCAGCCGTTGGTGCTTCCTGAAGGGCTGGGCTCAGTGCACCACGAAGTCGAGCTGGCGGTGCTGATTGGCAGTACGCTGCGTCAGGCAACGGAAGAACATGTGCAGAAAGGGATCGCCGGCTATGGCGTCGCGCTGGATCTCACCCTGCGCGACCTGCAGGCTAAGATGAAAAAGGCCGGGCAGCCGTGGGAGAAGGCGAAAGGCTTCGATAACGCCAGCCCGATCTCCGGCTTTATCCCGGCCGCTGAGTTCCACGGTGACCCGCAGAATACGCCGTTAAGCCTGAAGATTAATGGCGAAGTGCGCCAGCAGGGAACCACTGCCGACATGATCCATAAGATTGTGCCGCTGATCGCTTACATGTCGCGCTTCTTTACCCTCAAAGCCGGGGATGTGATCCTCACCGGCACCCCGGAAGGGGTGGGGCCGCTGCACAGTGGTGACGAGCTGGAAGTGGGTTTCAACGGCCTGTCGCTCACCACCCGCGTGCTGTAAGCGCTGCTTGCCGCCTTTTGGGGCGGCAAAACTTGCATCGGCGTGCCAGACTGGTTATAAGGTGCACCCTTAACTGGCAACGACGGACACTCCGATGAGCGAACAACCTTTCTGGCAACAAAAAACACTGGATGCAATGACCGACGCGGAGTGGGAATCGCTGTGTGACGGTTGCGGCCAGTGCTGCCTGCACAAGCTGATGGATGAAGACACCGATGAAATCTACTTCACCAACGTTGCCTGCCGTCAGCTCAATATCAAAACCTGCCAGTGCCGTAACTACGAGCGTCGCTTCGAGTACGAGCCAGACTGCATCAAGCTTACCCGCGAAAACCTGCCAACCTTCGAATGGCTGCCGCCGACCTGCGCCTATCGCCTGCTTGCGGAGGGCAAACCGCTGCCGGCCTGGCATCCGCTGTTGACCGGTTCAAAAGCGGCAATGCACGGTGAACGCATCTCTGTTCGCCATATTGCGGTGCCCGAGTCCACCGTCGTCGACTGGCAGGACCATATCCTCAATCTGCCTGACAGGGCGCTGTAAACGCCAGATCGCGCTTTCTTCGCAGGTGACATCATGTGCGCCTTGAGACAGGCAGGATATGATTCAGCGACCGGCTGCTGGCATAAAAAAACGCCCCGCAGGGCGTTTCATCTTGTGCTGTACACGCAGCGACTTAGCGGCCAAACAGATCGCGTTTTTTGATTTTGACCGGCTGAGCAATGATCACCAGGATGGCGACCACCAGATAGGCAGCAAAAATACCGACCAGCCATTGCGGCATTTCCAGCGACAGAAATTGCCACTGACGTACCGAACAGTCGCCGGAGGCAACAAACATCTGCGGCAGCCATTTATCCAGCGGCAGCCAGGTCGGGAAGCGGGCGGCGAAATCGCAGGTCTGGAACGGCGAAGGGTGCAGCTGGATCATCGTATGCTCCCACGCCAGCTGCAGTCCACGTATTGCGCTGTACAACCAGATCACCATGGCGACATAGCGCAGCGGCGTTTTAGGCGCGATGGCGCCCACCAGCCCCGCGCCCATGATGCCGAGCAGGGCACAGCGTTCGTAAATACACATCACACACGGCTGCAGCAGCATCACATGCTGGAACCACAGCGCAACGAGTTCGAGAATAAAAGCGGTCAATGCCATCAGGAGCCAGGCACCGCGTCCCCTTGAGCACTGGTTTAAATATTGCAACATAATCATTTCCCTGGAAGATGCTAAATCATGGCAGTGTAAACGAAAACCGAACCGACGCCAGCGGCCCGGCAGAAAATATTACGTAACGGGTTATTGAATGGCCCGGATGGATCCGGGCCAGGATCGGGTCAGGGTAGCGTGGGCGTGGTCACCCAGCCGTGCGCCAGCAGCCAGTTGGTGACCGGCATCAAGGTGAACTCGACGCACAGCAGGCCGACCAGCGTCAGTACGATGGTGTAGGGCAGCGCCATCCACACCATGCGGCCATAGGAGAGTCGGATCAGCGGCGCCAGCGCGGAGGTCAGCAGGAACAGGAATGCCGCCTGGCCGTTGGGGGTGGCGACCGACGGCAGGTTGGTACCGGTGTTGATCGCCACTGCCAGCATCTCAAACTGTGGCAGGCTGATAACGCCATGTTCGAGGGCCGTTTTCGCTTCGTTAATGTAGACCGTGCCGACAAAAACGTTATCCGAAATGGACGACAGCAGGCCGTTAAACAGATAAAAGAGCGACAGCTGTGCGTGCGGCGAGGCCTGCAGCACAAACTCAATGACCGGAGTGAACAGCTGCTGGTCGATGATCACCGCCACAATGGCAAAGAACACCGTCAGCAGCGCGGTGAAGGGCAGCGCCTCGGTGAACGCCTTGCCAATGGCGTGCTCATCAGTCACCCCGGAAAACGTGGTGGCGAGGATGATCACCGACAGGCCAATGAGCCCGACTTCGGCCAGATGAAAGGCGAGGGCGACGATCAGCCAGACACCAATCACCGCCTGGGCAATCAGCCGCAACTGCTCCTGACGGCTGCGCTGGGCGCGACTGCGGTCGTCAAAGTCCTGCAGCACCTTCCGCACCGCGGGCGGCAGCGGTTCGCCGTAGCCAAACAGGCGATACTTTTCGACCAGCAGGCAGGTCAACAGCCCACACACCATCACCGGCAAGGTGACGGGCGCCATGCGGATAAAGAACTCGCCAAAATGCCAGCCCGCCGCTTTGGCGATAATCAGATTTTGCGGTTCGCCAACCATGGTCATGACTCCGCCGAGGGCGGTCCCGACGCCGGCGTGCATCATCAGGCTGCGCAGAAAGCCGCGGAACTGCTCCAGCACCTCGCGGTAGTGCTGCTCGATATGGCTGTCGTCCAGCAGATCGTTATCATCAGGGCGAGCCGAAGCGACGCGATGGTAGATGCCGTAGAACCCAACGGCGACGCTAATCACCACCGCCACTACGGTAAGCGCATCGAGAAAGGCGGAGAGGAAAGCGGCCGCCAGGCAGAAGGCCAGCGACAGCAGCATCTTGCTGCGGATCCCCAGCAGCAGGCGCGTGAAGACGAACAGCAGCAGTTGTTTCATGAAGTAGATGCCCGCCACCATGAAGATCAGCAGGAGCAGCACTTCAAGGTTGCCGGCGATCTCTTCCCGCACATGCGCCGGGCTGGTCATGCCGATCAGCAGTGCTTCAATCGCCAACAGGCCGCCCGGCAGCAGCGGGTAGCACTTCAGCGCCATGGCGAGGGTAAAGATAAACTCGATGACCAGCAGCCAGCCGGCGACAAACGGCGCCACGGCAAACACCAGCGGATTTACGATTAAGAAAATGATTAACGCCAGCTTGTACCAGTCAGGCGACTGGCCAAGAAAATTGCGCCACAGCGCGCGGCCATATGAAATTTCCACGACAGAATCCTTCCCCGTCAAATTAGTACATGATTTTGTGCGTAACTATTGGCAAGAGTACCAGTTGAGCAAAATGAGAAGCAACTTTCTTCGCACCGCGGCGGCGGTGACGGGAGATAAGGAAAAGCGCAAAGTAAAAACGGAAAATGAAACGGCGATCCCTTTTTAATTCACTTGCGATGCTATCTGCGCTATAGCGGCTCTGGTATGATGAGTGCAATTGCAACAATGTGTAATGGAAATATTATTATGGTCATTAAGGCGCAGAGCCCTGCGGGTTTCGCGGAAGAGTATATCATTGAGAGCATCTGGAATAACCGCTTCCCACCTGGATCGATTCTCCCCGCTGAACGCGAGCTTTCTGAGCTGATCGGTGTTACCCGCACCACTCTGCGCGAAGTGTTGCAGCGTCTGGCGCGTGACGGCTGGTTGACCATTCAGCATGGCAAACCCACTAAAGTGAACAACTTCTGGGAGACCTCCGGGCTGAATATCCTCGAAACGCTGGCACGTCTCGATCACGACAGCGTGCCGCAGCTGATTGATAACCTGCTCTCCGTGCGCACCAATATTTCCACGATTTTTATTCGCACCGCGTTCCGTCAGCATCCGGATAAAGCGCTGGCGGTACTGGACAGCGCCCGGGAAGTGGAAGATCACGCCGACGCCTTTGCCGACCTCGATTACAACATCTTCCGTGGTCTGGCGTTTGCCTCCGGCAACCCGATTTACGGCCTGATCCTCAACGGCATGAAGGGGCTGTATACCCGCATCGGCCGCCACTATTTCTCCAGCCCGGAAGCGCGCAGCCTGGCGCTGGGCTTTTATCATCAGCTGGCGAAGGTGTGCGAAGGCGGCCTGCACGATCAGGTGTACGAGCTGGTCCGTCGCTACGGCCATGACAGCGGGGAGATCTGGCATCGGATGCAGAAATCGCTGCCCGGCGATTTAGCCATGAATATGCGTTAAGCCGGATATTAGCGATCGATAAACAACATAAGGGGGCCAATGGCCCCCTTCGTCGTTTTCATCGTCCCGCAATGCTATAGCGCGTTCGGGCGCGCCGGGCAGCGGTCCAGCAGCTCAATGCTGCCGTCGGCGTTCTGCTGCTCCAGCAGCACATCGAATCCCCACAGACGATGCACATGTTTCAGCACTTCGCGCCGGCCTTTGTCCAGTGGGACGCGGTTGTGCGGCACATAGCGCAAGGTCAGCGAGCGGTCGCCGCGCAGGTCAACGTTCCACACCTGGATATTCGGCTCAAGATTGCTGAGGTTATACTGCGCCGAGAGCTTGTTGCGGATCTCGCGATAGCCCTCTTCGTTGTGGATCGCCGAGATCTCAAGATAATTGTTGTGATCGTCGTCGAGCACGGTGAAGAAGCGGAAATCGCGCATGATCTTCGGCGACAGGAACTGACTGATAAAGCTCTCGTCCTTAAAATCACGCATCGCGAAATGCAACGTTTCCAGCCAGTCAGAACCGGCGATATCCGGGAACCAGTACTTGTCCTCTTCCGTGGGCGACTGACAGATGCGCTTGATGTCCTGGAACATGGCGAAGCCCAGCGCGTAGGGGTTAATCCCGCTATACCACGGACTGTTGTACGGCGGCTGGAACACCACGTTAGTGTGACTGTGGAGAAACTCCAGCATAAAGCGCTCCGTCACTTTCCCTTCATCATAGAGATGGTTGAGGATGGTGTAGTGCCAGAAGGTCGCCCATCCCTCGTTCATCACCTGGGTCTGTTTCTGCGGATAGAAATACTGGCTGACTTTACGCACGATGCGCAGGATCTCGCGCTGCCACGATTCGAGCAGCGGGGCGTTCTTCTCCATAAAGTACAGCAGGTTCTCCTGCGGTTCGGAAGGGTAGCGACGGGCGGACTCAATCGCTTTTTCTTCCTCGCGCTTCGGCAGGGTGCGCCACAGCATATTCACCTGGCTTTGCAGATACTCTTCCCGGCTTTTCTGCCGCGCTTTCTCCTCTTGCAGAGAGATTTTTTGCGGACGTTTATAGCGGTCGACGCCGTAGTTCATCAGCGCGTGGCAGGAGTCGAGCAGTTTCTCCACTTCGTCGACGCCATAGCGCTCTTCGCACTCGGTAATGTATTTGCGGGCGAAGATCAGGTAGTCGATGATCGAGCTGGCGTCGGTCCAGCTGCGAAACAGATAGTTATTTTTAAAGAACGAGTTATGCCCATAGCAGGCGTGCGCCATGACCAGCGCCTGCATGGTGATGGTGTTTTCTTCCATCAGGTAGGCGATACAAGGATTGGAGTTGATGACTATCTCATACGCCAGGCCCTGCTGGCCGTGCTTATAGGCCTGCTCGGTCTCAATGAATTTTTTGCCGAACGACCAGTGCGGATAGTTGATGGGCATGCCGACGCTGGAGTAGGCGTCCATCATCTGCTCGGAAGTAATGACTTCGATTTGGTGCGGGTAGGTGTCAAGACGATAGAGCTTGGCGACCCGGTCCACTTCGGCCAGGTAGGTCTCCAGTAACTCGAACGTCCAGTCGGGTCCATCGCTTAAACGGGTGGTGTCCCTGTTCATGGAGTCAATCGTAGCCATTAGCGCGCCCTCGTTGTTGTTGGTTTTCTCTGAACGGAAAACCTCTAAACAAGCATAGAACACCGGATGGCAAACTGTATCGTCAGACAATTTCTTTTCTTCGCGATTTCCCCATCTCAAAGCCGTTTTTTGCGCTTATTTACAGAATTTAATGCTGGGTAAAAATAAAGCGCAGCATGAGATCGTAAATCTCGCAGCGCAGGGCTGGTGCGGTTTGCTGTGAGTTAAGTCACCATAAATAAAGCGTATGTTGAATAATATTTTCAACTGAGTTATCAATTTGTAATTAGATGATTGTTCTTTAACTGTTACGGAGTCGCTATGCGTGTCGTCATACTGGGAAGTGGGGTGGTTGGGGTAGCCAGCGCGTGGTATTTGAGTCAGGCGGGTCATGAGGTGACGGTTATCGACCGTCAGCCTGGCCCGGCAGAGGAGACCAGCGCGGCCAACGCCGGGCAGATTTCTCCCGGCTATGCGGCGCCCTGGGCGGCGCCGGGGGTGCCGCTGAAGGCGATCAAATGGATGTTTCAGCGCCATGCGCCGCTGGCGATAGGCCTTGACGGCACGTCGTTCCAGCTGAAGTGGATGTGGCAGATGCTGCGTAACTGCGACACCCGCCACTATATGGAGAACAAAGGCCGTATGGTGCGCCTGGCGGAGTACAGCCGCGACTGCCTGAAAGCGCTGCGCGACACCACCGGCATTCAGTATGAAGGACGTCAGGGCGGGACACTTCAGCTGTTCCGGACCGCCAAACAGTATGAAAATGCCACCCGCGACATCGCGGTGCTGGAAGATGCCGGCGTGCCGTACCAGCTGCTGGAAGCGAAGCGGCTGGCGGAGGTGGAGCCGGCGCTGGCGGAAGTCAGCCATAAACTGACCGGCGGCCTGCGCCTGCCCAATGATGAAACCGGTGACTGCCAGCTGTTTACCACCCGTCTGGCGGCGATGGCGGAACAGGCCGGGGTCACCTTCCGCTTCAACACCGCCGTGGACGCCCTGCTGCAGGAGGGCGATCGCATTGCCGGGGTGAAATGCGGCGATGAGATTATCAAGGGCGACGCCTATGTGATGGCCTTCGGCTCCTACTCAACGGCGATGCTTAAAGGGCTGGTGGATATACCGGTCTATCCCCTGAAAGGTTACTCATTAACCATTCCGATTGCCCAGGAGGACGGCGCGCCGGTTTCCACTATCCTTGATGAGACATACAAAATCGCTATTACCCGTTTCGATCAGCGCATTCGCGTCGGCGGCATGGCCGAGATCGTCGGTTTTAACAAAGCGCTGCTGCAGCCGCGTCGCGAAACCCTGGAGATGGTGGTGCGCGACCTGTTCCCACGCGGCGGCCACGTGGAGCAGGCGACGTTCTGGACCGGCCTGCGGCCGATGACGCCGGACGGCACGCCGGTGGTCGGACGCACGGCGTATAAAAATCTGTGGCTCAACACCGGCCACGGCACGCTTGGCTGGACCATGGCCTGTGGTTCCGGGCAGCTTATCAGCGATCTGATCTCCGGGCGCACGCCGGCGATCCCTTACGACGATCTGGCGGTCGCCCGCTACAGCCCCGGCTTCACCCCGGCGCGCCCACAGCATCTGCATGGCGCACACAACTAAGGAGCTTGCATGACCCGTCCGGTAGTGGCCAGCATCGACCTGCTGGCCTTGCGGCAGAATTTACAGATAGTGCGTCGCGCGGCCCCCGGGTCGCGCCTGTGGGCGGTGGTCAAGGCCAACGCCTACGGCCACGGCGTGGCGCGCGTATGGAGTGCGTTAAGCGGGGCGGATGGTTTCGCCTTGCTCAACCTGGAAGAGGCGATTCTGCTGCGCGAGCAGGGCTGGAAAGGTCCGATCCTGCTGCTGGAGGGCTTCTTCCATGCCGATGAGCTGGCGGTGCTCGATCAATATCGCTTAACCACCAGCGTCCACAGCAACTGGCAGATTAAGGCGCTGCAGCAGGCGAAGCTGCGCGCGCCGCTGGATATCTATCTCAAGGTGAACAGCGGTATGAACCGGCTGGGCTTTATGCCGGAGCGGGTGCATACCGTCTGGCAGCAGTTGCGGGCGATAAGCAACGTCGGAGAAATGACGCTGATGTCGCACTTCGCGGAGGCGGAGAACCCGCAGGGGATTGTCGAGCCGATGCGCCGTATTGAACAGGCGGCGGAGGGGCTGGATTGCCCGCGCTCGCTGGCCAACTCGGCGGCGACTCTCTGGCATCCGGAAGCGCATTTTGACTGGGTGCGTCCGGGCATCGTGCTGTATGGCGCGTCGCCTTCCGGGCAGTGGCAGGACATCGCGAACACCGGGCTGAAGCCGGTCATGACGCTGCGCAGCGAAATCATCGGCGTGCAGAACCTGCGCCCCGGCGAGGCGATTGGCTATGGCGGCCTGTACCGCACCACCCAGGAGCAGCGGATCGGCATCGTCGCCTGCGGCTATGCCGATGGCTATCCGCGGGTGGCGCCGAGCGGCACGCCGGTGCTGGTGGATGGCGTACGCACCACCACCGTTGGACGCGTATCGATGGATATGCTGGCGGTCGATTTAACGCCTTGTCCGCAGGCCGGTATCGGCGCGCCGGTCGAGCTGTGGGGCAAAGAGATTAAAATCGACGACGTGGCGGCCAGCAGCGGCACCGTCGGCTATGAGCTGATGTGCGCCCTGGCGCCGCGGGTGCCGGTTGTGACCCTGTAACTTATTCCGGGGCGGATCACTCCGCCTCGTCTTCCGCGACCCGCACCCCGACCTTCAGCACGTGATCGTTCTCTTTTTCCGCCACCGTCCACACCATTCCGGCGAACTCCACCTGGTCGCCCACCACCGGCGCCGCGCCCAGCAGCTGCTGCACCACTTCCCCGAGCGATTGCTGATGCTCGCGAAACTCCTCTCCGCCGTCGAGACCGTAGATTTGCGCCACATCGGCGAAGCGGGCCTCGGCATCAAGAATAAAGTCGCCGAAAAAGCGCTGATCGAGCGCCACCGGCGGCGACTGGCTGAACATTTTGCCCAGCGCCGGCAGGTCGTGCTCCCGGCCAATGACGCACAGGATATCGCCTTCCCGCAGGCGGGTGCTGCCGGTAGGGTGCAGCAGGGCATTGTTGCGAAACAGCGCCGCAATCCGCGTCTCCGGCGGCATATGCAGATCGCGCAGCGCCGCGCCGATGCACCATTTATCGGCGCCCAGCTGATAGACAAACTGCTCCCACGGGTTTTCCGGGTGAATATCCAGCCCGACGCGGGAGATGGGCCAGCTGATGGGCGGCACCACCACTTTGGCTTTTTTCGCCGCCCACGACAGCGAGGTGCCCTGCAGCAGCAGCGACACCAGCACCACGAAGAAGGCGACATTGAAGAACAGACGGGCGTTGTCCAGCCCGGCCATCATCGGGAATACCGCGAGAATAATGGGCACCGCGCCGCGCAGGCCAACCCAGCTGATAAACACCCGTTCGCGCAGGTTAAAGCCGCGAAACGGCAGCAGGCCGGCAAACACCGACAGCGGACGGGCAAAGAAAATCATCCACATCGACAGCAGCAGCGCCGGGATGGCGATAGGCAGCAGGTCGGATGGCGTCACCAGCAGGCCCAGCACCAGGAACATGGCGATCTGCGCCAGCCACGCCAGGCCGTCGAAGTTCTGCAGGATGCCGTGTCGGTTGCGGATCGGCCGGTTGCCCAGCAGAAAGCCGCAGAGATAGACGGCAAGGATACCGCTGCCGTCGAGGGTGGTGGTGACGGCAAAAATCATGATCCCGCCGCTCAGCGCCAGCAGCGGATAGAGTCCGGCGGGCAGCACGATGCGGTTAATCATCTGCAGCAGCAGGTAGCCGCCGCCGAGGCCGATGGCGATCCCGAGGCCGAACTGCTGAATGATATGCACGGCGAACATCCAGCTGAGGCCGGTTTGGTGCTGCTGGATCATTTCGATAAGGGTGATGGTCAGGAAGACGGCCATCGGGTCGTTACTGCCTGACTCAATCTCCAGCGTTGAGCCGACGCGCTCGTTGAGCCCCTTGCCGCCGAGCAGCGAGAAGACCGCCGCGGCGTCGGTGGAGCCGACAATAGCGCCGATCAGCAGGCCTTCGATCATATCCAGCTTGAACAGCCAGGCCGCCATCATCCCGGTTAGCGCCGAGGTGATCAGTACCCCGACCGTCGCCAGCGATAGTGCGGGCCACAGTGCGACGCGAAAGGAGCTGGCCTGGGTGCGCATCCCGCCGTCCAGCAGGATCACCGCCAGCGCCAGGTTACTCACCATATAGGCGAAGGGGTAGTTGTCGAAGGGGATGCCACCGATGCCGTCAATGCCTGCCAGCATCCCGATGGCCAGAAAGATGACCAGAATCGGGATGCCAAGGCGCGAAGAAAAGGAGCTCAATAAGATACTGCAGGTTACTAAAACAGAACCCAGAATAAACAGACTAATGACCGCAGCGGCGTCCAATGTTCACGTACTCCCTGACTGGCGTGAAAAAATGGCTAAAAGTGACACTATTTTAACAATTCGCAGGGGATCCGCCTATGCGTCCGGGAAATTTATTCTGTCAGCACCGGGTGGCCGTTGATCGTCAGAGTGGTGGTGGCTGCCTGATTCACCAGTCGCGCGCGGGCGCCCAGCGGCAGGGTCACCGTGCGCTGCTCGTGGCCAAACTCCAGTCCGCTAATCAACGGCAGGGAGAGCTGCTGGCGCAGGTAATCAAAGACCTGCGGCAAATCGTACCCCGCGTCATAGTCGTTTGGCGCGCTGCCGGTGAAGCTGCCAAAGATCACCGCTTTCTGCGCCGCCAGCACGCCGCTATGCAACAGCTGAAGCAGCATGCGCTCGACGCGGAACGGGTGCTCGTTGATATCCTCCACCACCAGGATGCCGTCGCGGATCGCCGGTAGCCACGGCGTGCCGATAAGCGAGGTCAGCATCGCCAGATTTCCCCCCCACAGGGTGCCTTCCACCCGGCAGTTCGGCCCTTCGCCCGGCCATTCGAGGGTAAATTCCGGCTGGCGTAGCGCCTGCCAGAAATGGTGCTCGGTAAACGGATCGAGGGTCTCCGCGCCGAAGTTGCCCGCGAGCATTGGCCCGCTGAAGGTGATGACGTTGCCCGTAGCCAGCAGGCCCGACTGGATAGCGGTGAAATCGCTGTGGCCGCAAATCAGCAGCGGGTCGCGCTGCTGGCGGGCAATCAGTCCCTGCCAGTCGATATGCGGCAGCAGGCGACTGGCGCCGTAGCCGCCGCGCACCGCGAGGACGATACGGTTGCGTCCGGGCAACTGGGCAAGCTGGTTAATATCGGCCAGGCGTTCATGTTCAGTCCCGGCGAAACGCTGCTGCCGGCGGGGAATGACCTGCTGGTGGCCCACCTCATGTCCGGCCTGCTGCAGACGCTCGACGCCGCGGGCTGCCGCCTGCTGGTTGATGCAATAACCCGATGGCGCGACCAGATAAAACTGAGACATGATAATTCCTTGCTATGAATGAAAGGGTTATGATGCCGCCTGGAATGGCGATTGTCATCTCCAGGTGGCTAACTTCAGTCCGCACCCGTCATCCTTCAGGTTGTCGGCAGGCGGGGGACGTACCGCTGCCGTCGTTCTGCAGCATGATGGCGTTTGGGTAGATAAGGATAGATGTGTGAAATTGAGATGGTTGCTTATTTTAGTCGTTTTTCTGGCCGGTTGTAGTTCGAAACATGATTACACTAACCCGCCGTGGAACCCCGAGGTCCCGGTGAAGCGGGCGATGCAGTGGATGCCGATCAGTGAAAAAGCCGGCGCCGCCTGGGGCGTGGATCCGCAGTTGATCACAGCGATCATCGCCATCGAGTCGGGCGGTAATCCAGCGGTGGTGAGTAAATCCGGCGCCGTCGGGCTGATGCAGCTCAAGCCGTCGACCTCCGGACGCGATGTCTACCGGCGGATGGGCTGGCGCGGCGAGCCGTCGGTCAGTGAGCTGAAAAACCCGGAACGGAATATCTCGATGGGGGCCGCCTACCTGAGCATTCTGGAGAACGGTCCGCTGGCGGGGATCAAAGACCCGCAGGTGATGCGCTACGCGGTGGTGGTCTCCTATGCCAACGGTGCCGGCGCCCTGCTGCGTACCTTCTCGTCGGACCGCCAGGACGCCATCGATGAGATTAACGATCTCGACGCCGATGAGTTCTTCGAGCATGTGGTGAAAAAACACCCGGCACCGCAGGCGCCGCGCTATATCTGGAAACTGCAGAAAGCGCTGGACGCCATGTAATCCCTCGTTTGGCCTCCGGGAGTCTCCCGGAGGCCACGTCCTCAGTCCTCAGAAATCGTAGCCCACGGTGGCCATAACGCTGCGCTCTGCTCCCCAGTAACAGTTGCCGGTGCCGTAGCAGCCGGAAATATACTCGCGGTCGCCGATATTGTTGGCGTTAACCTGCACATAAGCGCCTTTCAGCCCCGGCGACCAGACGCCGAGGTCGGCCCGCATCATGGCATCCATCAACGTGACCGACGGCAGCCGCTCGGTGTTGGTATCATCCGCCCACTGTTTGCCGATATAGCGGACGCCAGCGCCAACGGAGATCCCCGCCGGGAACTGATAACGCGCCCAGAAGGAGGCCATCTGATCCGGGGTCAGCTGCGGCGTGTTGTTGTCGGTACCGTCCTTGGTGTCCTGGAAGCGCAGACGATTCCAGGTATACGAGGCGATAGTACTCAGCTGCGGGGTGATCTGGTGGTGTGCTTCCAGCTCAACGCCCTGGGAATGGACCTTACCCGCCGGAATATAGGTGGCGGTGGCGATGTTCGGGTCGCGGGTGGCGACATCCTTTTGCGTCAGGTCGTAAATTGCGATGCTGTAGAGGTCGCGGCTGCCCGGCGGCTGGAACTTCAGGCCGGCTTCGACCTGCTCGGCGGTGGTCGGTTTCAACGGTTTGCCGTCCGCGCCCGGCAGCATCGCCGGGGTGATCGCCTGGCTGTAGCTCAGATAGGGCGAAAGGCCATTATCCAGGGCGTACAACAGCGAGGCGCGGCCGCTAATATGGTCGTCTGAACGGCGGTTTGAGGTGCCGAAGGTATCGCTGACCTGCTGGGAGACGATGCGGTCGTAGCGAGCGGAAACATCCACATGCCAGCGGTTCCAGACCATCTCATCCTGCAGATACAGCCCGGTCTGGTAGTAGCGGCGATGATTGTCATCGCTGTAGGTGACGGTATGCCCGGTCTGCGCGGTATAGCCGCTAAACGGGTTTAGCGGCGCCGCACCGCCGGCGCCGGTCCACAGATCGTTGCGGAAGCGATGATATTCGGCGCCGAGGATCAGAGTATGCGCCAGGTCGCCAGTATTGAAATCGGCGCGCAGGCGGTTATCGGTTGACCAGCCGTCCAGCGAACCGCGCGAACCGCTGTAGCCGCGGGCCAGCATGTCGCTGTCATCTATCCAGCCGACCTGGTAGACCTGATCGAGGGAGACGTTGGTATGGGTGTAGCTCCCGGCGGAATAGACCGACCAGACGTCGGTGAACTGGTGGTCAAACTCATAGCTGTAGATCTGCTGGCGGCGCTGATAGCCATCTCCCGGATCGCCCTCGTTGGTGCTGGGGGAGAGCTTACGACCATTGTGCGCGTAGCGGGTGCCGTCCAGCGGCAAAGAGCCATGATAGCCGCCGGAAGGATCTTTTTGCAGATAGGCGCGCAGCAGCAGCGAGGTGTCGCTGTCCGGCTGCCATAGCAGGGAAGGTGAAATGGCGTAGCGCTCTTCGCGGGTATGGTCATACTGCGTGTCGCTGCTGCGGGTCATACCGATCAGCCGCCATGCCCACTGCTCGTTGATGGCGTCGGTGTAATCGAAGGCCGCGCCTTTGGTATTTTGCGTACCGCCGGTCAGGCGGACGTGGCCCTGCTGGCTGAACTGCGGGCGTTTGGAGGTCAGGTTGACCACGCCGCCCGGCACGCTCTGCCCGTAGAGCGCGGAGGAGGGGCCGCGGATCACATCGACGCGTTCGATAAACCACGGGTCGATTTGCACAACGTTATGGCTGCCGCCGTCGCTCATCAGGCGCATACCGTCGAGGAACAGGTTATCGACGTCGCCGCCGTGGTAGCCGCGCAGGGAGATGGCGTCGAACCGGGTCGCGCCGCCGCCGAAGCTGGAGTAAACCCCCGGGGTATATTCCAGCGCCTGGCTGATGGTATTCGCCCCCTGGTCCGCCATCTGCTGGCGGGTGACAACCGATACCGACTGGGCGGTGGTGATTAACGGTTGGTCGGTTTTCGTTGCCCCGAGCGAGGTGCTGGCGCTGTAGCCTTCAGTCGGCGCGCTGGCGGACGCCGGCGGGCTGGCAGTGACCACCACCGTCTCTTCGGCTTGCGCGGTGAGGGGAAGGGTGACCACGAGGGCGTACAGCAGCCTCGGGCGTTTTCGGGAAATAGCCACGTTCATAAGATCATCCTGAACCAACGCGGTCTGGTACTCCTGTACGCCGCCGCGTGAAAAACGAATCTGTCATTGCTCGTTAAAAAGTAATGCGAATTATTATTGTTTGTATTTATGTGATCAAGCGAAAGGTGACCGGTTCAGGGCGATGGGGGGAGTGACGTGCTTCCCGCGGGCCGCAGAGCGGGGCTGCGCGGGGCCGTAGTCAGCAGGGAGATAACTCCCCCTACTGATTTTGGTAGGGGGAGGGACGGGCCGGAAAAGCGTCAGGCGCCGGTCTTTTGCGCTGCCGCCGGCGCGGGGTCGTTGGCGGCTGGCTTGCTCTGCGCGGAAGGGGCCGCCGCCGGGCGCGTGGCGGGCAGGGCGTCACAGGGTTTCTCCTGCGGGCAGATCAGATCCAGCATCTTCAGGGTGACGCCGTTGGTCCAGCCAAAGCCATCCTGTAGCGGATATTCCCCTCCACCGCCGCCGGTGCCGGTCGAGCTGACGTCATACTTCTCCACCAGCTTTTGCTTGCTGTCATAGGTATGCTGAACGTTGCTCAGGAAGCGCCAGCTGACCTCCATGGCGATCTTTTGTTGGCCGTAGTTTTGCAGGCCCTCGACCGCCACCCACTGCAGCGGCGCCCAGCCGTTCGGGGCGTCCCACTGCTGGCCGCTGTTGACGGTGGTGGTGGTCAGCCCGCCGGGTTTAAGCAGGCGCGACTCAGCGGCGGCGGCCACTTTCGTCGCCCGCTCGCGTGACGCCGCATTGACGTACAGCGGGAACAGCGCCGCCGCGGTCAGCTGATTGCGCACCTTGTGGGTTTTCAGATCGTAATCGGCGTACCATCCCTCTTTATCATTCCACAGATATTTCTCGATGGCCTGCTGGCGGGCGTTAGCCAACGCATCGTACTGCGTAGCGCCAGCGCTGTCCCCGGATGCCTTGCTGGCGCGGGCGAGGGTTTTCTCCAGATGGAACATCAGGGCATTGAGATCGACCGGGACAATCGAGGTGGTGCGAATGGTGGCGAGCTGCTGCGGATTATCCATCCAGCGGGAGCTGAAATCCCAGCCGGAGGCGGCGGCGGAGCGCAGGTCGCGATAGATCTCGGTTGCCGGACGATTCGGGTTGCTTTTGGCGGTTTTGACGTCGTCAAGCCAGGATTCGGGGCGCGGGGTGTCGTTATCGTCCCAGTAGCGGTTGAGCAGCGCGCCGTCCGCCATCCGCACCGCCCGTTTGTCGGCGCTGCCGGGGGCCAGCGCGTCCGCCCCGGCCATCCAGTAGCGATACTCCTTCTCCAGCTGCGGCTGGTAGGTTTTCAGCACCTTGTCGCCATCGTGCGTCGCCAGCAGGCTCACCATAAAGGAGAAGAAGGGGGGCTGCGAACGGCTGAGGTAATAGGTACGGTTGCCGTTGGGGATATGGCCCCAGGTGTCAATTTCCGCGGCGAAGTTGGCGACCATATCTTCGACTTTATCCCAGTGACCGCTTTCGGCAAGACCCAGCATGGTGAAATAGCTGTCCCAGTAATAGACTTCGCGAAAGCGTCCTCCGGGGACCACGTAGGGCTTAGGCAGCGGCAGCAGCGAGTCCCATTTTTCCACCTCGACAGTGCTGCGGGTCAGGACCGGCCACAGGCCATCGATATGTTGACGCAGGGTTTGCCCTTTGGGCGGCACATAGGTGTCATTTTCTTTCGGCAGCGTGAAGTTCAGCTCGACGAAGTGGCGCAGGTCAAAGCTGGCCTGGTTTTTCTGCATCCGGTAATCGGCAAGGATCATCAGCGGATCGCTGTTAGGGATCGCGTCGGCGAAGGTTTTTTGATCGGCAAAGAGCTTCGCGCTCTGGACATCATTGAATAACGGGCCCAGCAGAATATCCGGCGAGGGGGGCGGTGCGGTTTTGCCGTCTTCCGCCTGGACATTCAGGCTCATCAGAGCGAGCAGGGCGCCGCCGATCGCCAGGCGCAGGGAACAGGGCAAAGCAGCGGGACGATGTGCATCAGTACTCGTCATGGGGAGTTCTCCTTATCATTATCGACTGCGGGCCACGACGTTTGGCCATCCAAAAACCTTAGACGAATATCTGCCGCTGCGCGTGTCAGGGGTAACATTTTGCGCGAAAACAGAGGATTTACCTGTCAGGTTTTCTGATACAACCGCCAGCAAAGCGGTTAGGCTTACAGGCAAGCCAACGCGCCCGGGAGCCAGTCATGAATCGACGTCAATTTCTGCTGTTCAGTGCCGCCGCGCTGTCTGCGGCGCGGGGCGCGGCGGCCACTGCTCCGGCGCTGACGCTGCCGCTGTGGCCGGATCAACCGCCGGGCGGAGGCGGGCCGGGGGGCGAGTCTCGGTTATCCGCCCGCGGCGCGCTGAGCCATATCGCTCGTCCTGTGCTGACGGTCTGGCAACCCGCCCGGGCCACTGGCCACGGGGTGCTGGTGGCGGCCGGCGGCGGATACCAGCGGATCGAGATGGGCAGTGAGGCCTGGCCTGCGGCGCACTGGCTGACAGCGCACGGCTATACCGCCTATGTCCTGAGCTACCGCTTGCCGGGGGAGGGCTGGCAGGCCGGTGCGCTGGCGCCGCTGCAGGATGCGCAGCGAGCTCTGCGGCTGGTCCGCGCCCGGGAATCGCAGGTCAGCGTGCTCGGTTTTTCGGCGGGGGGACATCTGCTGGGGATGGCCGCCTGTCGGCCGACGTTCGCCAGCTACCCGCCGGTGGATGCGCTGGACCACCAGCCCGCCACCACCGACGGCGCCGCGCTGATCTATCCGGTGATCACGCTCCTGCCACCCTGGAGCCATACGGCGACCCATCGTCTGCTGGTGGGGCCGCAGGCGAGCGAGGCGGCCGACCGCGCCTGGTCGGTACAAACCTGGGTGACAACGGCCACGCCGCCCTGTTTCCTGGTGCAGGCACAGGACGATCCGGTTTCCGATCCGCACAATACACTGGTGATGGCTGACGCCTGCCGCCAGCATCAGGTTCCGGTGCAGCTTTTCCGCTATACCCGCGGTGGCCATGGCTTTGGTATGGGGCGCCCGGGAACGCCGACGACCGCCTGGCCCACGGCCTATGCCGCCTGGCTGAAGGCGCTGGCGTCCACGATGGCGCAAAAACCGTAGCGCTGCCTCACGACGGTGCAACCGTAGCCGGGCGCGGGCGGCTGTTCTGGCGATTTTTTGCACAACCAGACGGCGGGTCAGAACAGATTTGCACAACGCCGCGGCGGCAGAGGACCTGGCATAATTAATGCTTATCTCTTACCGGGATTACCACAAAGTGAGTACAACCGGAGGGGATAGCCATGATTAAAATTACGCTACCTGACGGGCATTATTATGACGAGATGCTGACCGCGCAGGGTGAACAGCGGCCGCACTATAATGCCTGGTGGCAATGGTTTCGCAACACTGATCAATTCTCTATCCGGCAGAAAAAAGCGCAAGCGGAACTGCTTTTTCACCGTATCGGCATCACCTTTAACGTGTACGGCGAGGATGAGGGAACCGAGCGGCTGATCCCGTTTGATAGTGTGCCGCGGATCATACCCGCCGGGGAGTGGCAGCGCATTGACCGCGGTATTCGCCAGCGGGTGAAAGCGCTGAACGCCTTCCTCTATGACATCTATCATGAGCAGAATATCCTGCGCGCGGGGCTGATCCCGGCCGAGCAGGTGCTGGCCAACGAGCAGTATCAGCCGTGCATGCAGGGCATCAACCTGCCAAACAATACCTATGCCCATATCACCGGCGTCGATATGGTGCGCAATAACGACGGTCAGTACTACGTGCTGGAGGATAACCTGCGTACGCCGTCCGGCGTCTCCTACATGCTCGAAAACCGTAAGATGATGATGCGCCTCTATCCGGAGATGTTCGAACAGCATCACATTGCGCCGGTGGAGCGCTACCCGAGCTACCTCCTGCAGACCCTGCGCGAAAGCTCGCTGGTGGATGACCCTTGCGTCGTGGTGATGACCCCGGGGCGCTTCAACAGCGCCTACTTCGAGCACAGCTTCCTGGCGCAGCAGATGGGGGTCGAGCTGGTGGAGAGCGCCGACCTGTTCATTAAGAACGGCGCGGTGTATATGCGGACCACCGAGGGGCCGCGGCGGGTGGATGTGATTTATCGCCGCATCGATGACGCCTGGCTCGACCCGCTGGCCTTCCGCGCCGATTCGATGCTTGGCGTACCGGGGCTGCTGTCAGTCTATCGCGCCGGCGGCGTGGTGCTGGCCAACGCCATCGGCACCGGCGTCGCCGACGACAAATCAATCTATCCGTACGTTCCGGAGATGATCCGCTTTTACCTCGGTGAACAGCCGATCCTCAGTAATATCCCCACCTGGCAGTGCCGGAAAGCAGAGGACCTGCGCTATGTGCTGAGTAATCTCGAGCTGATGGTGGTCAAGGAGGTCCATGGCGCCGGGGGCTACGGCATGCTGGTTGGCCCGCGTTCGACCAAAGAGGAGCGAGAGGCCTTCCGCCAGCGCCTGCTGGCCAATCCGGCCAACTATATCGCCCAGGACACCCTCGCGCTGTCGACCTGTCCCACCTTCGTTGATGAAGGTCTGTCGCCGCGACATATCGATTTACGGCCCTACGTGCTGTCCGGGCAGGAGATGCGGCTGGTGCCCGGCGGCCTGACCCGCGTGGCGCTGACCGAAGGGTCGCTGGTGGTCAACTCGTCGCAGGGCGGCGGAACCAAGGATACCTGGGTGATGGAGGATGACGCATCATGCTAAGTCGTACGGCGAGTGAACTGTTCTGGATGGCCCGCTATCTCGAGCGGGCGGAAAGCTACGCCCGGGTACTGGACGTGACCTGGAAATTATCGATGATCCCCCGCCACAGCCAGCAGTCGCGGGATCTGGCGCTGCCGCTGAATTTGTCGATGACCCACGAGCTGTTTCAGGCGCGCCATGCCCGTTTTACCATGAGCAACCTGCTCAACTTTTTTGCCCTCGATGGCAACAACCCCTGCAGTATTTACAGCTGCGTGGAGATGGCGTGGAACAATGCGCACGCGGTGCGCGGCAGTCTGTCGGCCGAGGTGTGGGAGAGCATCAACGCCACCCGAATCGAGCTGCGAACCCTGCGCCAGCAGGGGTTGGGCGAACTGGGGAGCGACGGCTTTTTCGAGTGGGTGAAAGAGCGGGTGCATCTGTTTCGCGGGGCGGTGATCGGCACGCTGCTGCGCAACGACGCGCTGAGCTTTATCGGTATCGGCACGCTGATTGAGCGTGCGTTTGCCACCACCCAACTGCTGCTGATTAAGGATCAACAACTGACCAACGACCCGGATCCGGTGCGGGAATACTATCGACTGGATACCTTGCTCAATGCGGTCAGCGCCCGCGAAGCCTACAACAGCCTCTACCGCCAGCCGGTCAGTCGTGAAACGGTGATGGAGCTGCTGATCCTGCGTAACGATATTCCGCGTTCGCTGCGCGCCAGCATTGCCGATCTGGTCGGCGAGCTGGAGAAAATCGCCAACGATCGCTCCTATCAACCGCTGCGCCTGGCCCATCAGCTCAACGTTGACCTGCGCTTCAGCACCCGCGACGACCTGGCGCAGGCGGACCTGCAGACCACCCTTAACGGCCTGCTGGCGAGAATTAACGCGCTGTCCGACAGCATCAGACAAACCTATCTGGAGGCCTTATGAAACTGGTCATCGATCATCTCACCCGCTATGGCTACGATGAAGAAGTGAAGTTTTCCACCCAGTATCTGCGCCTGACGCCGCGCAGTACCGGCCGGCAGACCATCACCGCCTGGACGCTGACCCTGCCGGACGGGGCGGCGGTGACCACCACCGACGGCTGGGGCAATGTGCTGCATGTGCTGACGCTGGATAACCCGCACAAGGAGATCACTATCCGCGCCAGCGGGATTGTCGATATCGCTGACGAAGGGGAAGAGACGCGTGATGAAGAGGCCGAGCTGCTGTCGCCGCTGGTTTTTCTGCGCTGTACGCCGCTAACCCGCGCCGATACGGCGATCCGTGAGTTTGCCCAGCGCCTCTATCGTCCCGATGCGGCGGAAGAAAGTCTGAATCAACTGATGGCGGATCTGCTGTTAAGAATGCCATACTCCCCCGGCGCGACCCAGGTGCAGGACTCCGCCGCCGACGCCTTCGCCCGCGCGAAGGGAGTGTGCCAGGATCATACCCATGTTTTTCTCGCCTGCTGCCGCGCGCTGGAGATCCCGGCGCGCTACGTCAGCGGCTATGTTTACAGCGATAACGCTCAGCATGTGGCGATGCACGCCTGGGCGGAAGTCTGGCTCGAAGGCCGCTGGCTGTCGTTTGATATCACCAATAATACTCGTCGCCTGAATCAGCATTTGCGGCTGGCGACCGGGCTGGATTATCTCGACGCCTGCCCGGTACGGGGCACCCGGCTGGGCGGCGGCGGGGAGATTATGTTAACCAACGCTGAAGTGCGCGAACAAAGCCAGCAGGCGCAGCAGCAATAATACGGGAAAAACCGCAATGACCTACTGTGTGGCCATGTGCCTGGCGGATGGACTGGTGTTTGCTTCCGACTCCCGCACCAACGGGGAGTCGACCATATTGCCACTTTTAAAAAGCTGCACGTTTTCCATCAGGAGGGGGAACGGGTGCTGGTGCTGCAATCTGCTGGCAACCTGGCCACCACCCAGAGCGTGATAAGCCTGCTCAGCGCGCGCATCCGTACCCAGCAGGAGCCGAATCTGATGCAGGTCACCTCCCTCTACGACGCCGCGATGCTGATCGGTAAAACGCTGCTGGAGGTGATCCAGCGCGACAGCAGCAACCAGCAGAACTGCAGTAACACCAACTTCAACTGCAACCTGCTGCTTGGCGGCCAGATCGCCGGCGAAACCCATCGTCTGTTCCATATTTATCCGGAGGGCAACTTTATTGAAGCCACCCGCGACACGCCTTATTTCCAGATTGGTGAAAGCAAGTACGGCAAGCCGATCATCGATCGGGTGCTGACCATCGATACGCCGCTGGAGCAGGCGATGTGCTGCGCGTTGATCTCCATTGACTCGACGCTGCGCAGTAATCTGTCCGTCGGCCTGCCGCTGGATACGCTGCTCTACCGCAGCGGCAGCCTGAGCAGTGCCGGGCAGCATCGCATCACCGACAGCGATCCCTACTTCAACCGCATCCGCAAGGCGTGGTCCGAAGGGCTGTTGCACACCTTCCAGACGCTGCCGACCTGGACCCCAGCAGAGAGGGAAGAGGAGTAGCCCTGGAACTCGACGTCGCACGGAGCCCGGCCACACGGAAGATGACCGGTTCCCTTCGCCCTTAGCGCGTCTCCGCCAGGCGCTCGCCGCTGGCGGCATCAAACAGATGCAGGTTTTCGCGGCGGAGAGTCAGCCCCAGCGTCTGCTGCGCCGCGACCGCCACCCTGCCGGCAACCTGCACATGCACCGGAAAACCCTGCCAGTCGAGATGCAGCAGGGTGGATTCCCCCGTCACCTCCATGATGTTTACCGTTGCCGGCGCGCCATGCGCATCCGGCAGAATATCCTGTGGACGGAGACCGACAATCAGCGGGGCATCGCCCTGCTGCGCCACGGCCTGATGCCAGCGTTCGGCCAGCGGAAACCACAGCGCGCCGCAGGCGACGCCGGGCTGGCCGTCGCGCACGGCGCGCTGACCGGGCAGGAGATTCATCGGCGGGGAGCCGATAAAGCGGGCGACGAAGGTATTGCAGGGCTGGTCGTAAATGGCCAGCGGCGCCCCCTGCTGGACGATCTGCCCGTCGCGCATCACCACAATCTGATCGGCCAGGGTCATCGCCTCCACCTGGTCATGGGTGACATAGATCATGGTGGTATTGATGCGCTGATGAAGGGATTTGATCTCCGCGCGCAGCTCCATCCGTAGCTGGGCGTCAAGGTTCGACAGCGGCTCATCGAACAGGAAAACCTGGGGGTTTCTGACCATTGCCCGGCCCATCGCCACCCGCTGGCGCTGGCCCCCGGAGAGCGCACGCGGATAGCGAGCCAGCAGTTTATCAATCCCCAGCAGGCTGGCGACCTGCTGCACTTTGCTTTTCTGTAACTGCTTATCCACCTTTTTGACCTGCATATGAAAGGCGAGATTTTCCGCCACCGTCAGGTGGGGGTAGAGCGCGTAGCTCTGAAAGACCATCGCCACATCGCGGTCGGCCGGATCCAGATCGTTGACCGGCCGCTTGTTCATCAGAATGGTGCCGCCGGAAAGCGTTTCGAGACCGGCCAGCAGGCGCAGCAGGGTCGACTTGCCGCATCCGGAAGGACCCACCAGCACGGTAAAGCTGCCGTCGGGGATGGTGAGGTCCAGCGGCTGGAGCACCGTCTGTTTGCCGTAGCGCTTGGCGACATCGATCAGTTCAACACTGGCCATCGGTGGCCTCCTCAAGGTGATGTTGCAGGGTATGCCAGTCGGGATAGCGGCGGGGGGAGGTGCCGATCGCCTGCGCGGCGACGGTATTTCCCCAGCGCAGCGCGGCCGCCGCAGGTTTACCGCTCAGCAGTGCGGCAAGGAATCCTGCGTTAAAGCTGTCGCCAGCCCCGATGGTATCGATCACGGTGACTGGCCGGGTCGGCGCATGGTGATGGCCGTCGGTCGTCCAGCAGTCCGCGCCGTCGGCGCCGCGCTTCACCACGCACCCGCCGCGGCCGCTGAGCCGTGCCGCCAGGGCTGTGGCGGCTTCGGCGAGGGTCAGGTGGCCGGCCAGCTGCAGGGTTTCAAGGTCGTTGAGCAACAGCCAGTCGCAGTCGCCCAGCCAGCGGTCGACCTCATGACGCAGCGGGTCGCTCCAGCCCTGAGGTGGCCAGCCGGTATCGACGGCGAGGGTAAACCCGCGCTGGCGGAGCGTGGCGAGCAGCTGCGGATAGTCGGACAGCAGCCCGGTACAGAGAAAGGTACCGCAGAGCAACACGATATCGCCCTCGCCAGCGGCGGCCGGCAGCTGGCTCAGCACATCCCCGGCGGTCAGGCGGGTAATATGTCCGTGGTTGCTGAGGAAGGAGCGTTCTTTGTTGGGATGGGTGATCGCCACCGTCAGCGAAGTTTCACAGGGATACTGCGGCCAGCGATCGCTGCCGCCGGGAAACTGTGCCGCCAGCCACGGAGTAAACGCGTCGTCGCCCTGACAGCCGACCGCGCAGTGCGGAAGCTGCATGGCGGCGGCGGCCAGCGCGCAGTTGCCGGCAGAGCCGCCGGGCCGCAGCGCGCTGTGCTCGAGCATCATCTCAGTCCCCTGGGCAGGCCAGTGGGTCAGGGTTCCCATCACTAAGTCAATATTGTAATTGCCCACGATATAGAGCACAGGTGTCCTGGTGTTATCCATAGTTATCCTTTACTTCCCCCGTTGGTGAGGCCGCTGACCAGCGATTTTTGCAGCCAGATAGCAATCAACAGCGGAGGGACTGAGGCCAGTATGCCGACCGCCGCCACCAGTCCGTCATCGGTGGCGCGGCCGGCGGTGAAGCCGGCGATGGTCACCGGCAGCGTTTGGGCGGCGAGGTTGCTGGTGAACAGTAGCGCATAGAAAAACTCGTCCCACGCCAGCAGCCAGCCGAACAGCGCGGCGGCGCCAAGCATCGGTTTCGCCAGCGGCAGAGTGATGCGCAGCAGGACCTGCCAGATGCGCAGACCGTCAAGCCGGGCCGCCTGCTCGATATCCTGCGGCAGGGTATCGAACTGGTTTTTGACCATCCACGTCAGAAACGGCACGATCAGCGAGCAGTAGACCAGCACCAGCCCGCTGCGGGTGTTGAGCAGGGCAAAGTGTTCAAGAATAAAATAGAGCGGCAGCACAAAGGCCACGGGCGGCACCATATAGATGCCGAGGCCGGCGTACAGCCAGCCGTCGCGGCCGGGATAACGGGAAAAGCTGAAGGCGGCGGGGATCGCCAGCAACAGCGACACCAGCGTCGCGCCGGCGGCCACCAGCAGGCTGTTGCCCAGCGCGGGAAGAAACAGCGCCCCGGGTTCGCCAGGGGCCAGCGACAGCAGGTGGCCATAGCGGCTGAAGTCCCACTGCCGCGGGAGCCACTCCAGCGGGACGCGGGTGAGGTCCGCGGTGGTGCTGACGCTCATCAAAAACAGCCACAGCATCGGGGCGAGAATCGAGATCGCCACCGCCAGCGCCGCCAGGTAACGCAGTACGATGTACCCTTTACGCTTCATCATCAACACTCCGGCGCCGCTGACGCAGCAGCAAAAACAGATACAGGGCTATCAGCACGGCGCACATCAGGCTCATCAGCATGGCGTAGGCCGCGCCGCTGCCGGCGCGCAGGTAGCTGAAGGACTCCTGATAGACAAAAAAGCTCAGCGTTTTGGTGCTGTCGAGCGGGCCGCCGCGGGTCATCACATAGATAATGTCGAACACTTTGAAGGCATCGATGGTGCGTAGCACCAGCGCAACGCCAAGGGGGCCCACAATGGCCGGAAAGGTAATGGCGCGAAAACGCCGCCAGGCCGAGGCGCCGTCGAGCCGCGCCGCCTCGTACAGATCGTCGGGAACGGACTGCAGGGCGGCCAGCACCAGCAGGGTGACCAGCGGGTAGTTTTTCCAGATATCCGCCAGCATCACCGCGTGCAGCGCAGAATCCGGCGAGCCCAGCCAGCTGCGATAGCTGTCAATCAGCCCCAGCTGGCTGAGCAGGGCATTAACGCTGCCATAGTCGGGATTAAAGTTAAGCCGCCACATCATGGCGTTAACGATAGTCGGCAACGCCCACGGCAGGATCACCAGCACCCGCAGGACATTTCGCCCGACAAAACGCTGATTCAACAACAGCGCCACCAGTACGCCGATCGCCCCCTCAATCGCCACCGAGACCACGGTGAAATAGAGCGTTCGCGCGAAGGCCGCGCGAAAGTCCGGGTCGGTCAGGGCATAAAGATAATTATCCAGCCAGACGTAGTGGGTCGCCTCGCCGCTTCCCGCCAGCGCAGTATCGGTAAAACTCAGCCACAGCGTGCGCGCCAGCGGCCATGCGGTGAGGATAAACATCGCGATAAGCATGGGCGCTAACAGCACCCATGCCTGACGATGCTCGCGTCGTTGCAGACTCAGCATCATGCCTCCTTAACGCAGACGGGCCGCGCTGGTGTCGACCGCCTTGAGGGCGACGTCGGGCGTGGCTTTACCCTGCAGTACCGACTGAAGCTGCTGTTGCAGGGTGTTTGACAGGCGCGAGTAATCTGCCGTTTCGGGACGAGAGAGCATCACGTTCAACGACTTGTCGGCGGCGGCGATCAGGCTCTCCTGGCCTTTGGCAACGGCAGGATCCTGGTACGAGGCTTTCCACACCGGCAAGCTTAGTTTGGCATACTTGTCCTGTACCGGCTGGGAGGTCAGATAGTGAATATACTGCCAGGCCTCTTCCGGATGCTGACTGGCTTTGGCGATGCCCAGGCCCATTGAACCGTTGACGGCGCCGGGTTTATCCGGGGTATCGCCTGGGGCGGGGACAATGCCCACATCACCTGCGACTTTACTCTGTTTCGGATCGTTGGCCATGTTGTACATATAGGTCCAGTTGAGCGCAAAGGCGGCGTCGCCATTGGAGAAAGCCTTACGCACATCCTCCTCAAGGTATTCACGTGAGGCCGGGTTGCTCAGCCCCTGATCGAGCGAGGTTTTCATCAGCGTGACCGCTTTCAGCGAGGCGGGCGTCGAAAAATCGAGCTTGCCGTTCTGGTAGAAGCTCCCGCCGAAGCCGGAGACGAGGGTGGTGTAATCGCAGACCAGCGCTTCCGCTTGCGACCAGCTCCAGACCAGAGGATATTTAACGATCCCTTTGTCCTTAAGCACTTTGGCGTCGTCCATTACCTGCTGCCAGCTGGCAGGCGGTGTTTTGATCCCCGCTTTGTCCAGCATGGCTTTGTTGTAGTACAGATATTTGGTGTCGAGGATCCACGGCATGCCGAGGGTTTTGCCTTGATACACCACGGTATTCATCGCCCCGGGGAAAATCTTTTCGCGCTCGTCGGCGGCAATCCGTGAGGAGACATCCTGCAGCAGATCAAAGCGGCTAAACTCCGCCGGCCAGATCGCGTCGAACAGCACCACATCGTAGCCGTTACCCCCCGCGCCGCGGGCGGCGACGATCTTGTCGTGCAGCGCTTCATAGGGGACGAATTCGAGGTTGACCTTCACGTCAGGGTGTTGCTTTTCGAAGTCACTGGTCATCGCGCGAATGTCGTTTTCGCTATAGGCCGCCTGGGTCATGAACAGGGCATTAATCTGGGTCGCTGCGCTGACGCTCCCGCTGATAACGAGCATCGCCAGCAGACAGGCGTTGACCCGTAGTGCGCTGTGGTATTTCATCTTTGCTCTCCGCTGTGCTGTACTGAAAGGGGTTATGATTTATTAAATCAATTTGATTGATTTAATCAGGGCGACACTATCGGCAACATCTCCCGAGTGGCCCCAGCACTAAGCGTAGCAAAGGGTATGCCATCGCGAAGACCCGCCTGCGCGGGTCGTTGTCAGATCTGTGATGCCGGCTAAAATTTCACCAGTCCAGCCTGGAAGGGAAACGATGAAAACATCAGGTACAAACCTTGAACATGCCCGGGTCCATAACCGCCGGGTAATCATTGAGGCGGTGCGTTTACATGGCGAGCTGACCCGCGCCGAGCTGGCGCGGCTGACCGCGCTGACCCCGCAGACCGTGTCGAATATTGTGGCGGAGCTGGAGCAGATGGATCTCCTGACCAGCCACCAACCGCGGCGCGCCAGCGGCCGTGGACAGCCAGCGGTGCCGGTGAGCCTCAATCCCGCCAGTGCCTGGTCAATTGGCATCCATCTTGATCATCAGACGTTGATTGTGGTGCTGGTGGATCTGGCCGGTGAGGTCCATTTTCGCCGACTCATTCTGGTGCAAAAGCCCCAGCCTGGTGCGACCTTTGCCCGCCTCGCTGAGGTGCTGGATGAGATCCGTGCGCTGCCGACGCTGGACTGGTCGCGGGTGCTGGGAATGGGGGTCGTGATGCCGGGGCCGTTTGGCGTGGAAGGGATCTCGTCGACGGGACCCACGACGCTCAACGGCTGGGAAGGGGTCGACGTAGCGGCGGAGCTCGGGCGACTCAGCGGCCTGCCGGTGACCCTCGAAAACGACGCCACGGTGGCCGCCATTGGCGAACGCTTTCACGGCGTGGCGCGGCAGCTCAACTCTTTTGTCTATCTCTATATTGGCACCGGTCTGGGCGCCGGTATTTTTACCGATGGTCATGTGTATACCGGCCATGCCCATAACGCCGGTGAGGTCGGGCATATCGTGGTCGCGCCGAACGGTCGCCCTTGCTATTGCGGGAATGAGGGATGCCTTGAGCGCTATGTTTCGCTGCAGGCGGCCTATGAGTTTTGCGGCCTCGACCCCTATCGCGCGCTGCCGGAAGATCTGCTGTCGGTGGACGCTGCGCTTTTCGACCAGTGGATCACCAGCATCCTGGCGCCGTTGCGTCAGGCGATCAATTTGCTGGAGTGCGTCTTCGATGCCGAGACGGTGGTGGTGGGCGGTATGATGCCCGCCCCCTTGCTGGAGAAAGTGCTGGCGCGGCTGCCGCCGCTGTATCAGTCTGTGCGCGGGCGTTACCTGCCGGCGCAGCGTGTCAAAATGGGGATGACCGGCACCGATACCGCCGCGCTGGGCGCCGCTGCGCTGCCAATCTTTGATGAATTTAATCCGCAGTTTCAGGTGTTGATGAAAGCGGTGAATACAAACGCGCTTTTTGGCAAAGCTAAGTAAATTAAATACTTTGTTATTTAACGTGTTATCTCACATCTTCGGAGGGAATGAGGCAACAGGGCAAGGTATCGGAAGTGACGGAAAAGAAGACGGCTGTCTATGTGGATGACCAACAGCGCATCCTGATCCGCCAGCTGGCGCGCAGCTGGCTGTGGCGCAGCGAGCTGCCGACATGGCTGCTGATAGTGACGGTTTACGGCGGCTGGTTTGCCTGCGTGGCGGGCTGGCAGACGCTGGGTTTGATGCCGGCCACGCTGCTGCTGATCTGGTTTACCACCTGGTATATGTCCTTACAGCACGAGCTTATCCATGGGCATCCCACCCGGCTGGCATGGTTTAACCAGTTGTTGGGGACGCTGCCGCTGGCGGTCTGGTATCCCTATGGCATCTACCGCGACAGCCACCTGGCGCACCATCGCAACCATCTGCTGACGCACCCCGAGGACGACCCCGAATCGTACTATGTGACGGCGGAAAGCTGGCAGCGCTTCTCTGCCTGGCAGCGCCGCCTTATCCACCTGCGCAACACCTTCTGGGGGCGTCTGCTGCTGGCGCCGCTGATGGATATTATTCACACCCTGAACAGCGCGCTGCGGGCTTTCCGCGAGGGTGACCGCCGCGCTATCGCCATGTGGAGTCTGCATCTGTTGCTGCTGACGGGCCTGCTGACCTGGATGGCGGCGCAGGGTTTTTCCCCACTGTGGTTTGTGCTGGCGGTGAGCTACCCGGCGCTGGCCCTGACCAAAGTGCGCTCTTTTCTCGAACACCGCGCCGCGGATGACCCGCTGGCCCGCTCGGTGATCAACGAGGCCGGGCTCCCCTGGCGGGTGCTGTTCCTCAATCTCAACTACCATGCGGTGCATCATGACCTGCCAGGGGGCCCCTGGTACGCTTTACGTCAGCTGTATCTGCATCGCCAGACGGCTTATCTGCAGCGTAATCAGGGGTTCCTGGTGCGTGGGTACGGCGAGTGGCGACGCCATTTTGGCCGCCGGGCGGTGGCGGTGAACGCCCATCCGGGCTTTGGCGAGCAGGCGCAAGCGGGAGGAGAACATGGCTGAACGCATGACCTTTCCGATGTATGCCATCCACCGTCAACAGACCCAGGCCCTGTGGCAGGCGGTGCAGTCGCTGCTGGCCGAACGCGGCGTGACGGTGACGGGAGACCCTCCGGCGGCTGACCCCGAGGATCTGCTGGACCACTGGCGCCAGCCGACGCTGTTGCTGAGCCAGACCTGCGGCTACCCGCTGGTGACCCAATTGCCGGAGGTGCAGACGGTGGGCTGTTTCCACTACGCCGCGCCCGGTTGTGAAGGGCGCCGCTACCGCAGCCTGTTGGTGGTCCGCGAAGCGGATAGTCATCGGATGCTGGGGGACTTTTTTGGCCGTCGGGCCGCGTGCAATGCCGAGCACTCGCAGTCCGGCTACAACGTGCTGCGTAAAATGGTCGCGCCGCTCTCCCGGGAGGGGCGATTTTTTTCGGCGGTGGTGTTCAGCGGCAGCCATCGGCAGTCGCTGCGCGAGCTGCAGCAGGAAAACGCCGATATCGCCGCCATCGACTGCGTGACCTACGCGCTGCTGCAGCGCCATCAGCCGCAGGCCCTGGCAGGCCTGGTGGCGATCGGCTGGAGCCCGGCCGCGCCAGGGCTGCCGCTGATCACCGCCGGCGCCACTCCGGCGGCGACGCTGAATAGCCTGCGCGAGGCGCTCCAGCAGTTAGTGAGCGATGCGCGCTATCGTCCCCTGTGCGATGCCTTGCTGATCTGCGGCTATAGCGATATGCCGCGGGAGGCCTATGCGCCGCTGCTGGCGTGGCGGGATGAGGCCGCGGCGCTGGGAGTCAGCCAGCTATAGGTAAAATGCCCCGGCCAGCGGTCTGTGCCGGGGCGGGCCACGCCGGGCCACGCCGGGCTACGGCGCGGTGAAGCGGTTTTCCACCGCGGGCAGACCGAGCTTTTCACGCAGGGTGCCGGGTGGATAGCGATCGCGCATGACGCCGTTACGCTGCAGAATCGGCACCACCTGGTCAACAAAGCGGTCAAAGTCTCCCGGCAGCAGCGGGAACATCAGGTTGAACCCATCGGCGGCGCCCGCCTGCCAGGTCTCCGTTAAGGTGGCGGCAATCTCCTCGGCGCTGCCCAGCAGCAGCCAGCTATCGGAACTCTGTAATAACAATTTCCCCAACTCCAGCAGGGTGAGCCGCGGATCGTACTGGCGGATAAGCTTCAGCGCCGTGCGGATGCCATCAAAGCTCTCTTCATCGGGGAGCGGCGGCAGGGGTTGGTCCCGTGGCAGGGTGCTGAGATCCATCCGAAGATAAGAGGAGAGCAGGTCGATAGCCATCTGGTCGCTCATCAGCTGCTCGTTAAGCTGCTGGCGGGCCGCCTTTTCCTCGCTGGAATTCACCACCACCGGCAGGACCCCGGCGATAATTTTGAAATGGGCCGGATCTCGCCCGTGCTGACGCAGCCGCTGGTTCATCTCTTCGCGATAGGCCAGCCCCTCGGCGATCGAGTGAATAAACACGAAGTGCATATCAGACCAGGCGGCGGCCAGCGCTTTTCCCGCCTCTGAAGAGCCAGCCTGCACCAGCAGCGGATGGCCCTGCGGCGGGCGAGGGACGTTGAGCGGGCCGCGCACGCGAAAGTACTCGCCCTGATAGTCGAGGTGATGCACCTTGCCGGCATCGGCGAATAATCCGTGCGCTTTATCGAAGATCGCCGCGCCATCTTCCCAGGAATCCCACAGGCGAGTGACCACGTCGATGAATTCATTGGCCCGCTGGTAGCGGGTGCCGTGGCGGGGAAGCTGCTCCAGACCGAAGTTTGCCGCCTCTTCTTCCAGCCACGACGTCACCACATTCCAGCTGGCCCGGCCATTGCTGAGGAAATCCAGCGAGGCAAAGTAGCGCGCCAGGTTATAGGGTTCGTTATAGGATGTCGACGCGGTGGCCATCAGACCGATATGCTCCGTCACCGCGGCGAGGGCGGAGAGCAGCGTCAGGGGTTCAAGCCGGGCGTTGGCATAGTGGGTCAGGCCGCTGGGCACCGTATCCCACACCGCGATATGGTCGGCGACAAAGATAGCGTCCAGGGTCGCCGCTTCGGCCTTGCGCGCCAGACTGGCGTAATAGTTGAGGGTAAATATTTCCGCTTCTGGTGCGTCAGGGTGACGCCAGGAGAAACGGTAATCCCCCTGCGGGTTATAAAAGAACAGGTTCAGGATCATGTGTCGGGTAGACATAGCGTGGACTCGCGGCTGAACGCCATCCGTGGCGGGGTGACGGTCAGTGTTGGGGGAGGTTGGCATTAACCCATTGCTCGGCGACGGCTGCCGGATCTTTATGCTGGAGATCCACCTGCTGGTTGAGGGCAATCAGCGTGGCATTGTCCAGCTTGCCGGAAACCTCATTGAGCACGGCGCTGATCTCCGGCGTCAGACTGGCTTTGCGCACCAGCGGCACCACGTTCTGACTCGGTTGCTCATGTTTATCATCTTCCAGAACCACCCATTTCTCCTTCGCCAGGTTGCCCTGGGTGGAGACGACCGTCGCGACGTCGATTTTGCCCGAATTGAGCGCCAGCCGGGTCAGCGGCCCGCCCATGTCCAGCGATTTCACCGCTTTGAACTCAAGACCATAGACGCGCTTCAGCCCCGGCAGGCCCAGGGCGCGTACCGCCAGCTCCGGTGGTCCGCCGATCACCAGCTGCGGGGCAACGGGCTTCAGGTCGGAGAGGGTGCGCAGATGGTATTTCTCCGCGGTCTCGGCACGTACCGCCCAGGCGGTGATCGAAGTGGCCGGGGCCGGGGTCAACAGGGTGAAATCGGCGGGCAGAGCCTGGGCCAGCTCAGCGCTAACGGCCTGCTGGCTGGTGGCCTCGGTTTTGCCGTTATAAAAATTGAGCAGAGCGCCAAGATATTCCGGGACGATATCGATCTCACCGCTCTGCAGCGCCGGAATAATAATTTCCCGGTTGCCAAGGTTGAGACGGGTGTTGGCCTCGATATGATTTTTCTTTAACGCGCTGGCGTAGATGTTGGCGAGAATGGAGCTTTCGGTAAAGTTGGCCCCGCCCACCGTGACGCTGGCGGCAAGGCTGCTAACGCTCAGGCTGAATAGCCCGGCAGCCAGCAGCGAGAGACGAAATCGACGGGCGGTGACGGCCTTGCCAAATAATTGCTTCATAATACCTCTTTTATTTTCAGGTTAATCAGCCCCAGGCGCTGGGGTCATGTCAGTTTCACGCTAATAAGGCGCGGCAATACGGCGGTGAACCAGGCGGCCGGCGCAGCGGGCGAAAAGCAGTTCACCGCCTATCGCCAGCAGGGAAACCACCAGCGAGCCGCCGATCACCTGCGGGATATCCCGCTGCCCGAGGCCGTCGATCAGAAAACGTCCCAGCCCACCCAGACCGGCATAGGCCGCGACCACCGCCGTGGCGATAAGCTGAACCAGCGCCGTGCGCACCCCGGCGAGGATCAGCGGCGCCGCCAGCGGGATCCGCACCTGCCACAGGCTTTGCCAGGGGGTCATGCCCAGCGCGATGGCCGCATCGCACAGTGGACGGTCGGCGTGATAAATCCCCACCCAGGTGTTAGTGAGAATGGGCGGGATCGAGAGCGCGATAAGCGCCGCCAGCACCGGGATATCGTTAAAGCCAAAAACAATGATGCATAATAAAATCAGCCCTAACGACGGAATGGCGCGGCCGAGATTAAACAGGTTGATCACCACAAAGGCGCCTTTGCGCCAGTAGCCCAGCGCAATGCCGAGCGGCAGGGCAATGGCGCAGGCCACGGCCATACTGACCAGCACGTAATAAAGGTGTTGGCCGAGGCGCAGCAAGATGCCCTCGTCACCCAGCCAGTGCTCCGGCTGGGTTAGCCAGTGAAAGGTGGCGAGAAGCAGCGTCATCATTCGGTCCACGGCGTTAGCCAGTCGCCAAGACGGGCAATCAGCCCGTCAAAGACCAGCGACAGGAGCAGGCTCAGGACCAGGCTAACGACAATCGGCGTCAGAAAGTCCTGATTAAAACCCGCCAGCAGCAGCTGCCCCAGCCCGCCCTGGCCGATCAGCGCCGTGACGGTGACCAGGCCGACCAGCGTCACCGAGGCAATGCGCAGCCCGGCAAACAGAGAGGGCAGCAGCAGCCACAGCTCGATATCGAAGAAGCGGAACCCGCGGGTGTAGCCGAGCGCCCGCGCGGACTCCAGCGCCGCCTGCGGCAGCTTCTCCATGCCTGCCAGCACGTTGCGCAGCAGGATCAGCAGGGAGTACAGCGTCAGGCCAATCAGCGAGGTGGTCAGCGACAGCCCGGTAAACGGCAGCAATAAAATAAACAGCGCCAGCGAGGGAATGGTAAAGAGCACGCCGCACAGGGTGATGAGCGGCTGCGCCGTCGCGGGCCAGCGTAAGGTCACCGCTAACAGGCCGCCGGTGAGCAGGGAGCCGAAAAGCAGGGCCAGCAGGACCATCCGCGCATGCTGCCAGAGCAGATCGCCGATCATCGCGCGGTTATCGATAACCCAACCCCAGTCAATCATGAGATCGCACCCCCACCGCGCCGTCGAGCACCTGCTGCAGCAGGGTGTGGGATACCGCCCCCTGGTATTGTCCTTCGTCATCCACATGCACCAGCACGCCGGTCGCCACGTCGAGCAGCGCGCTGTAGGCAAAACGCAGGCTGTGGCTGCTGGCGAGCGGGCGCTCCACCGGCAGGGTGAGGCCCCGCTGCGGATCAAACCAGTGCAGCGGGCGTCGCTGGCGGTCAAGCACCAGACGCAACGGGCTGGCCAGCGGTGGATGGGCGCTGGCGATCGGCGTCAGCGCTTCGTCGAGCAGGGGGACATCGTGACGCGGCAGCTGGCCGACCTGTATCATGCCCAGCCGCTTCAGATTGGGTTCCGGGCCAATAAAGCGGCGCACGAACTCGCTCGCCGGGTGGGCCAGAATACGGTCGGGGGTATCAAACTGCGCCAGCACGCCGCCTTCCTGGAAAATGGCGATTTTATCGCCGAGGCGGATCGCTTCATTGATGTCGTGGGTCACTAATACAATGGTTTTCTGCAGCCGCTGCTGCAGGAGCAAGAGCTCATCCTGAAGGCGTTCGCGGACCACCGGGTCGATGGCGGCGAAAGGCTCATCCATCAGTAAAATGGGCGGATCGGCGGCGATAGCGCGGGCGATGGCCACACGCCCCTGCTGGCCGCCGGAGAGCTGATGCGGATAGCGGTGCAGCAGATGACTATCGAGCGACATCAGCGCCACCAGTTCGTCAATCCGCGCGCGGATCCGCGCTTTGCTCCAGCCCGCCAGCCGCGGCACGGTAGCGATATTTTGCGCCACGGTACGATGGGGAAAGAGCGCAGCGCTTTGCATCACGAAGCCGATCTGGCGGCGGATCTGGATAATATCAGCGTCAGCGAGGCGGACGCCCTGAATATAGACGTCGCCGCTGTCGGGAATATCCAGCTGGTTAATCATCCGCAGGATAGTCGTTTTTCCGCAGCCGCTCGGGCCGACGAAGGTACAGAATTCGCCATGATCAATATCCAGACTGAGGTCGCGAATGGCTGGCTGGGCGCTGCCTGGATAGGTTTTAAAAAGATGCGCTAATTTTATCATGGCGGAATTTAACACTCTGAATAATAAAGTCCTGACCCGGATAAACTGGCGCCGGGATCCTGGCTCAAACTACAGAGCGCCTGCGGGGAGGGCAAATACGTTATTTGCATTTGCATAGTGAAAAGCTGGTTAATCATCTGCGGCGGAAGCGAGGCCAGGCCGTTGTTTTATGGATTTGTGATCGGCAACACAAATGACTCTCCATTGGCCGCCGTAAAAGATAAATTACCAGGGTTGATTTTAATCAAAGTATGACCGACTGTAAGATGGCGAAAAAAAGCAGCGCCGTCCGCCGCCAAGAAAAACAAGATTGTGAATTTAATGTTTCTTTGGTGTAAATAATGACCGCGCATTTTCCCCAACCGCTGGGGATAAAATGTGATGCCCAACCGGCTTGTCATTAAATAACGGCGTTTATTACGTCTGCTTTTTATTGTTTACAGCATTAATTTAATTTTGGGATTTTCCACCAGCCTGACAGTGATGGTCGAATAGCGTACAAAAGGCGTATTTTTTATCGTCATTTTAGCGGCGCTGTTATCGCCATCAATTATTTTTATCCCCGCATTCGCGCACGCCGAAAGTCGCATAAAGAATACTCATTTTTATTATAACTTAATGATTTTAGTGTTTTTATTTTTGTTGGCGAAGTCTGGCTATCCGCCGCGGCGGAGCCTTTGTGAGAGCTCTCACATAACCCGGCAATCGCGATTTGTTACACTTTCCGCCGTCAACAAAGGAATGAAAGTGAGACGCGATGAATACTTTTTCTCTGCCTAAAACACAGCATCTGGTGGTTTTCCAGGAAGTGATCCGCAGCGGGTCAATCGGGGCCGGAGCAAAAGTGTTAGGACTCACTCAGCCGGCGGTCAGTAAAATCATTGGTGACATGGAAAGTTATTTTGGCAGCGAATTAATCGTCCGGCGAAATACCGGCGTCTCGCTCACCGAGGCCGGGCAGGTATTTCTCAACTGGTCAGAAGCGATCACCCGTGAAATGAAAAATATGGTCAATGAAATGAATGCTCTGACCAACAGCGCGGTGGTGGATGTCTCCTTTGGTTTCCCTTCGCTGGTCGGGTTTACCTTTATGTCGGAGATGGTGCATCAGTTTAAAATGACTTTCCCGAAGGCGCGGGTATCGATGTATGAAGCGCAGCTCTCCGCTTTTTTACCGGCGATCCGCGACGGGCGTCTCGACTTCGCCATCGGGACGCTGAGTGATGAGATGAAACTGCAGGACCTGCACGTCGAGCCGCTGTTTGAGTCTGAGTTTGTGCTGGTGGCGAACCGGGCGCGGATCGGCAACGGCACCGTCCGCCTGGCCTCGCTCCAGCATGAGCAGTGGGTGCTGCCGGAGACCAATATGGGCTATTACAGCGAACTGCTGGCCACCCTGCAGCGCAGCGGCATCCGCCGCGAAAATATCGTCAATACCGATTCGGTGGTGACGATCTATAACCTGGTACTCAATGCCGATTTTCTGACGGTGATCCCCTGCGACATGACCACGCCGTTCGGCTCGAGTCAGTTTGTGACCATCCCCATTAAAGAGGCCTTGCCGGTAGCGCGCTATGCGGCGGTATGGTCGAAGAATTACCGGCTTAAAACCGCGGCGGCGTCGCTGGTGGAGATGGCGAAACAGTACTCTTCGGGGCAGGGCAACCGCCACTGGCAGCCAATAGAAATTGCCTGACTGATATTGATTAAATAACCCAACACACTTCCTCGCTGTTATCAGCAGGATGACGCCCGGTCATTGACTTTATATTAAGATACAGAGGCCATCATGCATATTACCTACGATCTTCCGGTATCCATTGACGATATTCTCGAGGCGAAGCAACGCCTGGCGGGAAAAATATATAAAACGGGCATGCCCCGCTCGAATTATTTTAGCGAACGCTGCCAGGGGGAAATATTCCTTAAATTCGAAAATATGCAGCGCACGGGATCATTTAAAATCCGTGGCGCCTTTAATAAGCTGTGCGGTTTAACCGCGGCGGAAAAACGCAAAGGGGTGGTGGCCTGTTCGGCGGGCAACCATGCGCAGGGGGTCTCGCTCTCCTGCGCCATGCTCGGCATTGACGGGAAAGTGGTGATGCCGAAAGGGGCGCCGAAATCGAAAGTCGCCGCCACCTGCGATTATTCGGCAGAGGTAGTCCTGCATGGCGATAACTTTAACGATACCCTCGCCAAAGCCAGCGATATTGTTGAACTTGAGGGGCGTATTTTTATTCCCCCCTATGACGACCCGCAGGTGATTGCCGGGCAGGGAACGATTGGTCTCGAAATATTAGAAGATCTGTATGACGTGGATAATGTCATCGTGCCGATTGGCGGCGGGGGGTTAATTGCCGGTATCGCGATTGCGATTAAATCCATTAACCCGACGATCCGCATTATTGGCGTGCAGTCGGAGAATGTTCACGGGATGGCCGCCTCCTGGTATGCCGGGGAGATCACCAGCCATCGCCACGCCGGCACCTTAGCCGATGGTTGCGATGTCGCCCGGCCAGGGAAACTGACCTATGAAATCGCCCGCCAGCTGGTGGATGACATCGTCCTGGTCAGTGAGGACGACATTCGTCAGAGCATGGTCGCCTTAATTCAGCGCAATAAAGTGATCACCGAAGGGGCCGGGGCGTTGGCCTGCGCCGCGTTATTAAGCGGCAAATTAGACAGCTATATCCAGAACCGCAAAACGGTCAGCCTGATTTCCGGCGGCAATATCGATCTCTCCCGGGTATCGCAAATTACGGGTTTTGTTGACGCTTAATTCAATACATAAGTGAGGACAGGATATGAGTACGACTGAGAGCATTGCATCCAGCCAGACAAGCCTTTCGTCCTGGCGTAAATCTGACACCACCTGGACCCTGGGCCTGTTTGGCACCGCTATCGGCGCCGGGGTGCTGTTTTTCCCTATCCGCGCCGGCTTCGGCGGGCTGATCCCGATCCTGGTGATGCTGGTGCTGGCCTATCCCATCGCCTTCTATTGCCATCGGGCGCTGGCCCGGCTGTGCCTGTCGGGGGCTAACCCCTCCGGCAATATCACCGAAACGGTGGAAGAGCATTTTGGCAAAACCGGCGGGGTGGTGATCACCTTTCTGTACTTCTTCGCCATCTGTCCGCTGCTGTGGATTTATGGCGTCACGATCACCAATAC
This sequence comes from Klebsiella sp. A-Nf5, assembly GCF_002810545.1. Classification (NCBI taxonomy): domain Bacteria; kingdom Pseudomonadati; phylum Pseudomonadota; class Gammaproteobacteria; order Enterobacterales; family Enterobacteriaceae; genus Klebsiella; species Klebsiella sp. A-Nf5. The sequence goes on along the minus strand of NZ_PIOG01000268.1, from coordinate 247,437 downwards.
CTTTATGACCTTCTGGGAGAACCAGCTGCAGATGCCGGCCCTCAACCGCGGGGTGGTGGCGCTGCTCCTGCTGCTGCTGATGGCGTTTGTCATCTGGTTTGGTAAAGACCTGATGGTCAAGGTGATGAGCTATCTGGTGTGGCCGTTTATTGCCAGCCTGGTTGTGATCTCCCTGTCCCTGATCCCTTACTGGAATAGCGCGGTGATTGAGCAGGTCAACCTCAGCGATATCGCCTTAACCGGTCACGACGGCATTCTGGTGACGGTATGGCTTGGCATCTCCATCATGGTGTTCTCCTTTAACTTCTCGCCAATCGTCTCCTCGTTTGTGGTCTCCAAACGCGAAGAGTATGAAGCGCAGTTTGGCCGGGAGTATACCGAACGCAAATGCTCACAGATCATCTCCCGGGCCAGCATGCTGATGGTGGCGGTGGTGATGTTCTTCGCCTTCAGTTGCCTGTTTACCCTCTCGCCGCAGAACATGGCGGACGCCAAGGCGCAGAATATCCCGGTACTCTCCTATCTGGCGAACCACTTTGCCTCGATGTCGGGCACCAAATCCTCGTTTGCCACCCTGCTGGAGTATGGCGCGTCGATCATCGCCCTGGTGGCCATCTTCAAATCGTTCTTCGGTCACTATCTCGGCACCCTTGAAGGGCTGAACGGTCTGATCCTGCGCTTCGGCTATAAAGGGGATAAAACCCGGGTCTCCAGCGGCAAGCTCAATACCCTGAGCATGGTGTTCATCATGGGCTCGACCTGGGTGGTGGCGTATGCCAACCCTAATATCCTCGACCTGATTGAGGCCATGGGCGCGCCAATTATCGCCTCGCTGCTGTGCCTGCTGCCGATGTACGCCATTCGTAAAGCGCCTTCGCTGGCAAAATACCGTGGCCGTCTCGATAACCTCTTTGTGACCGCCATTGGTCTGCTGACCATCCTCAACATCGTTTACAAACTGTTCTAATCCGGCTCAGGCCACGCGGAGTACAACATGACTGAATTTCCGGTAGTACTGGTGATCAACTGCGGCTCGTCGTCGATCAAATTTTCCGTACTGGACGCCGCCAGTTGCGACTGCCTGCTGAACGGCGTGGCCGAGGGCATCAACGCGGAACGGGCGTTTCTCTCGCTCAACGGCGGCGAGCCGGTGGCGCTGGCGCAGCGCGGCTATGAAGGCGCCCTGCAGGCGATTGCCGGGGCATTAGCCCAACGCGACCTCATCGACAGCGTGGCCCTGATTGGCCACCGCGTTGCCCACGGCGGCGACCTCTTCACCGAGTCGGTCATTATTAGCGAGGAGGTTATCACTAACATTCGCCAGGTATCGTCCCTGGCCCCGCTGCATAACTACGCCAGTCTCAGCGGCATCGCCTCGGCGCAGCGGCTGTTTCCGCAAGTGATGCAGGTGGCGGTCTTTGATACCAGCTTTCACCAGACCCTGGCCCCGGAAGCTTTTCTCTATGGTCTGCCGTGGGAGTATTACCAGAACCTCGGGGTACGCCGCTACGGTTTCCACGGTACCTCGCACCGCTATGTGTCCCGGCGCGCCCTGGCGCTGCTCGGGTTGCCGGAGCAGGAGAGCGGCCTGGTGATCGCCCACCTGGGCAATGGCGCCTCGATCTGCGCGGTGCGCAACGGCCGCAGCGTGGACACCTCGATGGGGATGACGCCGCTGGAGGGGCTGATGATGGGCACCCGCAGTGGCGATGTCGACTTCGGCGCCATGGCGTGGATTGCCGGGGAAACCCGGCAGACCCTCAGCGACCTCGAGCGGGTGGCCAACACCGCCTCCGGCCTGCTGGGGATCTCCGGCCTTTCCTCCGACCTGCGGGTGCTGGAGCAGGCGTGGCATGAGGGCCATGCCCGCGCCCGCCTGGCGATTAAAACCTTTGTCCATCGCATCGCCCGTCATATTGCCGGTCACGCCGCCGCGCTGCAGCGTCTCGACGGCATTATTTTCACCGGCGGGATTGGCGAGAACTCGGTGCTGATCCGTCGGCTGGTGAGCGAGCGGCTGGCAGTTTTTGGCCTTGAGATGGACGTCGCCCGCAACCAGCAGCCTAATTCGGTCGGCGAACGCCTGATCTCCGCCGACGCCAGCCGGGTGCGCTGCGCGGTTATTCCTACCAATGAAGAGCGCATGATTGCCCTTGATGCGATCCGCTTAGGGCGGATCCACACGGCGGCGCTGGCCTGACTTTTTATTCTGTAGAGAGACGATGTTCATGAAAGTAGATATCGATACCCAGGATGTACGATACGCCGAGGCCTGGCAGGGCTTTCGCGGTACGGCGTGGCAAACGCAGATCGACGTCCGCGATTTTATTCAGCATAACTACACCCCTTACGAGGGCGATGAGTCTTTCCTCGCCGACGCGACGCCAGCGACCACCGCCCTCTGGGAGCAGGTAATGGCCGGGATCCGCGTCGAGAACGCCACCCATGCGCCGGTGGATTTCGACACCAATGTCGCCACCTCCATCACCGCCCACGCGGCGGGCTATATCAACCAGCCACTGGAAAGGATCGTCGGCCTGCAAACGGACCAGCCGCTGAAGCGCGCCCTGCATCCTTTTGGCGGCATCAATATGATCAAAAGCGCCTTCGAGGCCTATGGCCGCGAAATGGATCCCGACTTTGAGTATCAGTTTACGGCGCTGCGCAAGACCCACAATCAGGGGGTATTTGACGTCTATTCCCCGGATATGCTGCGCTGTCGCAAGTCGGGGGTGCTCACCGGGCTACCGGACGGCTATGGCCGCGGACGGATCATCGGCGATTACCGTCGCGTGGCGCTGTACGGCATCCGCTATCTGGTTCGCGAACGTGAGCTGCAGTTTGCCGACCTGCAGCCAGCCCTGGAGCGCGGCGAGGCGCTGGAGGCCACCCTGCGCCTGCGCGAAGAGCTGGCCGAACAGCGGCGCGCGCTGCAGCAGATGCAGGAGATGGCGGCCCGCTACGGCTGCGATATCGCCCACCCGGCGCGTACTGCCCGGGAGGCGGTGCAGTGGCTGTACTTCGCCTACCTGGCGGCGGTGAAGTCGCAGAACGGCGGCGCCATGTCGCTGGGGCGTACGGCCACCTTCCTCGACATCTATATCGAACGCGATCTGCGGGCGGGTCGGCTCAATGAACAGCAGGCTCAGGAGCTCATTGACCACTTCATCATGAAGATCCGCATGGTGCGTTTCCTGCGCACCCCGGAATTTGACACGTTGTTCTCCGGGGATCCCATCTGGGCGACGGAGGTGCTGGGCGGCATGGGGCTGGATGGCCGCACCCTGGTCAGTAAAACCACCTTCCGTTACCTGCATACTCTGCACACCATGGGGCCGGCGCCAGAGCCCAACCTGACCGTGCTCTGGTCACAAGCGCTGCCGGTGGCGTTTAAAAAATATGCCGCCCGGGTCTCTATCGCCACCTCGTCGCTGCAGTATGAGAACGACGATCTGATGCGCAGCGATTTTCACAGCGACGACTACGCCATCGCCTGCTGCGTCAGCCCGATGGTGATCGGCAAGCAGATGCAGTTCTTCGGCGCCCGCGCCAATCTCGCCAAAACGCTGCTCTACGCGATTAACGGCGGGGTGGATGAGAAACTGAAGATCCAGGTGGGGCCGAAAACTGACCCTCTGCGTGATGAGGTGCTGGACTATGACACCGTGATGGCCAGCCTCGACCACTTTATGGACTGGCTGGCGGTGCAGTACATCAGCGCGCTGAACATCATCCATTGTATGCATGATAAGTACAGCTACGAGGCGGCGCTGATGGCCCTGCACGACCGCGACGTCTACCGCACGATGGCCTGCGGCATCGCCGGCCTGTCGGTGGCGGCGGATTCGCTGTCGGCGATAAAGTACGCCCGGGTGAAGCCGGTGCGCGATCACCACGGGCTGGCGGTGGACTTTGTCATTGAAGGCGACTATCCGCAGTACGGCAACAACGACGATCGGGTCGATGCCATCGCCTGCGACCTGGTGGAGCGCTTTATGCGTAAAATTCAGGCGCTCCCCACCTGGCGTCAGGCGGTGCCGACCCAGTCGATCCTGACCATCACCTCTAACGTGGTATACGGACAGAAAACCGGTAATACGCCGGACGGACGTCGGGCGGGGACGCCGTTCGCCCCGGGGGCCAATCCGATGCATGGCCGCGACCGCAAAGGGGCGGTGGCGTCGCTGACCTCGGTGGCGAAACTGCCGTTTACCTACGCCAAAGATGGCATCTCGTATACCTTCTCCATCGTGCCGGCGGCTCTCGGCAAAGCCCCGTCGGCGCAGGAAAACAACCTGGTGGGGCTGCTGGACGGCTACTTCCACCACGAGGAGACGGTGGAGGGGGGACAGCATCTTAACGTCAATGTGCTGAACCGGGAAAAGCTGCTCGATGCGATAGAACACCCGGAGCAGTATCCGAATCTGACGATCCGCGTCTCCGGCTATGCGGTCCGCTTTAACGCGCTGACCCGCGAGCAGCAGCAGGATGTGATCTCCCGAACGTTCACCAGTCAACTCTGAGCGGCCGCCAGGCCACAGGAGAGCCTTTAACGGGCTCTCCTGTTATCATCTTCACATTACCGCAACAAAATAATCACCACTGTTGATCATATTCGCATTTTTGCACCACGCTGGCGCGCAGCGACCGCTAACTGCATCTATGTTTAGCTCACGGGCCGGTACGGATACCGCGTTGTCCGGCTCGCCACGTGATGGCAACCGATCTCCTGACCTGAAAGGGAATGCGCCCTTGCCGGATGCGGCACGGGTTGCCGTCGCGTGCGCACTGACCGGGGCGTCCGCGCTCCGGCGCGACCTCTCTACCTGGCGGGATTTTTGCTTCTTCCACCCTGGCCGTCCTGGCGCTGCGCCAACGTCGGCACCACACAGTAAGTGATATTTTCTGCGTCATTACATGACGCCAGGCTTTACATCGCTGAGGAATATCCGAATGTCTTTGAAACTGAAAACAATGACGCTTCATGTTGTGATAGCAGGTTGTATGAGCATGGCCTTTTACGCCCAGGCAGACGTGAAGATCGGCGTCGCCGGGCCCTTTACCGGACCCAACGCCACCTACGGCGCCCAGTACTGGAAGGGGGCCTCGCAGGCGGTGGCCGATATCAATGCCGCCGGTGGCATCAAAGGCGAAAAGATTGTGCTGGTGCAGGGGGATGACGCGTGCGAACCGAAGCAGGCGGTGGCGGTGGCCAACCGGCTGGTGGACGAAGCGAAAGTCTCTGCCGTGGTGGGGCACTTTTGCTCTTCCTCAACGATGCCGGCCTCCGAGGTATATGACGAAGCCGGGATCCTGACCATTACCCCCGGCTCGACCAACCCGCAGATCACCGAGCGCGGCATGAAGGATCTTTTCCGCATGTGTGGTCGTGACGATCAGCAGGGGGCGATTGCCGCCAACTATATGCTGGATGTGCTGAAGGCGAAGAAAATTGCCGTCATCCACGATAAAGACACCTATGGTCAGGGGCTGGCCGATGCCACCCGCGCGGCGCTGGCGAAGCGGGGCACCAAAGAAGTGTTGTACGAAGGCCTTTCCCGCGGTGAAAAAGACTTTAACGCCCTGGTGACCAAGATCGGCGCCCTCAAGCCGGACGTGGTCTACTTTGGCGGCTGTCATCCGGAAGCGGGCCCGCTGGTGCGTCAGATGCGCGAGCAGGGGGTGCAGGCTAAATTCTTCTCCGGCGACTGTATCGTCACCGAGGAGCTGGTGACGGCCGCCGGCGGGCCGCAGTTCACCAACGGCGTGCTGATGACCTTTGGTCAGGACCCGCGCACCCTCCCGGAAGGCAAAGCGGTGATCGAGAAGTTCCGCGCCAGCGGCTTTGAACCAGAAGGCTATACCCTCTACGCCTACGCTTCCATTCAGGCCATTGCCGCGGCCTGGAACGCCGTCGGTACCGATAACGCCAAAGCCAGCGACTGGTTGAAGAGCCACGACGTCGAGACGGTAATGGGCAAGAAAGCCTGGGATGGCAAAGGCGACCTCAAGGTGTCCGACTATGTGGTCTATCAGTGGGACGACAAGGGCAAATATCACCAGCTCTGATCGGCCACGACCTGAGGACGCTCTGTCCTTTTGACTTGCGAATCGTCACATGACGGCGGTCGACCGGGAACGGAACCCGGCGGCCGTCTGCCTGGCGGCTGGAGGGGCTATGACGGCGTTTTTTCTGCAACAACTGATCAATGGGCTGACGCTGGGCGCAGTGTACGGCTTAATCGCCATCGGCTACACCATGGTGTATGGGATCATCGGCATGATCAACTTCGCCCACGGCGAGGTGTATATGGTCTCCGCCTATCTGTGCGCCATCGGCCTGGCGCTGCTCTCTTTCTTCGGGATCCACTCCTTTCCGCTGCTGATTTTCGCCACCCTGGTGTTCACCATCGTGGTCACCGGCGTATATGGCTGGGCGATCGAGCGCATCGCCTACCGGCCGCTGCGCAACTCGACGCGGCTGGCGCCGCTGATCTCAGCTATCGGGATGTCGCTGATCCTGCAGAACTATGTCCAGCTGAGCCAGGGGCCGAACCAGCAGGGGATCCCGACGCTGCTCAGCGGCGCGCTGCGCATGACGGTGGGCGATGGGGTGGTGCAGATCACCTGGACCAAAGTGTTTATTCTCGTCGCGGCGCTGGTGGGGATGCTGACCCTGACCTGGATTATCCAGTACACCCGGCTGGGGCGCATCTGTCGCGCTACCCAGCAGGATCGGCGCATGGCGGCGATCCTTGGCATCAATACCGACCGGGTGATCTCCCTGGTGTTTGTCATCGGCGCGGCGATGGCCGGTCTGGCCGGCGTGCTGGTGACCATGAACTACGGCACCTTCGACTTCTATATCGGATTTATTATCGGCATCAAAGCCTTCACCGCCGCGGTGCTGGGCGGGATCGGCTCGCTGCCTGGCGCGATGCTGGGCGGACTGCTGCTCGGGGTGGCCGAGGCGCAGTTCGCCGGGCTGGTGAATTCGGATTACAAAGATGTCTTTTCCTTTGCGCTGCTGGTGGCGATCCTGATTTTTCGCCCGCAGGGGCTGCTGGGACGTCCGCTGGTGGCCAAGGTCTAAGGAGGCTTTATGGGTGAATTTACGCGCCAGCCTGCGCGGGATATCAAAAGCGCGCTGATCGACAGCGTGCTGGCCGGTCTTTGCGCGTTAATTGTCTTTGGCCCGATCGTCGGCGTGGTGCTCAAAGGGTATGGTTTTACCCTCGCGCCCGCGCGGGTGGCGATCCTGGTGGCGGTGGTGATGGCCGGCAGGCTGGCGCTCAGCCTGCTGCTGCAGAGTGGTCGGGGAAAAGCCTTTATTGCCCGCTTTGAGGGGGCAGATGACGGGGTGTACGTCCGGCCGCCGGGCTACCGCTCGCGGCTGCGCTGGATAATGCCGCTGCTGGTGGTCCTGGCCATCGCCTTTCCGCTTCTCGCCAGCAAATACCTGCTGACCGTGGCGATCCTCGGCCTGATCTACGTTCTGCTTGGCCTGGGGCTGAATATTGTGGTGGGCCTCGCGGGCCTGCTCGATCTGGGGTATGTGGCGTTCTACGCCATCGGCGCCTACGGCCTGGCGCTGGGCTACCAGTACCTCGGCCTCGGCTTCTGGGCGATGCTGCCGCTGGGGGCGGTGATGGCGGCCCTCGCCGGGGCGTTGCTGGGCTTTCCGGTGCTGCGCATGCATGGCGACTATCTGGCCATCGTCACCCTCGGCTTTGGCGAAATTATCCGCCTGGTGCTCAACAACTGGGTGAGCTTCACCGGGGGGCCCAACGGCGTACCGGTGCCGTCCCCCACGCTGTTTGGCCTCGAATTTACCCGCCGGGCCAAGGATGGCGGCATCCCCATCCATGAGTTTTTCCACGTCAGCTACAACCCCAACCTGAAATTTATCTTCCTCTACGCCGTACTGTGCCTGGTGGTGATGCTGGTACTGCTGGTGAAACATCGTCTGACGCGGATGCCCATCGGCCGCGCCTGGGAGGCGCTGCGCGAGGATGAGATCGCCTGTCGGGCAATGGGGCTCAACCACGTGCTGGTGAAGCTCTCGGCGTTTATGCTCGGCGCGTCGACCGCCGGCATCGCCGGGGTGTTCTTCGCCAGCTATCAGGGGTTTGTTAACCCGACGTCGTTCACCTTTTTTGAGTCGGCGCTGATCCTGGCGATCGTGGTGCTGGGGGGAATGGGCTCCACCCTGGGAGTGGTGCTGGCGGCGTTTGTCCTGACGGTCACTCCGGAGTTGCTGCGCGGTTTTGACGAATATCGGGTGCTGCTGTTCGGCGTGCTGATGGTGGTGATGATGATCTGGCGGCCGCGCGGCCTGGTGCGCACCAGCCGCAGTGGGGTTGCGTTGCGAAAAGGAGTCGCGCCATGACCGACAGCATCTTACGCGTTGAGCATCTGATGATGCATTTCGGCGGCATCAAAGCGCTGAATGATGTCAATCTGGAGGTGGAGCGGGGGTCGATCACCGCCCTGATCGGCCCCAACGGCGCGGGCAAGACCACGGTGTTTAACTGCCTGACCGGTTTTTACCGGGCGACGGGGGGCAGTATCGTGCTGCGGGCGCGGGAAAAGGTCACCGATGTTATTCAGGTGCTGGGGCAGAAGCTTCACCCGGACGATTTTCTTCACCCGGCGCAGCTGGGACGGCGGATCTATTACAAGATGTTCGGTGGCACCCATCTGGTGAACCGCGCTGGCCTGGCGCGCACCTTCCAGAACATTCGCTTATTCCGCGAGATGTCGGTGATTGAGAACCTGCTGGTGGCCCAGCATACCCAGGTTAACCGCCATCTGCTGGCCGGGATCCTCAATACCCGCGGGTATCGGCAGGCGGAGAGTCAGGCGCTGGACCGCGCTTTTTACTGGCTGGAGGTGGTGGAGATGGTGGACTGCGCCAACCGTCTGGCGGGGACCCTCTCCTACGGACAGCAGCGGCGGCTGGAGATCGCCCGCGCCATGTGTACCCGCCCGGAGATGATCTGTCTGGACGAGCCGGCCGCCGGCCTTAACCCAGTGGAAACCCAGGCGCTGAGCCGGATTATTCGCTTTCTGCGCCAGCAGCACGACATTACGGTGTTGTTGATCGAACATGATATGGGGATGGTGATGGAGATTTCGGATCATATCATCGTCCTCGATCACGGGGACGTCATCGCCCGCGGCGCGCCGCAGGCGATCCAGGCCAACGCCAGCGTGATTGCCGCCTATCTTGGCGCTGAGGAAGAGGAGACGCGCCGATGAGCCAGCCATTGCTTGCTTTTGATGAGGTGGATGTCTTCTACGGGCCGATCCAGGCCCTGAAGCAGGTCTCCCTCACCGTCAACGAGGGGGAGACGGTGGCGCTGATCGGCGCCAACGGCGCCGGTAAATCAACGCTGCTGATGTCGGTCTTCGGCCAGCCGCGCATTGCCGGCGGGGAGATTTTCTATCGCGGGGAGGCGATCAGCCGGAAATCGACCCACTTTATCGCCAGTAACGGCATCGCCCAGGCCCCGGAAGGGCGGCGCATCTTTCCCGATATGACCGTCGAGGAGAACCTGCTGATGGGGACCATTGCCATTGGCAACCGCTATCAGGCCGAAGACATGGCCCGCATGTACCAGCTGTTCCCCCGGCTGGAAGAGCGGCGGGGACAGCGGGCGATGACCCTCTCCGGCGGCGAGCAGCAGATGCTGGCCATCGCCCGGGCGCTGATGAGCCGACCGCGCCTGCTGCTGCTGGATGAGCCAAGCCTGGGGCTGGCGCCGCTGGTGGTGAAGCAGATTTTTCAGATCCTGCGCGAGCTGACGGCCCAGGGGATGACGCTGTTTCTGGTGGAGCAGAATGCCCGCCATGCCCTTAACCTGTCGGACCGCGCCTATGTGATGGTGAACGGCCAGATCCGCCTGAGCGGCAGCGGCCAGGCGCTGCTCAACGACCCGGAGGTGCGTAAGGCATATCTGGGGATCAGCGGCTGAGGGGGTTATTCCCGCGGTTCGTTACGGGTTTTAATGTGCTGCCAGAAACGTTCGGCGGCCTGGTTAAGCCGCGAGCCGGAGCGGTAGAGCCAGGCGCCGATCGGCAGCGACAGGCGGTCATCGAGGATCGTCAGTCGGCCTTCGTCCAGCTCGCGCTGAATAGAGTATTGCGGTAGCCAGCCCACGCCGTCGCCATTGAGGATCATGCGCTTGAGCAGCTCGCTCATGGAAGAGACAAACGTAAGGGAGAAGGTGATCTCCGGCGTACGGTCGATCACCTGGTTCACCTGGCGCCCCATATAGCTGTCGTTGGCGTATTTCATCAGCGGCAGCACGCCGCGATGTAAATGAAACAGCGGGCGGCCATGTTCGTCGCAGGGGGAGACCAGGTGCAGGTAAGAATCAAAAATTTTATGATTAATAAACGGATAGTTCATTAATTCTTCATTATAGAAGGAGAGGATAAAATCGCTTTTTCCCTCTTTCAGGTTAAATACGGCGTCGTTGACGTTAATCGATTCAACATGAAAAGTCTTATTTTTACGGTCGGTGTAACCGGCGATGATTTCCGGCAGTAATAACACCGACAGCGAAGGGGCCGCGTCGATTCTTATTTTCTGGGTCGTGTTATTTAAACCCTTAATACGACTGATCTGAAAATCCATGTCATCGAGCATATTTCGCGCATAGCCGACAAAAATTTTCCCGCGGTTGGTCAATTGCAGGGGGTTGGCGCTACGATCGAAGATGCTGAATCCGAGGGAGGCCTCCAGCGACTGGATGCGTCGACTGAACGAGGACTGAGAGATGTTGCGGGCTTTAGCCGCCAGGGTAAAGCTGCGCGACTCCTCAAGGGCAATCACATCATACAGCCATTTTACTTCCAGATTTGCCAACACCGATCCAGTCCTCAAAAACGCAATAAAGGCTATGCAATTTTAGCATAGCGCATAGAAACTATGCAATTAACATAATTATCGACAGGTGTTAACATTTTTTGGAAAGTTGAGATTTATGAATGCATATCGGCGACCCTACATGAGCACGATATGAAATCGCGACTCACGGTTATTTATTGCTTTATTTTATTGTCCAGGACTTATCTTATTAAATCGCCGGCGACGATGACGAAAGCAATGAATAACCCAGGCCTCTTACCTTAAATAGTTTGTCAGGAGTTCCATGTCACAACAAATTGAATCAGTTAAAATGGCTCTGCAGGAGCTGGGGATTAATGCAAGCGGCGAATTCTTTTACAACCCTGATTACGATTTGCTTATTGCACATGAAACCGCTCCTGAACTGACCGGCGCGGCCCGCGGCGTGATGACCGACTCTGGCGCTGTGGCTGTTGATACCGGGATCTTCACCGGCCGTTCACCGCGCGATAAATATATCGTCCGCGACGAACAGACTCGCGACACCGTCTGGTGGGCAGACTCCGGCCTCGGCCGCAATGACAATAAACCGTTATCGCCAGACGTGTGGCGCAGCCTGAAAAGCCTGGTCGCGGGCCAGCTGAGCGGTAAAAAACTGTACGTCATCGACGCCTGGTGCGGCGCCAGCCCGGACACTCGCCTTGGCGTACGCTTCGTTACCGAGGTGGCGTGGCAGGCCCACTTTGTCAAAAACATGTTTATCGTGCCGAGCGCCGACGAGCTGGCCAGCTTTACGCCAGACTTCGTGGTGCTCAACGGCGCGGGCTGCACCAATGCCAACTGGCAGGCGCAGGGGATGAACTCCGAGAACTTCGTCGCCTTTAATCTCAGCGAGCGTATTCAGCTCATCGGCGGCACCTGGTACGGCGGCGAAATGAAGAAAGGGCTGTTCTCGGTCATGAACTACCTGCTGCCGCAGAAAGGCATCGCGTCGATGCACTGCTCGGCCAACCGTGGCGAAGCAGGGGATGTGGCGCTGTTCTTCGGCCTCTCCGGTACCGGCAAAACCACCCTGTCGACCGATCCGCATCGTCAGCTGATTGGCGATGACGAGCACGGCTGGGACGATGACGGCGTGTTTAACTTTGAAGGCGGCTGCTACGCCAAGACCATCAATCTCGACCCGCAGGCGGAGCCGGAGATTTATGGCGCCATCCGCCGCAATGCGCTGCTGGAAAACGTGGTGGTGCGCGCTGACGGCAGCGTGGATTATGCCGACGGCAGCAAAACTGAAAACACCCGCGTCTCCTATCCGCTGTCGCATATCGACAATATCGTCAAGCCGGTGTCCCGCGCGGGCCATCCGTCGAAGGTGATTTTCCTTGCCGCCGATGCGTTTGGCGTCCTGCCGCCGGTCTCCCGTCTGACCACCGAGCAGATGCAGTACCATTTCCTGTCGGGTTTCACCTCGAAGCTGGCGGGTACCGAGCGCGGCATTACCCAGCCGACGCCGACCTTCTCCGCCTGCTATGGCGCGGCGTTCCTGCTGCTTCACCCAACCCAGTACGCCAGCGTCCTGGCGGCGAAGATGGCGGAATCCGGTGCGGAAGCCTGGCTGGTCAACACCGGCTGGAACGGCGAGGGCAAACGCCTGTCGCTGCGCGATACCCGCAGCATCATTAGCGCGATCCTCAACGGCACTACCGGCCCGCTGCGCGATGAGACCATCCCGGTGTTCGGTCTTGCGATCCCGCAGAGCATTCCAGGGGTAGACAGCGCGGTGCTGGATCCGCGTAATGGCTGGAGCTCAGCGGATAAGTGGCAGGAGAAGGCCGAGAGCCTGGCTCAGCTGTTTATGGATAACTTTAAGCAGTACAGCGATACCGAAGCGGGCGCGCGTCTGGCGCTGGCCGGTCCGCAGCTGCAGAATAGCGCGGTCGAAGCCTGATCCGCGGCCAGCAGGTCGACGCCTTGCGCCGACCTGCTGGCGAGCCGCTTTACTCCGCAAAGGCCCGCAGCGCATCGCCCGTGAGGCGATAACGCACCCACTCATCCTGCGGCTGCGCGCCAATGCTCAGATAGAAATCAATCGCCGGCTGGTTCCAGTCGAGCACGCTCCACTCCAGACGCCCGCACTGACGCTGTACAGCATATTGCGCGATGGTTTTCAGCAGCGCTTTTCCGGCGCCTATCCCGCGAAAGTCGGGGGTGACGTACAGATCCTCCATATAGATACCATTGCGTCCAAGCCAGGTGGAATAGCTGGTGAAGAACACCGCGTAGCCCACCGCTTTGCCCGCCACCTCGCAGATCAGCGCTTCGGTTTTGCTGCCGCTGGCAAACAGCGTCTCTCTGATCTCCTCTGCCGTCGTCACCACCTCTTCAGGGGCTTTCTCGTAGACCGCGAGTTCATAAATCATGTCGTAAATAGCGGTGGCGTCGTCCGGGGTGGCCTGGCGGATCGTGATGCTCATGGGGCGTCCTGTATCAATAGTCAAAAGAGAGCAAAATTGCTGACCCTGAGGATAAGCGGTATTGTGAAAAGAATTAAGTGCAATGAAATCAGCAAACGATGAATATTATGCATCCTGTCCTGCGCCGGATTGACCTCAACCTGCTGCCAGTCTTTGACGCGGTCTATCGCTCCCGCTCGGTGCGCCTGGCGGCGGAAGAGCTGGCAATGAGCACCTCGGCGCTGAGCCATGCGCTTTCCCGGCTGCGCAGCGCCCTCAACGATCCGCTGTTCTATCGCGAAGGGCACCGGATGTGCCCCAGCGTCTATGCCAGCCAGCTGGCGCCCTCTATTGCTTCGGCGCTGAAGTTTCTCAACCAGGAGCTCTGACGCCGCCGGCGGCGTTTGTGCCGGCCGCCAGCACCGACTGCATGCAGATTGCGATCACCGATTTCACCGCGTTCTGCGTCTTTCCGACGCTGATGCATCACCTGCAGCGTGAGGCGCCCGGGCTGCGGTTTGAACTCCGTTATCTGCCCCACAGCCCGGCGCTGACCGAGCTGCTGGCGGGCGAGGTCGACCTGGCCCTCGGGTTCAATACCCCTGACGAGCCAGCCCATCCCGATCTTGAGGAGATTAACTGGCTGCGGGACGAATATGTGGTCATCAGCCAGGCCGACCGGACGGCGCTGACCCTGGACGCCTACCTTGCTGCCCGTCATCTGGTGGTGACCCCGTGGAATGAGCAGCAGGGGGTGCTGGACCGTGAGCTGGAGCGGCAGGGCTATTCGCGGCAGGTGGCGATGAAAACCCCCTCGATGCTGAGCGCGCCCTTCATTATTGAGCAGAGCGACCTGTTGATGGCGCTGCCCCGGCGAGCGGCGGAGACGATGGCCCGCGCCGCCCGGCTGACCATTTTCCCGCTGCCGTTTCCGGTTCCGCCGTTTGACGTCAAGATTTACGCCCACCAACGCAGCGGGAAACGCGAGGCTACCCGCTGGCTGATCGCTCTGTTGCAGACGCTGGTGGGGGAGTCCGCCGCTTCCGCTTCCTGACGCGCTTTGCGGCCGGCAGCGTGTATCCTCACCCCAGGCCAGGGTTTTTATGCCGTCAACCCACGGCGACGTACCCTGGCCTCGGTCACAAAACGGAAAACTGACTTTTTCGCCGTCACCCGCAGCGTGGTTAGCACGGTATGTGTTAAATGATTGTATGCAAAAGTAATGTTAATTAGTTAAATGTTATTCATGCGTAAAATGCATTAATGGATGCGTTTATTACGCTTATTTCGTTCCCGGTTCTGTTTCAGTCTTCAGCAACAGGCGCGCGACAACGCGTGGATAACAAACTGGAGACCTGCATGCATTCAACAACCTCACTGATGAGTACCCGTGACCGGATCGGCGCCATCCTGCGCGTCACGTCCGGTAACTTTCTCGAACAGTTCGACTTTTTCCTGTTCGGGTTTTATGCCACCTACATCGCACATACCTTTTTTCCGGCGAGCAGTGAATTCGCCTCGCTGATGATGACCTTCGCGGTCTTTGGCGCCGGCTTTTTGATGCGCCCCATCGGCGCCATCGTTCTTGGCGCCTACATCGACAAGGTGGGGCGGCGCAAGGGGCTGATCGTCACCCTGTCGATCATGGCCACCGGCACCTTCCTGATCGTGCTGATCCCCTCTTACCAGACCATTGGCCTGTGGGCGCCGCTGCTGGTGCTGATCGGCCGTCTGCTGCAGGGCTTTTCCGCTGGCGCCGAGCTGGGCGGGGTGTCGGTCTATCTGGCCGAGATCGCCACGCCGGGCCGCAAAGGCTTTTACACCAGCTGGCAGTCGGGTAGTCAGCAGGTTGCCATCATGGTGGCGGCCGCGATGGGCTTTGCCCTCAACGCGGTGCTGGAGCAGAGCGCCATCAGCGGCTGGGGCTGGCGCATTCCGTTCGTCTTCGGCTGCCTGATCGTACCGTTCATTTTTGTCCTGCGCCGTAAGCTGGAGGAGACCCAGGAGTTTACGGCCCGCCGCCATCATCTGGCGATGCGCCAGGTGTTCGCCACGCTGCTGGCGAACTGGCAGGTGGTTATCGCCGGGATGATGATGGTGGCGATGACCACCACCGCGTTCTACCTGATCACCGTCTATGCGCCGACCTTTGGTAAAAAGGTGCTGATGCTCAGCGCCTCTGACAGCCTGCTGGTTACGCTGCTGGTGGCGATTTCCAACTTCTTCTGGCTGCCAGTGGGCGGGGCGCTGTCTGACCGCTTTGGCCGCCGACCGGTGCTGATTGCCATGACCCTGCTGGCGCTGGCTACCGCCTGGCCTGCGCTGACCATGCTGGCGAACGCGCCGAGCTTTTTGATGATGCTGAGCGTGCTGCTGTGGCTGTCGTTTATCTACGGCATGTACAACGGGGCAATGATCCCGGCGCTGACCGAAATTATGCCCGCCGAAGTGCGCGTGGCAGGTTTCTCGCTGGCCTACAGCCTGGCGACCGCGGTATTTGGCGGCTTCACGCCGGTGATTTCCACGGCGCTGATCGAGTATACCGGTGATAAAGCGTCTCCCGGCTACTGGATGAGCTTTGCCGCGGTCTGCGGCCTGCTGGCCACCTGTTATCTCTATCGCCGTAGCGCCGTTGCGCTGCAGACAGCACGTTAATCAGGGAGAAGATGATGCGTAAAACGACAGGAACCCTGCTGGCCACGCTGCTGCTGGCCGCCACCGGCGGCAGCGCGCTCTCCGCAGAGGTCACCGTGATGATCTCCGGCGGCTTCAAAGCGGCGCTGGAAAAGCTGGCCCCGGCGTGGGAAAAACAAACCGGCAACCACCTCGTGGTGATCCCCGGCCCGTCGATGGGGAAAACGCCGCAGGCGATCCCTAACCGCCTGGCGCGGGGCGAACACGCGGACGTGGTGATTATGGTCGGGGACGCGCTGACCAGCCTCGAGAAAGCGGGCCGTACGCAACCGGATTCGCGCCGGGAGCTGGCCGACTCGCCGATCGGCGTGGTGGTGAAGGCGGGGGCGCCGCTGCCGGCTATCCACAGCGCAGACCAGCTGCGGGCGACGCTGCTGGCCGCACCGTCGGTCGCTTACTCCGACAGCGCCAGCGGACGCTATGTTAGCTCGACGCTGTTCCACACCCTGGGCATTGATGACGCGATGCAGAGCAAAGCGCAGATGGTGGAGCGCATTCCGGTGGCCTCGGAAGTGGCGAAGGGACGGTATGCGATCGGTTTTCAGCAGGTGAGCGAACTGCTGCCGGTACCCGGCGTGACCTTCGTTGGCGAACTGCCGGATAACCTGCAGTACATCACCCGCTTTGCCGGGGCGGTGACTATCAGCGCCGACCACCCGCAGGAAGGCAAGGCGCTGCTGGCGTATCTGGCCTCACCGGCGGCGCAGGAGACCATCCACGCCACCGGCATGCGAAGCGTGGCCGCCGCCGCGCCGGTCAGCCAGAAGGATACTGTTCAATAATCAGCTTCTCCAGCTCTGCCGCCACGTAGGACTGAATACGGCCGCTGAGGCGGATCAGGCCTACCGTACGCGTGACCACCGGGTCAGTGAGCGGCACAGCGCGGAGAACGGAATGCTCCCCGGCGGGCATCGACATCGCGGGCACGGCGGCAATGCCGATGCCCGCTTCCACCATCCCCAGCATCGTGGTGACGTGGCGGGTTTCGCAGATACTTGGCCGCGCCGGCGTCAGATGCGCCAGCTCCCGGTCAAGCAGCGTCCGGTTGCCCGAGACCCGATCCAGGCCAATATAATCCTGTTCAAAATACGCCTGCCAGCTTAGGTGCGTCTTGCGCGCCAGCGGATGATCGTACCGACAGGCGGCTACATAGCGGTCGTCGGCCAGTGGCGTGAATTCGAGACTGGCTGGCAGGTTTTTGGCAAAACAGAGGCCAAAGTCAGCCTGTCCGCTGCTGACCGCCTCGATCACATTGCCGACGCTGCTGTCAATCAACCGGATGCGCACCTGGGGATAACGCGCCTGAAAGCTGCGAATGATTTCCGGCATAAAGTAGTAGGCGGCGGAGGGCACCGTCGCCACCGTCACCAGCCCGGTGCGCGCCTTGCTGACCTGGCTGATATCCGCCAGCACCGTCTCGACATGGGCCAGCAGCTGCTCCGAACGTTCGGCAAAATTCTGCCCATACAGCGTGAGGGTCACCCGCCGGGTGGTACGTTCGAACAGCCGGTTGCCCAGCGCCGTCTCCAGCTTTTCGATACGTCGGCTGAGGGCCGACTGCGACAGGCAGATGGATTCGGCCGCCAGCCGAAAACTGCCATATTCCATCAGGGCGCGAAAGGCGTAGAGATCGTTGAAGTCAAAATTTACGGGCATGGCGGCGGCATCCTTATCGGCTGTCTGGCGCCATCGCCCCGTCCGGCGAGGGGCGATGGCGGGTAGCATATCGGGCAGGTCTTCGGGCGCGCGGGAAACCGCGCGCCGGGGCTTACACCTTAAGCAGTTTTACCGTGGCATCGATATCGATTTCGTCTTCCGAGAAGATCAGGGTTGTCCCCTGAAAGGTGGTGATCGCCAGCTTTTTCACCGAGCGCATCTCCCCCGACTGCACCGCGGATTTTGGTCGGATGCTGTTCATCAGCAGCCCGACCGACAGCACGGCGTTTTCTTTATCGACGCGGGTCTCGACCGGCTCTTCTTCCCGGTATACCACATAGGATTTGATGGAGGTCAGCTTCAGCCGCTCGCCGGCGATATAGATATATTTGCTCTCCGGAATGACCTTCACCGCGTAGGCCGACAGCCCTTTATTGTTGGTGGTAGGTTCGAAAGTCACCGCCGCGTCTTTCTTGATAAGATCAGGATTGGCGACCTTAATCACGTGAAAATAACGATTTTCGCCGTTTTCATCTTTGATAAATCCAAAACCTTTATCTTTAAACCACGTTGTGATTGTTCCGTTCATCGCCATTACCGTATTACTCGTTGGTTAACACAAATTTTGCAGCGCGCAGTGTAAAGCACATTGCCTGTGCAGGCCATGCCTTTGCGATAAGTGTGGGTGATAAATGACGCCGCCGCGAGGGCGGATTGTGCGCCAGCGTCGTGCCGGCGGCCAAAATGGGGTACTATCGCCAGCCACTCCATCTTAGGGCCGCCTGATGTCCACCATTATCGATACCTTTGTCGCGCCGCCGTGCCGCGAACAGATCACCCTCTTGTATCAGGATGAACACCTGCTGTTGATCAATAAACCGGCCGGGCTGCTGAGCCTGTCGGGCAAAGATCCGCGCAACCTCGACTCCGTGCATCACCGGCTGGTTCAGCGCTTTCCGGGCTGCACCCTGGTGCACCGCCTGGACTTCGGCACTTCCGGCCTGATGGTCATCGCCCGCAACAAGGGCATTAACGCCTTGCTGTGCCAACAGTTCAGCCAGCGCACGGTGGACAAGGTCTATACGGCGCTGCTGTGCGGCCATCTGGTGGAAGACGAGGGGATAGTGGAGGCGGCAATCGCCAAAGATCCGGCCCGTTTCCCGCGCATGTCGCTCTGCGCCCGGCACGGCAAACCGGCGCGTTCGCGCTATCGGGTCATTGACCGCCTGTATCAGTCACGGGATGGGGAGAGGGCGCTGACGTTAACCCGGGTGGCGCTCACCCCGGAGACCGGGCGCACCCATCAGCTGCGCATCCACTGCCAGCTGCTGGGCTATCCGATCCTTGGCTGCGATCTGTACGGTGGCCGGGAGCTGCCCGGCACGGAACAGGCTCCGCGGCTGATGCTGCACGCCAGCGAACTGCGCTTTGTCCACCCCGTCAGCCATGAGCCGATGCATATCCAGCAGGCGAGCCCGTTTTGATTGCCCGCGGCGGGAAAGCCCGGGGTTACCACATCAGATCGTCGGGTACCTTAAAGTCGGCGTACGGATCGTCTTCATCCTGTTCATCCTGACTCAGGGCGCTGTGCAACACGATGCTGCTGGCGTCGCGCTGGGCAATTTTCTCAGCCACCACCGCCGGAATAATCGCGTATTCACCTTCGGGCTTGTTATCCACCGCCAGGCGGGCAATCGCCAGGCGGCCGTTAATCAGCTGGGTCTGGGTGAGCTTGTCGACCATGATTTTTTTGATCAGATTATTATCGGTAAAGTTAAAGCCGATATCGCCCCGGGCGACCGTAATGCGGTTCATCTCAATCAGCTGCTTCACCTGCGCTTTATACTCTTTCGCCAGTGCCGCCTGCTTTTGCTGCTCGCTGAGCTGCTTATCGCGCTCCAGCTGAGCTTTTTTATTTTCTTCCACCGCTTCCCGGGCCTCACGGGCCTGAACGCGGGATTTTTTCGCCGTTCTCTGGACTTTAGCCATTTTTTTGCTGCTGACCAGGCCGGCTTTGAGCATCTGCTCTTGTAAGGTGAGTTTTGTCATCTGCATGTCTGAAACTGAGGAAACATCTGCCAAGTATACCTGCATTGGCCGAAACGACGCCAGACTACCTACCGTTCGTTACCCCGATTAGCCTGACAGCCCCCCGCCGAAGCCGCGTTAACCCCGCCTCGCAGGCTCATCTTTCCCGTCCCCGGCGAAGGATCGTCGCCACCATTTTTGGCATGCCGACGATCCTTTTTTGTTATGGATTGTCTTTTTTGTGATCTAGATTGTAGTACAATTTTTATTAATAGTACTACTATGTGTCGCAGGCAAGGATGAACAGGTTCACGTTTGTACTACCAGACCGGGTGGAAATGCGCTGAACGGAGTAAAGTAACCGGGCATAACCCCGTTAAGGACACGCTATGAACCTGACTAAAACCGATCGGCTGATGGTGACCCTGGGCCGCCAGATTGTGAGCGGCAAATATCTTCCCGGCGCGGCGCTGCCGGCGGAGGCTGACCTGTGCGAGGAGTTTGCCACCTCCCGCAACATCATCCGCGAAGTCTTTCGCTCGCTGGAGGCGAAGCGCTTGATTGAGATGAAACGCTATCGCGGCGCCTTCGTCGCGCCGCGCAGCCAGTGGAATTTCCTCGACAGCGACGTATTGCAATGGGCGCTGGAACAGGATGAAGACCCGGGGCTCATCGCGGCGATGAGCGAAGTGCGTAATCTGGTGGAGCCGGCGATCGCCCGCTGGGCGGCAGAGCGGGCCACCTCCAGCGATCTGGCGCAGATTGAGGCGGCGCTGAATGACATGATCGCCAACAACCAGCAGCGCGATGCCTTTAATGAAGCCGACATTCGCTATCACGAAGCGGTGCTGGCGTCAGTGCATAACCCGGTGCTGCAGCAGCTCAGCGTGGCGATTAGCTCGCTGCAGCGCGCGATATTTGAACGGACCTGGATGGGGGATGAGGCCAACATGCCGCAAACGCTCCAGGAACATAAAGCGCTGTTCGATGCGATTCGCCATCAGGACAGCAACGCGGCAGAGCAGGCGGCGCTCACCATGATCGCCAGCTCGACACGAAGACTGAAGGAAATCACATGACATCTCGCTACATCGCTGTTGACTGGGGATCGACCAATTTTCGCGCCTGGCTGTTTGAGGGCGAACGCTGCCTCGACAGCCGGCAGTCGGCGGTGGGGATCGCCCGCCTGAACGGTCAATCGCCGGCAGCGGTGTTAGCGACACAAATCCATGGCT
Source organism: Klebsiella sp. A-Nf5 (assembly GCF_002810545.1). NCBI lineage: Bacteria > Pseudomonadati > Pseudomonadota > Gammaproteobacteria > Enterobacterales > Enterobacteriaceae > Klebsiella > Klebsiella sp. A-Nf5. Next base: position 226,516 of record NZ_PIOG01000268.1, on the reverse strand, counting down.
GGCGCGAGGGGCGTACCCCAGTGGTCATGGCGGGAATGGTAGGCAGCAACGTGGGCTGGAAGAACGCGCCCTATTTACCGCTTCCCGCCGATTTCGCGGCCATTGGCGACCAGTTGACCGCCGTAGATGAAGGGATCTGGATTGTCCCCGGGCTTTGCACTTCCCGCGAAGATCACCACAACGTCATGCGCGGCGAAGAGACGCAGCTCCTCGGCGCACGCCTGCTGGCCCCTGCGGCGGTGTATGTCATGCCCGGCACTCATTGCAAATGGGTCAAAACCGACGGCCGGCGGATTGAGGACTTTCGCACGGTGATGACCGGCGAACTGCACCATCTGCTGCTGACGCACTCCCTGATCGGTGCGGGATTACCCGAGCAGCAGGCTGCGCCGGCGGCGTTTCACGCCGGGCTGGCGCGCGGCCTGGCCGCGCCCGCGGTGTTGCCACAGCTTTTTGAGACCCGCGCCGCGCACCTGTTGGGGGCGCTGGCCCGGGAGCAGGTGAGCGAGTATCTATCCGGCCTGTTAATTGGCGCGGAGGTGGCCAGCATGCGCGCCTTCATTGCCGACGAACAGGCTATCGCGATCGTTGCCGGCCCGTCCCTCTCCGCGCGCTATCAGCAGGCATTTCAGCTGCTGGGCCGCCAGGTGACGACAGTGTCGGGCGACGATGCCTTTCTGGCTGGTATAAGGAGCATCGTACATGCAGTGGCAAACCTCACTTCCGCTGATCGCTATTCTGCGCGGCATCACCCCTGACGAGGCGCTGGCGCACGTCGGTGCGGCGATCGCCGCCGGGTTCGACACCGTGGAGATCCCGCTCAATTCACCGCAATGGCAGCAGAGCATCCCGGCCGTGGTCGAGGCCTACGGCGCGCAGGCGCTGATTGGCGCCGGAACGGTGCTGCAGGAAGCGCAGGTCGATCGGCTGGCGCAGCTTGGGGCGCGGCTGGTGGTGACCCCCAATGTGCAGCCGGCGGTGATCCGCCGGGCCGTCGGGCACGGGATGACCGTCTGCGCCGGCTGCGCGACGGCAAGCGAGGCGTTTACCGCGCTGGAGGCCGGGGCTCAGGCGCTGAAGATTTTTCCCTCTTCGGCGTTTGGCCCCGACTACATCAGGGCGCTGAAAGCGGTTTTGCCCGCGTCGGTGCCGGTATTTGCCGTCGGCGGCGTCACGCCGGAAAACCTGGCGCAATGGATCGAGGCCGGTTGTGCGGGCGCGGGGCTGGGCAGCGATCTCTATCGCGCCGGTCAGCCGGTAACGCGGACCGCAGAGCAGGCCGCCGCATTTGTTAGGGCGTATCAAGAGGCTGTGAAATGAAAATAACCAAACTGACCACCTGGCGTTTACCCCCGCGCTGGATGTTCCTCAAGATTGAAACCGACGAGGGGATAGTCGGCTGGGGCGAGCCGATCGTCGAAGGCCGGGCGCGCACCGTGGAGGCGGCGGTACATGAGCTGGGGGACTATCTGATTGGCCAGGATCCGGCGCGGATCAACGATCTGTGGCAGGTCATGTACCGCGCCGGCTTTTATCGCGGCGGACCGATCCTGATGAGCGCGATCGCCGGTATTGACCAGGCGCTGTGGGACATCAAAGGGAAGGCGTTAAATGCGCCGGTCTGGCAGCTGCTGGGCGGCCTGGTGCGCGATAAAATCAAAGCCTACAGCTGGGTAGGAGGAGACAGGCCTGCCGAGGTCATTGCCGGGATTAAGACGCTGCGCGGGATGGGGTTTGATACCTTCAAACTCAACGGCTGTCAGGAAATGGGGATGATTGACAGTTCGCGCACGGTGGATGCGGCGGTGAACACGGTGGCGCAAATCCGCGAAGCATTTGGCAACGACATTGAATTTGGCCTCGATTTTCATGGCCGCGTCAGCGCGCCGATGGCGAAACTGCTGATTAAAGAGCTGGAACCCTATCGGCCGCTGTTTATCGAAGAGCCGGTGCTGGCCGAGCAGGCGGAGTACTACCCGCGGCTGGCGGCGCAAACCGCGATCCCGCTGGCCGCCGGCGAGCGCATGTTCTCGCGCTTTGAGTTCAAGCGGGTGCTGGAGGCCGGCGGCCTGGCTATTTTGCAGCCCGATCTCTCTCACGCTGGCGGCATCACCGAATGCTTCAAAATCGCCGGTATGGCGGAAGCGGCGGACGTGTCGCTGGCTCCGCACTGCCCGTTAGGCCCCATCGCGCTGGCCGCCTGTCTGCACGTGGACTTTGTTTCCTACAACGCTGTCTTCCAGGAGCAGAGCATGGGGATCCACTATAACCAGGGCGCCGAGTTACTCGACTTCGTGAAAAACAAAGCCGATTTCAATATGGAGGGGGGGTACTTTAAGCCGTTAATGAAGCCGGGGCTGGGGGTCGATATCGACGAAGAGAAAGTGATTGAGATGAGCCGACGCGCTCCTGACTGGCGGAACCCCGTCTGGCGCCTTGCCGATGGCGTGGTCGCCGAGTGGTAGTCCCCGGTTAATACCTGCTGCGATTCTTAATATCAATCTTTGCCTGGCGCGGGCGGTCTTCCCCTGCCCGAGGCAAAGTCATGGGGTTATTATTATGAGCATTGAACTCTGTACTTCTACATTAAAAAAGCTGAACAGCAAAATCATCCCCTTTATTATTATCTGCTATTTTGTCGCCAATCTTGATAAAACCAATATTTCCATTGCCGCGCTGCAAATGAACGCCGATCTGGGATTAACGGCCAGCATGTACGGCCTTGGGGTCGGCATGTTTTATATTTCCTATATTATTTTCGAAATTCCCAGCAACCTGATCATGACCCGGGTGGGGGCGCGGATCTGGATCGCCAGAATAATGATCACCTGGGGAATGGTGAGCGCCGGCATGGCGTTCGTCCAGACGCCGACCCAGCTCTATATTATGCGTTTTTTACTCGGCATGGCGGAGGCGGGATTCACCCCAGGGATTATTTACTATATCTCCTGCTGGTTTCCGAAGCGCAACCGGGCGCGGGCGATGTCGTTCTTTTATATGGGATCGGTGCTGGCGTCGATCATCGGGCTGCCCGTCTCGGGGCTGATTTTAAATATGCATGGCATTGCCGATGTTGCCGGCTGGCGCTGGCTGTTCGCCATTGAAGGGGTTCCCGCCATCGTGCTGGGGGCGCTGGTGCTCTGGCTGCTACCTTCCAGCCCGCAAAAGGCGGCCTGGCTCTCTGAGGCGGAGAAAGGCTGGCTGACGGCGCAGATTGCCGCTGATAACCGCGGCGCGGTAGTCAATCAACACGCCTCCTGGTTCAGTGCGCTGAAAAATAAAGTGGTACTCCTGCTGAGTCTGGTCTGGTTTCTGCAGGCGTTCGGCTCCATCGGTATCACGCTTTTCTTACCGCTGATCCTCAAAAGTATGGTCAGCGAGCAGAGCGATGTGGTCATTAGTCTGCTGTCCGCGGTGCCGTTTATTTTCGCCTGCCTGTTTATGTACCTCAATGGCCGTCATTCGGATCTGACCGGCGAGCGGGCATGGCATATGGGATTGCCGCTGATTCTGGCCGGTCTCTCGCTGGCTGTCGCCATCTATGCCGGCAACCTGCTGGTTGCCTATCTGCTGCTGGTGCTCACCGTGGGCTTCAATTTCGCGCTAACGCCGGTATTCTGGGCGGTGACCACCGAGAAGCTGGCGGGCGTGGCGGCCGCGGCCTCCATTGCATTTATCAACACCATCGCCAATTTTGTCGGCTTAGGCCTGCCGCCGCTGCTCGGGAAGATTAAGGACCTGACCAACAGCTATCACTCCGGACTGCTGATCGTCGCCGTGGCGCTGGCCCTCGGCGGAGTTATCGGCATCATCGTCTCCCGGAGCGGCCAGAAACCCTCCGCCTTCCACACTCTGAAAGAAGATAAGCTATGAAACTGAACGTGTTAAAACAGGCTTCGCTCCCGGATGCCCTGACCGCGGAACTGGCGCGACGCTATCACCTCGTGGAGCTGACCGCACTCACTGACGCCGACTTTCGCGCGCTGGCCGGCACCTTTACCGTGCTCATCACCAACGGCGAAGCCACCGTGACGCGAGCGCTGATCGCCAGCCTGCCTGCGCTGGAGCTGATCGCCGTCTTTGGCGTCGGCTATGACGGCGTGGATGTGCAGGCGGCCGCTGAGCACCAGGTGCGGGTCAGCCATACGCCAGGGGTGTTAACCGACGATGTGGCGGATCTGGCGCTGGGCCTGATGCTGGCGACCTCGCGGCAGATCGTCGCCGCCCACAAGTTTATCGAAGCGGGCGAGTGGGCGGCGGGCGGTTTTCCGTGGACGCAAAAAGTCTCCGGTTCGCGGGTCGGCATCGTGGGCATGGGGCGCATCGGCCAGGCCATCGCCCGGCGCTGCGAGGGGTTCGCCATGCAGATTGCTTATCATGACCGCAAGCGTCTCCCGGCGCTAAATTATGCCTGGCGGGAAGATCTGCTGACCCTGGCCGCGGAGAGTGATTTTCTGGTTATCTGCACGCCGGGAACGGCGGCAAACCAGGGGCTCATTAACCAGCCGGTGCTGGCGGCGCTGGGGGAGAAAGGGATCCTCATCAATATCTCGCGCGGCAGCGTGATTGATGAGCCCGCGCTGGTTGCCGCGCTGGAGAGCGGGATTATCGCCGGGGCGGGGCTGGATGTCTTCAGCCATGAACCGGCGGTACCGGCCGGGCTGCTGCAGCGCAGTAATGTGGTCGTCACACCGCATATAGCCAGCGCCACCTGGAGTACCCGCGCGGCGATGGCGCAACTGGTGCTCGATAACGTTGCCTGCTGGGCTGAGAAGAAGGCGCTGGTGACTCCAGTGGCGGAAAGCCTGGCGGACTGACCGCAAAGCCGTGAACGCGCTGGGCTGCTGTATTGTACAGCGCGTTCGCGGCGGGGATTACTCCCGGGGCTGAAGCTGATAAATCCAGGCGCTGACCTGTTGTCCATCGTCGGTGGTCACCTCCACCGGCACCCGATCGTACCCCTCCTCAAAGTCGTCCAGCATGGGCCAGTGCGCCGCCAGACGATCGGACAGGAACAGATAGCCGTTGACCCGTGGGCCGTGAGCGTTGAGGACGATCCCCGGAAAATCGGCGGCTGCGCCCCAGCCGCGCGCGTAAAAGGTGCCAGTGACGTAGCCGGGACGCCACTCGCCCCCGATCGCCTCCAGAATGTGCGCATTGCTGCGACCGGGACAGAGCGTCCCATAGACAAATAGCGGTTTCATTTTCTCTCTCTCGTTCGCCCTGATACCCGCCCACAGCGGAGCGGAAAACCAAAATACGGGGTAATTCAGCGCCTGGCAATGGCCGGGTGGGGCGGGGCACTCCTCCGGGCATCTCTCTGATGCCGGGGGAGGCTTTGGCCTCGGCGCTAATGAAGGTATATCGATTGCGATGATATTTTTATTATTATTTATATTTAAGATCAATATAAATAAGCCTGACGGAGGGATTAATTCGCTAATTAACATTCAATGGGGAAATAAAAAAACGATAGCTTATGGAATATTCCTTCTCAATGAATTAAATAAGAGCCATAAAAGCAGCCGTAGGTTGAATTCAGATATTATTTAGGGCCAGGCGTTACCTCCCCTGGCTTTTTCGCTTTATGATAAACCTCCCTTGTACAAAGAATACCATCTGACTTCTAAACCCTCGCGGGCAGAGTTGATATTTCCTTTCCCTGAAGCGGCAGGCAATAAATCGAGCCGAACGACGTTCGGGAGAAAAACCGCTAGTGATGAACAGGCCAGAGCAAAGGCAGAGGCTGAGGCGAACGTACGGCGGATGAAGGATATCCGACCGGGCATTTGGTCCTGTCTGCAGACAGATGAAAGCGAAAGGCACAGGAGGTGCAATGAAGATTTTCCGCCCATTATGGCGCGACGGGGCTTTTCTGGTCCCGCAGCAGTTTCAGCAACAGGCTCGCTGGGATGCGCACGTCGCCGATACGGTCTCCCGCATGGCGCTCGCCCACCCGTGGGGGGTATTGCGCGCGGAGTTTGACGCCAGCGCGCTCACCCTTTCCCGGCTCAACGCCACCCGGCTGATCGTGCGTTTCGCCGACGGAACGCTGATTGACACCGAGCTGGCGGATACTCTGCCACCGGTCCGTGATGTATCGGGCGTGATGCTGGACAGCGTGGAGGTTGTACTTGCTCTGCCGCTGCTCAGCGCCAGCGGCGGCAATCTTGATGACGGCCAGGAGAGCGCCCGCCCGCGCCGCTGGCGCGCCGAGCAGGTGACCGTGCAGGAGCTGGCCGGCCATGAACGCAGCGAGCTGGCCGTTCTGCGGCACGCGCTGACGCTGCGTCTCTCCACCGAGGAAAATGCGGCCTTCCTTACCTGCCCGGTAGCGCGTCTGGTGCGCGATGCCCAGGGGCAGTGGATCGTTGACCCGGAATTCATCCCGCCGCTGCTGTCGCTGGCGGCAAGCCCGACGCTGATCAGTGAGCTGGGCGAGCTGTTACATCGCCTGCAGGCCCGACGCAGACGCCTGATGGCCATGCGCCGTGAAAGCAATGCGCGGATGGCTGATTTTGCCGTGGCGGATGTTTCCCTGTTCTGGCTGCTCAACGCGCTGAACAGCGCCGAGCCGGTGCTCAGCGAGCTGCATCAGGACCCTTCGCGCCATCCGGAGCTGCTCTATCGTGAACTGGCCAGGCTGGCCGGCAGTCTGATGACCTTCTCCCTTGAACATCATCTGGAAGCTATCCCCCGCTACCGGCATGCCTCGCCGGAGCAGGTATTCCCGCCGCTGTTTGCCCTGCTGGATACGCTGCTCGAAGTCAGCCTGCCCTCAAGGGTGATCGCCATCGCTCTGGAGCAGGGCGCCGACCGGGAGATCTGGCGGGGCAGGCTACACGATGCGCGGCTGCGCGAGGGGGCGGATTTTTATCTGTCGGTGCGCTCTTCACTCCCCCCTCACCAGCTACAGAGCCGCTTTCCGCAGCTCTGTAAGGCGGGTAGCCATGATGATGTCGCCGAGGTCGTCAACATTGCCCTAAGCGGCATCGCGATCAAACCGCTGAGCCACGTGCCGGCGGCCATTCCGCTACGTCTGGAAAACCAATATTTCGCTCTGGATCTCTCCACCGATGCCGCCCGCGCGATGCTGGAGGCCGGCAACTGCACCTTCTATACCCCGGAATCGCTTGGCGACGTGAAACTTGAACTCTTTGCGGTACTGCGCTCATGAATACCTCTGAAAGCGATCTGATCAACAAAACTTTTTACCCGGGCTGGCTGATGGTCAGCCAGTTACGCTGCGGCCAGCCGGTGACCGATGGCGAGGCGCTCTATCGTCAGGCCTGTCGATGGGTGACCGAGGCGCGCGAGGCGCTGACGGCGGCAGGAATCAGTGACACCAGCGCTGAGCAGATGCTCTATGCCTACTGCGCGCTGCTCGATGAGAGCGTCCTCAACCGCGCCAGTCAGGATGATGGCTACCGCAGGTGGCGCAAGGATCCGCTGCAGGCGCGTTTTTTCAGCACTCTCAACGCCGGGGAAGAGCTCTGGGAACGGATCCGCCAGCTGCTGCGAGAGTCCACGGCGGATGCGGCAGTGCTGACTTGTTTCTATCGTACTTTGCAACTGGGGTTTGTCGGGCAGTACCGCGCCCAGGATGACGAACGGCGTGAGGACGTGGCGCATGCGCTTGGCGCACGGGTCCCGCCGTTCAGCCTGACCCAGGAGGCGCCGGTGGTGGTTCGTGCCTCCCGGCTGCGCAGCGGACGGCGGATGTACTGGTGCGGCTGGGCGGTTGGCATTGTGGCGCTGGCCGCGCTGTGGTTGACCTTCTCCGCCGTGCTGTCACAGATGGTGGCGAAGATAGCAGGGCAGGGATAAGAGATGCGTGATAACACCCGTCGTCTGCTTACGCTACTGACCGTCATCCTGGCCCTGTGGCTGGTGCTGGGCTTCTGGCCGCTGTCCATCGGCAACCAGGTGATCTTCAGTCTGTGCATCCTGCTGGCGGGCGGCGCGGCGCTCTGGCGTCAGCGTCGCCGGGCAGTCAGCCGTCAGCGATCGGAAATCGTCCTGCCGCCCGAGGATTTTCAGGGGGCGGTGGTTCTGGTCTGCGGGGATACCGACAGTCTGTTTCCCGGGCGTTCGGCGCACTGCGAAACCCGTCACGGCTGGTATCTACGGGGAGACAGCGCGGAGCAGTTGCCGCTGCTGGCGCAGTACCTGGCGGCGGCGCGTCCGGCGCTGGTATCGCAGGTTTCCGTGCTGCTGGCGGTGGTACCGGAGCACCACCCCTCCGGGGAGCAACTGGCGCAGTCGCTGCGCGACTGGCGACGGAGTATCGTTCAGTGTCGAACCTGGCTAAACGGTCTGCCGCCGGTGTGGAGCGTGTTCTGGGTGACGCCGCCTGGCGGCCAGGCAGGGGAAAGCCGCTGGTTTACCGTCACGCCGGAGAGGCCTGGTCTCCAGGTGCAGCAGAAGGGGCAAGCGCCCCAGTCGGTTGCCGAGTGGCAGCGGGAGGGCAGCCCTGGCTCACGCCTGCATCAGACGCTGTGGCTGGAGAGCATTCTGACCTTGGCCGAAAACGCTCTTTTCCGGCCATTCCGTGCCCGGCAGGCGGAACTTCCTCCGCTGAACCTGTGTGCCGCGGGCATCTGCCTGACACCGATGGTAGCGGCGGCAAATAACCTCTGGCAACAGCAAATCGCCGGGATCACCACGCTCTCCCCGGGCAACGCCGCGGCGCCAGGTCCTCACCCGCTGCCGGATCTTCTGCTGTCGTCACTGCCGCACCGCCACGGGGTCAGCCGCCGGATGCGCGATGCCGGTCTTGCCGCTGGCGTGGGCTTCCTCTTTCTGGCGCTGGCGATGCTGGCTTCCTTTATCAACAACCAGCGCCTGGTGCGCAGCGTCGGCGATCATCTGGCGGTGTATCACCGCCTCAGCGGCACGCCGCCGACGCCGAAGCTGCAGGCGCAGCAGCGTCTGCGTACCGACAGCCGCCAGCTGGATGACTGGCTGCGCCGGGGAGAGCCGTTGCGTTACCGGCTGGGGCTGTATCAGGGGATGCGGCTGATCCCCTTCGTGGAAGCCGCTATCAATGACTGGGCGCCGCCCCCGCCGCCGCGTCCGGTCATTAAGCAGGTTGTGCAGGGGCCGCAGACGATCCGCCTCGATAGCATGGCGCTGTTCGATACCGGCAAATCGACGCTGAAACCGGGTTCGACAAAGCTGCTGGTGAACTCGCTGCTGGGCATTAAGGCCAAACCCGGCTGGCTGATCGTGGTGGCAGGCCATACCGACAGCATCGGCAACGATAAATCCAATCAACAACTCTCCCTGAAGCGTGCCGAGGCGGTCCGCGACTGGATGCGCGATACCGGCGATGTGCCGGAGAGTTGTTTTGCGGTGCAGGGCTACGGCGCAAGTCGTCCTGTCGCCAGCAACGAGACGCCAGACGGGCGGGCGCAAAATCGCCGGGTGGAGATCAGTCTGGTCCCGCAGAAGGACGCCTGTCTGACGCCGGGCACGGCTAATACGTCAGGAGCCGGGGCTGACGCCTTAAAAAACGAAACCGAGTAACCCGCGAACCCGATCGCGGACGTTGAACAACAACATTATGCCTGCCTGACCCTGTGCGCTACGGGTTCCTGATAAACAGGAAACAGCGATGGGCGGTAGCGTGCCTGCAGCCAGTCAATCTTGTCGGCAAAGCGGGGCCTCTGCGGGGATGAAGCGCAGGAAAGAGGGGATAAAGGCGCTCAGCATAGATAGCGCTAAGGACATTGCCAGAGAAATGCTGGCGGCGATAAACGTTGAAGGTTCCGGTTTCTGGCTGCTTTTTTTATTTCTCAGTCAGTGAATATAAATATCTCTGGGGTTTCCTTTTAGTTATGAAATTCCTGGTGGGGTATCTGAGATATCGATATGCACATAAATATATTTATGATGAATGAGATGATTATCATTAAAAAAAATTAAACAGTGCATCCTGTTAATTGATTTTTGGTGGTCATTACTGCGGAGTAAAACAGGAATATAATGGATACCTTTTCAATGATTACCGGCACCACCCTTAACCGTTACCAGCTGGATATTCCTTCATGTACCGCATCGCTGGATGTAGAAGAATTCAGTGGTGCAGAAAAGCTGAGTGAACTTTATTATTACACCATTACGTTTACCAGCGCAGAGAAAAACATTGATGCCGCACAGCTCCTGAGCAAACCCGCCATGCTGACGATGGGCGGCGGCGCACTGCAGCAGCTGGCGGACTGCAAACGCGTCCATGGCGTGGTGACTGCCTTCCGGCGTATCAGCAGTTCAGAAGATCAGTCGAAATATCAGATAACCCTCGAACCCTTCCTCTCCTTACTGGATAAACAGTTTCGCAGCCACCGTTTTTTCGTGAATAAATCGGTGCCGGAGGTGGTGGAGCAGGTATTGCAGGAACATCACCTGCATGACTGGGAGTATGAGTTTAATCTCAAGCAACACTATCCGCGGCGTGAGCAAATTAATCAGTATCAGGAGAGCGACCTGGCGTTTATCCAGCGCCTGCTGGCAGAGGTGGGGATATTTTATTTCTTCACCCTGCAGGAAGAGGCCCAGAGCGAAGTGGTCCACTTCGCCGACGCGCAGCGGGTGCTGATGTTCGATAAAACACTCCCTGTAAACAGCCCGTCCGGGATGAGCGACAGCGGTGCGGAATCGATATGGGGTCTGAACATCACCCACAACGTCGTAGAGGCGAACGTTACTACCCGGGATTATAACCCCCGCGATGCGCAGAGCGTTCTCCAGTCGGCGACAGCGGATATGACCCGGGGAAATGGGGAAGGCCTCACTTACGGTGAGGTATACCACTATAAGCTTCGTCACCGGGAGCGTGGCGATAAAATCGACCCGCAGACGGAGACCGCCAACTTCTATGCCCGTCTCGACCATGAGCGTTTTCTGGCTCACCAGACGCTTATTACCGCGAGCAGTACTGCAGCCTGGCTGGCGCCGGCTCAGGTGCTGACCGTTACCGACAGCCTCCCACCGACCCTGCCTGCGCCCGTGCAGGATCCGCTGTTAATCACCGGCACAGGTTTTACCGCCAGTCGCCGGGAGGCGCTGCGGGTGTCCCTGCTGGCGGTGCCCTACAGCGAAACATTGTGCTGGCGTCCGCCGCTGCTGCCGCGCCCGAAGGTGACTGGCACCATGACGGCGCGGGTGACCAGCGCGAAGGCGAATGATATCTACGCCTGGCAGGATGCGTCCGGCCTGTACCGGGTGAAATTTGACGCTGACAGAGAGGAGAAAGGGCAGGGTCAGGAAAGCATGCCGGTGCGTCTCGCCAAACCCTACGGCGGCGACGTGTACGGCTTTCACTTCCCGCTGATCCAGGGCACGGAGGTGGCGATTGCTTTCCACGAAGGCGATCCCGACCGGCCGTATATTGCGCATGCGCTGCACGACTCGCGGCATGTCGACCCTGTGACGGAGAAAAACAGCACCCGCAATGTGATTCGTACTCCGGCCAATAATAAGCTGCGAATGGAGGATAAGCGCGGCGAGGAGCATATTAAGCTCAGCACCGAGTACGGCGGCAAGACGCAGCTGAACCTCGGGCATAACGTGAATGCGCAGAGGGAGTTGCGGGGCGAGGGTGCGGAACTGCGTACGGATAAATGGGTGAGCATCCGGGGCGGGGCGGGGGTGTTTATCAGTGCGGATAAACAGCCTTCGGCAGGCGACAGGATGCTGGCAATGGAGGAGGCGATTGCGCAGCTTGAAAATGCGCTGGGTATTGCGAAAAGCCTGGCGTCGGCAGCGGAATCGGCTCAGGCCCTGCCATCAGATACCGGCAACCAGCAGACGCTGAACGATGCGCTGAAAGAGCTGGCGCAGCCGGGGATAGTGCTGAATGCGCCGCAGGGCGTGAGCATCAGCAGTCCGCAGGCGGTACGGTTGTCTTCGGGTAGCGCCAGCGTGGGGATTGTGTCACAGCAGAATACGGACATCAGTGCGCTGAAACGTTTTACGGTGGCGGCGGGAGAAGCCGTCAGCCTGCTGGCGCGAAAGGCGGGGATGAAGCTGTTTGCGGCGAAGGGAAAGATGGAAATCCAGGCGCAGGATGATGCGCTGGAGGCGACGGCGAAAAAGGATATCACCGTGACCAGCGTGGAAGGGCGAGTGGAAATCACGGCGGCGGAGGAACTGGTGGTGAACTGTGCGGGAGCGTATATCAGGCTAAGTGGTGGCAATATCGAGCTGGGCTGCCCTGGGAATATTCTGCTGAAATCGGCCAATGTGCAGAAAATGGGCGCAGCTGATTATGATGCAAACAAACCTGAGCTTCCCGTCGGTTTCAGTGAGTTTTTTACTGCAAAAGATGAAGAGTCCGGGGAGATTTTACCTTTTACCCGGTACAGGATAACAACCGGTGAAGGTAAAGTATTTGAAGGCAGGACCGATGCGGAAGGTAAAACTGTTGCAGTTTATACTGCCCTGCCTGATGCCCTGCATATAGAATTACTTTAAAGAATGAAGGAATAGCATATGGCTACCGGAGAAGAGAAAAGTAAAACATCGGTACAAGGGACGGGAACGGTTGTAAAAGGAAAATATGGCCCAGAATGTTATTTTCACCCAGGTAGCGCAACATTGCTTTTTCTGGAGGCTTCAGATACTAAAATTATCGAACAGGAGCATGATTTTCTGTCTGGCTTGCTTGAAACTCAGAAACAGGCGCAAAAAAATCTTGATGATATTAATTTTGAAGCAATCACTCAGGCTGGCAGAGTGCCAGCAAGAAAATTTGAAAGTGAAATCACTAAAGCCTATGAAGCCTTAAACAAAGCAAATCAGGCTTTGCGGAAAGAGCTTATGTCACTAACAGCGAATCCTCCGGAGGGGGAATTGCTTAATGATAAAATGAAAGATACTGCCATTGGTATAATGGAACTTATTCCGCTTAAAAATAACACAGTGAAAGGGTTCAAGAAAACTTATGTGCGTTCCGATAAAATAAAACACCAGTGGCGAACATATAAGCTCAGCGAAGTTGATAAAGAAAGTGGTGAAGCCAGTTTCATAAAATATAAAAACAAAACTATTGTTTCTCAGGATGCGAATGGTAATCCGGTTAATAAAACCATACGTCAGGGAAAAATAGATACAGCGGAACTAAAAAAACAACTAAGTAACGTACCTGTTTCACTGAAATTCGATCTTGTTGACGATACGAATGTTATTGTCAGTCACTGGGCAGAGGAAATGAACAAATCTCTGACCTGGCCAAAGGGGGATGGTAAAGTCGACGAATCTGTATATCACCAGTATGTTGATATCAGCGCGCAGGCTCAACTATTGCGCTACAGCCATGGAGCGGGTGCATCAGCGGAATATAATCCGTCAGAAAAAAAACTGGAGGGCAAAATTGAAGGTCATGCCAGTTTTGCACTGGGGGAGGCGAAGGCCGAAATGGCCCTGTACCTGCCGGACAGGTTAGGTGTCAGCCTTTTATTTCCGGCGAAAAAAGTGACGCCACAGACACCGGATGGTGTCTGTAATATGGGAGCGCTGCGTTTTGCCATGAAACTGGTATTGTCAGGTAGCGTTGGTGCCAGTGCTGCAATTGAATTAGGGGTGACAGTAGACTGGAGTGGAGAAATGGGAAAGGGCTATAGCATTAAAGGCCGTCCTGCAACCCTGACTGCTCCACCGTTGCCAGGACAGCAGCAGGTGAATTTAAAGACCTCAACGATACCTGAAGCACAGGGGGGAGGTGAAATTGGTGTTTTTGTTGGTGCTCAGGCGGGAGGTAATATCAGTGGTGCCATTGAGTGGTTTGACCCGCATCCTGATGATACGCCAGTAGCTATAGGTGTCGAGAAAGATAACAAACCCATTGTCAATAAAGAGAAGAAGTTTGCCGCGATAGCCAAACTGGAAGCGGGGATGACGGTGCAGGCAGGCGCTGGGGGAAGTGGGGTTTTTTATATCACCTATATTCAGGGACGTTTTCGTATTTACTGTAAAGCGGCTTTATGTTGGGGAGTGGGGGCCAAAGGGGAAGTCGGTTTTGAAGTTGATGGCAGCAGCTTTGCGGCTTTTATGAAGAGTTTTATGCTTATGCTAAGGAATGTTGATTATCAGAAGCTTGAGCAGATGATGGCAGGGGATGCCTTTCGATCTTTATGTGCAATTCCTATTATTATGGCTGCGCAAGGGATACAGGCAATTGATGCGATGTACATCGATGTAACTAGAGTGTTAGTTAACTTGAGTAATCAGATTAGTGATGAGGGAAAACGAATTGATTTAATGTATAGTATTTTGTCTAATCCGGATCAGCTAAAATATACTCCTCCAGAAACAAAAGGGGCAGTGATTGCCACATTAATTGATCAGAATTGGGTGGACTGGCTTGACCCTCGCAATCAAAATAATGATTTTTTTTCCGTTAACAGTTGGAAGCTCGGTCCTCTCAAGAGGCGAAAGCAAGCGGTGTTTATGGCACTGAAGTGGGTACAAAGTCAGGCAGATTATAACAATGTTATGCAGCATTTGACGTTGTCGCCAGGGGAGAAGAAAGGTAATAAAGAACTGAATGAAAAAGATGTGATTAACTTTTTAGGTATCGGGGAACACAAATTTTTTTTCTACACCAATTATGGCGAAAAGCTCACCTTATTGCATAATAACCTCCCGGTTTTTGTTGACCCGGATGAGCCATTTAAACCCATTCCTGACATCCTTATGTCAGAATATCTTGCCATGATCGACGACCAGCACCCGACGGGGACAATGACTGCCTGATGCAATGGCTGAGGTGATAAGATGAGAAAATTAATCGTAGTTGCTTCTGTTGCCGCCAGTTTACTGCTCGGGTGCGACCAGAAGAGTACTGAAAAGCGTAAAACCTTGTCTGAAGCGCTTGTTGCTAAGTCGCTTTCTGACATGGTCGCCGTACAGGGCGGCGAATTTTTAATGGGAGATTTTGGACCGTTAGTCGGTGAAAAACTGCCTTTCAGCATAAACCAGGATGATAAGGTATTACATAAGGTTGTGTTAAGTGATTTTTTAATATCAAAATATAAGGTTATTAATAAGAATTATAAAGAGTATACAAAACTTACTAATAAAAGAGCACTGCCGGTAGGTCCATTTATGAAAAATCATCCATCTTTATTATCCGATGATTATTCAGCAAATGTGACCTGGCAACAGGCAAAAGACTATTGTCAGTGGTTAGGTAAGGAGTCCGGTAAAAAAATTGATTTGCCGACAGAGGCGCAATGGGAGTATGCAGCAAGATCCAGAGGGCAGTATCTTCCGTTTGCTACCAACAATGGTGAGCTTTTACCCGGGAAAAATTTCCCGAACCAGGACGAACTGGATAGTTATACTGATGGTATTGGGCTTCCTTTTTATCCAATAGGGAAGTTCCCGCCAAACCCCTTAGGTCTGTATGATATGGGACTCAGTGGCTCTGAATGGACCAATGACTGGTATGCAGCAGATTATTACTCTCATTCTCCGGTAAACGATCCTCAGGGGCCTGCGCAGGGTACTAAAAAAGTCCTGCGCGGGAATGTTGGCGGTGACAGACAGTACGCATTGACTATGTTTAGACAATCTGCTTCACCACTCCCAGAAGAAGTTGATGGTGACTATGAAAAATATGGTGTTGGTCCGCAGTATGTTTTCCGTTGCGTCATCAATAAATAATGTCGTTTGGTGGTGACATATATCATTTTAACCGGAGCAACAACGTTGAATGAATGTTCCAATAAACCGGAGAGACTATTTAAACCTGTCCCGGATAGCCTCATGTCAGAATATCTTGCCATGATCGACGACCAGCACCCGACGGGCACAATGACTGCCTGATGCAAAGGCTTAGGTGATAAGATGAGAAAATTAATCGTAGTTGCTACTGTTGCCGCCAGTTTACTGCTCGGGTGCGACCAGAAGAGTACTGGCAAGCGTGAAACCTTGTCTGAAGCGCTTGTTGCTAAGTCGCTTTCTAACATGGTTCCCGTTAAGGGCGGCGAGTTCTTAATGGGGGATTTTGGCCCATTAGTCGGTGAAAAACTGCCTTTCAGCATAAACCAGGATGATAAGGTATTACATAAGGTTGTATTAAGCGATTTTTCGATATCAAAGTTTAAAGTTACCAACGATGATTATAATAAATATCTGCAGATAACAGGAATAAAAAAACCTCCCATTAATATTCTGGTAAAAGAGTACCCATCCTTGCAAAAAGGTGATTACTCTGTTGGTGTGACCTGGCAACAGGCAAAAGATTATTGTCAGTGGCTAGGTAAGGAGTCCGATAAAAATATTGATTTACCGACAGAAGCACAATGGGAATATGCGGCAAGGTCAAGAGGGCAGTATCTTCCTTTTGCGACTAATAATGGAAATTTCGAGCTTGGTTCTAATATACCTGAACAAAAGAAATTAGATGAATACACAGATGGTTATGGTTTTCCTATTTATCCAATTGGGAAATATCCTCCGAATCCGCTAGGTTTATACGATATGGGGCTAAGTGGAGCCGAATGGAGTAATGATTGGTATTCAACTGATTATTATTCCCACTCCCCTGTTTATGATCCTCAAGGTCCAGTTAAAGGTAATGAAAAAGTTTTAAGGGGGTATGTTGGCGGAGATCGTCAGTATGCCTTGACTATATTCAGGCAATCGTCACAACCTGTGCCAAAATTTGCTGGGCGTGATGATTATCAAAAGTTTGGAGTTAGTCCTCTTTTTGTATTTCGTTGCGTTATTAATAAATGATATCGTTTGACTGTAATACTATATTATAGTCGGAACGCTCAATGAATATAATATTCCGCTGGACAGCCTGTTTAAACCTGTCCCGGATAGCCTGATGTCAGAATATCTTGCCATTATCGACGACCAGCACCCGACGG
The DNA here is from genome assembly GCF_002810545.1 of Klebsiella sp. A-Nf5. Classification (NCBI taxonomy): domain Bacteria; kingdom Pseudomonadati; phylum Pseudomonadota; class Gammaproteobacteria; order Enterobacterales; family Enterobacteriaceae; genus Klebsiella; species Klebsiella sp. A-Nf5. The sequence goes on along the minus strand of NZ_PIOG01000268.1, from coordinate 209,636 downwards.
GGACAATGACTGCCTGATGCAAAGGCTTAGGTGATAAGATGAGAAAATTAATCGTAGTTGCTACTGTTGCCGCCAGTTTTCTGCTCGGGTGCGACCAGAAGAGTACTGACAAGCGTGAAACCTTGTCTGAAGCGCTTGTTGCTAAGTCACTCTCTAACATGGTTCCCGTTAAGGGCGGCGAGTTCTTAATGGGGGATTTTGGGCCGTTAGTCGGTGAAAAACTGCCTTTCAGCATAAACCAGGATGATAAGGTATTACATAAGGTTGTATTAAGCGATTTTTCGATATCAAAATACAAAATCACCAATGATGATTATAATAAATATTTGCAGATAACAGGGGTAAAAAAAGCACCCATCCATATTTTTTTAAAAAATTATCCATCCTTGCAAAAAGGATATTATTCTGTTGGTGTTACCTGGCAACAGGCAAAAGACTATTGTCAGTGGTTAGGTAAGGAGTCTGGTAAAAAGATTGATTTACCAACAGAGGCGCAATGGGAATATGCAGCAAGATCCAGAGGTCAATATTTTCAGTTTCCAACAAATAATGGTGACTATTTACCTGGAAAAAATGTTCCGGGTAAAGATGAATTAGATAAATATACAGATGGTTTTGGTTTCCCATTTTACCCGGTAGGCAAATATCCCCCAAACCCCCTGGGTCTGTATGATATGGGGCTTAGTGGCTCTGAATGGACTAATGACTGGTATGCAGCAGATTATTACTCTCATTCTCCGGTAAACGATCCTCAGGGGCCTGCGCAGGGTACTAAAAAAGTCCTGCGTGGATATATTGGCGGCGACAGACAGTACGCTTTAACCATGTTCAGGCAATCAAAATTGCCAGTTCCGAAGATCGATAAAGACGATGACTATGAAAAATATGGTGTTGGTCCGCAGTATGTATTTCGTTGTGTCGTTAATAAATAATGTGTGATGCTATATCTTATTTTAAAAAATCGGTGGCGTTCAACATATAAGGTTTTTTTCTAATGGATGGTAAAATCATGTACAGTAGTGAAATTATTTCATCATCATCAACGATGATTGTCAACGGAAAAAAGTGGTGCTCATTAAAAATCTGAAAGAAGAAATGTTAAGGTTTGAAGATGAAGCCAAAACTGACTGGCTGTTTCCTAATCCTATGCCGTTTGGTCTGGAACGAGTTATGATTCAGCAGTGGGTGCGGGCTTATCTAGGATTTCCGATGGTTTACGTTGAAGCAAAAATTGTTATGACTGCTTATAGGGGGGGAAGAGATATATACCTTACCTATGCCTCATCAAAATAGTTCTGTCGGATTTATCTATAACAATGATTTATTTGCAGAAACCGTGACTTTTTATCCACTGAAGCGAGCAAAGGAGATTCATATTGCGCTGGAGAAAAAGCGACTTTGTGGCAAATGAATATTGATATCGAAACACTTGTGAAGCAATTAGGTAAACCTTATCAGGATATTTATGAACAAGGTTTAATTCCCTACAAAACAAAACCAACGATTACTGTTGGTGATGATATTTTCAGGCTGGATATGAGGCGGTAAGGAATATTTTTATCTTTTATCAATAACTAGAAAAAATCTTGAGGAAGTGACTTTGCGGTTAGAAGATGAAAAAAAAACGGCTTGGCTATTTCCTAATCCGCTGCCATTTAGTCTTGAATCAGTAATGACGCAGCGATGGATGCGCGAACGCTTCGGATTTCCCATAGGTTATGGCGAACGCAAAACGATAGAGAGCTATAGTCGTCGTATTAGCGAGGTATACCCACTGTTGCCACCTAATCAGAAAATGTCTGTTTTATTTTCTTATAATTCTGATTATTTTGTTGTTAGTGTATTTTTATTGTATAGAGCATGCAATAGAAATTAAGGCGGATCTCGCGAGTATAAGGTCGTCTGGCAATTGGCGTTCGAAGTGAAAAGTTATTAATGTAGGGGATATCACCTGGGGGAAGAAGTATATATTAAGTAAAGAGAGGCGTGCAGATATTCCAGATATTATTTTATGTTTATTATTCTTTCTTTGATAGGAGTAGCCGGTTTTTGTCTGTTATTAAATGTTATTGTCTCACTCTTTAGGTTGAAATAGATGCGATTGAGTATTCTAATTAACAATTACTGTATCGCTGATATATAAAAGGAAATTCAATGTCCAAAGGTTTTGTATTACTCGGCGATAAAACCACGCACGGCGGTGCTGTTATTTCCGCATCCTCCGCCATGATTGTAAATGGAAAGCCCGTAGCGCTGGTGGGGGATAAAGTCAGCTGCCCGATTCCGGGACATGGCACTAATGCCATTATTGAGGGAGCGCCGGAATGGTCTTCCGATGATAAAGCCATCGTGGTCGATGGCTGCAAATGTCAGTGCGGTTGCCAGGTGATTTCCGGCGCGCCGGAATGCGCGATAGGATAAAAAATGGGCTGGGTACGAACAAAAGCATTGACCATGGAGCAGCCATCGGCTCCTTCACTGACCCGATGGCTGTTTGCCGGTGTACTGATGGCGATTATCGGTATCCTGCTCTTTATCCTCCATGCTTCCGGCACCGTAAAAATTCTCTCAGTGATAAATATCTGGTGGGTATCCCTGATGCCTGCAGGATGCTGGTTGCTGATTTTTTGTCTGCGTTGCTATCTGCGGGACAGGGATCTGAAAGCGCATCAGTTCTTGCTGAAAGAGGCGGAATACGGACAGCAGAGGTGGGAAGACTGGGCCGGGCGCTGGCTGGCCGTTCTGGGCAGTGCAGTGCTGTTGCCGGATCATACTTCTGCGGCGCATTGGGGGAGTGAGCGGCCTCAGCAATACGGACTTACCCGCAGGATTAATTACCTTCCGGCAGAAGAGCCCGTGCAGTTGAGTGCGATGCATGCGCTGCTGACCAGTATAGAAGAGCGCGTGCAGTGCCTACCGGAAGAGCTACCGCTGCATGTCACCCTGATCACGGATAATCCCTCGCCTGAGCTGACCAGCAGTTTCAGTAATCTCTGGAAAGAACACATTCCTGGCCGCGCCGTGTCTGATGATATTACCGTTACCGGCTCATTCTCACTGTCGGAAGTGGAGGAGCGCCTGAAGCAGCCTGTACTGACGGTCAATCTACTCCTGGTCATCCAGCTCAACGGTGGTACAGCATACTCCGACGGGCTGGCCGTGCTGCTGCTGACCAGCGATGATGTGGCGCAAAAATACCATCTGCCGCACTCATCACGGCTGTTACGTCCTATGCCCTTAGATATGACGAACTTTGAAGACGATATCACCCTGTTTCTGGAAACCCAGACTGTCGCCTGCCAGACGCCCTCCGTTATCGGGGACGCAAAAAAATGGACGGAAAGAAGCGCCGCGCTTATCACGCAGGGCGGCAAAATGCATACCCCATGGAAAGCTGAAGATATCGCGCTGCTGGAAAAATGGTGCGGTATTCCGGGACCCGCAGCGCCCTGGCTCCTGACCGCGCTGGCAGCCGATCTGGTCAGCCTCCGTAAACAGCCCCTGCTGGCGTTATTTTCCAGCGAACAGGAACATTTTATCAGTACCATCACCACAGGGAGTGAAGATGAATATACCGGGTAATGGCCTGGGCCGGTTTGGCCTGGCCGGGCTTACGTTGGCCGGGATGGCTGCAATATGGTGGGGGATCACCCGCTATGGCGGCATGCTGAATATCAATACGCGGGGCGAGCAGGTACTGGCGTTTGTCCTGGTCTGTCTGGCGTTGGTATTTGTTTTTTATCTTCCTGCAATGTCCCGCCGTGTGAAGGAGAGTTTATATCGCCGGCAGTCGCAGCAGGCCAACGTCTTACCCGGCGAAGAAGGGCGCGTGGCGCTGACACCTCCCCATCATATTACGGTGGGGGAAATTCACCAGATTCTACGCTATCAGTATGGACGCGCCTGGTCCCGCAAAGTCCGTATTCTGCTGATAATTGGCTCAGTCAGAGACGTAGAACAACTGACCCCAAAGCTCACGCAGGAACTCTGGCAAGAAGATCAGGGTACATTATTGCTGTGGGGGGGAGACCCTGGGGCAGCGGTAGATAACGCCTGGTTCACAGCGCTGCGTAAACTGCGTTATCGCCCGGCTGATGGTATGGTGTGGGTAACATCGGGCTTTGACGGCGTTTTGACAACGATGAACAGAACGAAGCCCAGGCTCACGCCAGATGAAATGGACAATGTGTCTCACTCTCTAAAGCTACGCTACGAAGCTCTTGGCTGGAAACTTCCCCTATACGTCTGGTCGCTGTATGAGGGGGGCAACGAAAAAAATGGACGTATCACTCAGCCTGTAGGCTGCCTGTTACCCGCAGGTTGTACGCCGCAAATAGTTGCCGAACAGTTCACTGCCCTGGCGCCGTTACTGATAGAGCAGGGCATCCAGCAGATATGCGGGCAACCACAGCACAATTTTTTACTCGCGCTGGCCGACCAGTTGACTCGGGAAGCGGAAGCGGTGGTGGAATCGTTATCGATACTGCTTAATCCATACAGACCATTGCCGCTGGCCGGGGTGGTATTTAGTGAGGCGTCAGTAGAGGCTGGTCGCAGTGTCAGTCATCACTGGGGACGGGATAACCGCTGGGAAACGATACCAGACTCTGTGCTGTGGTTGCCAGCCGGTCTACGTCCGCGCAAACAGGGAGTCAACTGGATGCGTGGGATGAGCGTGGCCACTGCCGCCCTGATGTTACTCTGGGCCGCCTCAATGACAGTCTCTTTTATCGCCAACCGCGAGCTGGTGGCGACCGCACAGCAGCAGGTGCAGCAGGCCTCGGCGGGAAAACAACCGCTGGCCGTACGCCTGCATGCGCTCTCCGCGTTACAGAAAACGCTTTCTCAACTGGAATACCGCTCGCAGCACGGCGCGCCGTGGTACTTCCGCGCTGGCCTCAGTCAGAACGATGACCTGCTGGCGGCGCTGTTTCCGCGCTACGGAGAGAGGGCGCAGCCGCTGCTGCGCGATGCGGCAGCAGCGCACCTTCAGCGGCAGCTGAACGCCTTCGCACAGCTGCCGCCGGACAGCCCGCTGCGTGAGACGATGACGAAGACCGCTTACGACCAGTTGAAACTGTACCTGATGCTGGCCCGCCCGGAGAGAATGGATGCTGCGTGGTTTGCGGGAGCGTTGATGCGCGAGTGGCCGCAGCGTTCCGGCGTGGCGGACGGCGTCTGGCAGGGTAGCGGCCCTTCGCTGCTGGCATTTTATGCCGCCAGTCTGGTGTCGCATCCGCAGTGGCGTCTGCCTGTCGATGACGGTCTGGTCAGCCAGGTGCGCACACGGTTAATTCGACAGATGGGCCAGCGCAACAGTGAGTCCACGCTTTACCAGAAGATGCTCGCGCAGGTGGCGAATCAGTATGCCGATATGCGCCTGGCGGATATGACTGCGGACACCGATGCTTCGCGTCTGTTCAGCACTGATGAGGTGGTGCCGGGAATATTTACCCGTCAGGCCTGGGAGCAGGCCGTGCAGCCGGCCATTGAGAAAGTGGTCGCGGAGCGCCGCGATGAAATGGACTGGGTGTTGAGCGATACGAAGCAGACTGCCGCGCAGTCGACGTCGCCGGAAGCTCTGCGAGCCAGGCTGGCGGAGCGTTATTTCGCTGATTTCAGCGGCGCCTGGCTGGATTTTCTCAACAGTCTGCGCTGGCAGCGCGCGGCGACCCTCTCTGATGCCATTGACCAGCTGACCCTGATGGCCGATGTGCGCCAGTCGCCGCTGGTGGCGCTGATGAACACCCTGAGCGTGCAGGGGCGAACCGGCCAGACCGGGGAAGCCATCGCCGATTCGCTGGTCAAATCGGCCAGGCAGCTGTTCAACCGTGACAACCCGCCCGCCATCGATCAACGGTCCGGCGCGCGCGGTCCTCTGGATGCTACCTTCGGGCCCGTACTGGCGCTGCTGGACAATCGCGACGGCGGGACGCCCACCAGCCGTCTTAGCCTGCAGACCTTCCTGACCCGCGTCACCCAGGTGCGTCTGCGCCTGCAGCAGGTCACCAACGCCACCGACCCGCAGGCGATGACCCGCCTGCTTGCGCAGACGGTGTTCCAGGGCAAGGCCGTGGATTTAACCGAAACGCGCGACTACGGCAGCCTGGTGGCGGCGGGACTGGGCCAGCAGTGGAGTGGTTTTGGGCAGACGCTGTTTGTTCGCCCGATGGAGCAGGCCTGGCAGCAGGTGCTGACCCCGGCGGCGGAAAGTCTCAACGCCCAGTGGCGCAGCGCGGTGGTGGAGGACTGGAATAGCGCTTTTGGCGGTCGCTACCCCTTTAAAAATACCAGCAGTGAAGTCTCTCTACCGCTGCTGGCAAAATATCTTAATAGCGAGACCGGGCGCATCGCCCGCTTTCTGCAGACCCGGCTGAAGGGTGTGCTGCATAAAGAGGGGAGCCGCTGGATGGCGGACAGTATCAATGCTCAGGGACTGACATTTAACCCGGCCTTTCTGCAGGCGATGAATACCCTGAGCCATCTCTCCGACGTCGCGTTCGCCAACGGCGAAGCGGGATTGCATTTTGCGCTTCGCCCCGGCACCGCGGACGGCGTGATGCAGACGGAGCTGCTGATTGACAGTCAGAAACTTGTCTATATGAACCAGATGCCGACCTGGCGGCGGTTCAGCTGGCCCGCCGACACCGAAGCGCCGGGCGCCAGTCTGAGCTGGATCAGTACCCGGGCGGGCACCCGCCAGTATGGCGATTTCCCGGGCGCCTGGGGGTGGATCCGCCTGCTGGATAAGGCGGTAGTCAGCGCTTATCCCGGAACGAGCAGCAGCTGGAGCCTGAGCTGGAAAGCGCCGGATGGTCTGTTGCTGAACTACACGCTGCGTACCGAGGCGGGGGAAGGACCGCTGGCGCTGCTGTCTCTGCGAAACTTTACGCTACCGGAGACGATATTCAGCGTGCGCGCGCCTGCTGAGCGTGTTCCGCTGACCGACGATATACCCGGAGAAGAGGGATACTGAAACCGCCTCCCAGACTGATTGGCGTTGACCTGCAACGCCAGGCCTCCTTCGCTCATGGCCGCCCGACGGCCAACTAATCTGACCGCGCAGCCATGCTGCGTGTCTCCCTGTAGACGAATAATGGAATATTCATAATGGACGATTTAACCCTGCGATATTTTGACGCTGAAATGCGCTACCTGCGCGAGGCGGCAAAAGCGTTCGCGCAGGCTCACCCCGATCGGGCGGCGATGCTGGATCTCGATAAAGCCGGTACGCCGGACCCTTACGTTGAGCGCCTGTTTGAAGGCTTTGCCTTTTCCGTAGGTCGCTTGCGCGAAAAAATTGATGATGATCTGCCGGAGCTGACCGAGGGGCTGGTCAGCATGCTGTGGCCGCACTATTTGCGCACCATTCCATCGCTATCGATCGTGGCGCTGACCCCAACGCTGCCGGCGATGAAGATGGCGGAAACGGTGCCCGCCGGGTTTGAGATTAGCTCCCGCCCACTGGGGCCGAAAAATACCGTGTGCCGGTACCGAACCACCCGCGATCTGACGCTTAATCCGCTGGCGATAGAGGAGGCGGTGATGACGGCGGAGCCGGACGGACGTTCGGTCCTGCGGCTACGCTTCACCTGTAGCGAGCTGGCGGACTGGTCGCAGACCGATCTCCGCCGCCTGCCGCTGTACCTGGGGGAAGACGCCGTTACCGGCAGCGCCCTCCATCTGTGGCTGACCCGACGCCAGGCCGCGCTGTTCCTGCGCCTGCCGGGTCAGACAGAGCGGATAAGCCTCGACGGCTATTTTTCCCCGGGGGGATTCAGCGAGGAGGATCGTTTATGGCCGAAGGGGGAGAGCGCTTTCAGCGGCTATCAGTTGCTGCTCGAGTATTTCACCTTTCGCGAAAAATTTATGTTCGTGCAGCTAAATGGCCTGGAAAACATCACCCTGCCGGCGGGGATATCGCATTTCACGCTTGAGGTGGTGTTCAGCGAGGTCTGGCAAAGCGATTTACCCGTCAGCGCAAGCAGCCTGCGCCTGCACTGTGTGCCAGTGATTAACCTGTTTACCCTTGAGGCCGAACCGTTGACCATCAGCGGGCTGGAGAGCGAATACCTCCTGCGTCCGAAGCGCCTGCAGGACGGGCATACCGAAATCTATTCTGTCGACAGCGTGACCGGCTCCGGGCGCACCGGGGAGGCGCGCTATGTGCCTTTCACCCGCTTTCGTCACCAGGGGGGAATGATGCGTCGCCATGCGCCGGAGCGCTACTACCACACCCGCGTCAAGCGGGGCGTTACCGGTATGCACGACACCTGGCTTATCCTCGGCGGACAGCAATGGGAGGCCGACCGGGCGCTGGCGCGGGAAACGGTCTCCTTGCGCATCACCGGCACTAACGGCCAGCTGCCGCGCCGGGCGCTACAGAGCACGCTGCTGGATCGCTGTGAGTCGATATCAGCCACGCCGCTTACCGTCCGCAATCTCTGTAAGCCCACATTGCCGGTATATCCCCCGGCGGAAGACCGCTACCACTGGCGGGTCATGAGCCATCTGGGCACCCGTTTTCTCAACATGATGAGCAGCGCCGAGGTACTGCGCGGTACGCTGTCGCTCTACAACTGGCGGGAGGATGAGCTCAATAACCGTCGTCTGGACGTTATTCTGGCGGTCAGCCATCACCGAATTCAGCGTTTCGAACAGGGATTCCTGCTGCGCGGGCTGGATATCGAAGTGACGCTCGACGGTAGCGGATTTACCGGCGCGGGCGATGTCCACCTGTTTGGCGACATGCTCAACCGCTTTTTCGCGCTGTATGCCGATATGAATCAGTTCAACCAGCTAACGCTCATCGTTCAACCTGAAGGGAAATGTATCCGGTGGAAAGAGAATCACAGTCTGCGCCTGCCCGGCTGATGGCGCAGCTCCGGCCTCAGTTGCCGTACATGAATTTTTACCGCTTCTGCCAGTTGCTGGAGAAGATCCAGCCGAAGGCGCCGGTCATCGGCAGCGACTGGCAGTTGGGTGATGAGCCCATACGCTTTCGCCCGCATCCGGGGATGGGTTTCCCGGCCGGCGAAATCCGTGGAATGGACGCTCCTGAACCGCCCCGACCGCCGGCGGTGCGCGTTGCTTTTATGGGGCTCTACGGCGTGGAATCCCCGCTGCCGACCCACTATAGCGATGACATTGCGCAACGGCGGGAAGGCGTCGAGGCGACCGAGGATTTCCTCGATATCTTTAACCATCGTCTGATCGCCCAGTATTACCGTATCTGGCGCAAATATTCCTACCCGGCAACCTTTCGGGCGGGGGGCACGGACAACACCTCGCAGTATCTGCTGGGCCTGGCGGGGCTGGGCATACCGGGATGTGCCGCCGTTGCCGCAGCGCCGCTGTCGCGATTTCTGGCGCTGCTGCCGGTGATGATGCTGCCGGGGAGATCCGGGGAAGGTATGGAGGCGCTGGTGGCGCTCCTGGCCCCGGGGACCCGGGCGACGGTGTACCACCACGATCCGTGCCGTATCCCCTTGTCGCAGCCATTAACGATGAGCGTCCGCCAGCCGGTTAGCCTGCAACATAGGCCAGTGATGGGAACCCACGCCACGTATGTGAACAGTCAGGTGTTGCTGCAGCTGGCGACGGAAAAGCCTGATGAGGTCCGCGGCTGGCTGCCCGGCGGCGAACTGTTCAGCGACCTGATGGCGCTCCTGCACGTCTGGCTCGGATCTCATCTCGACGTGCGGCTACAGCTTTGCGTCGCCCGCCATTTACTGCCGGATGCGCAACTTTGCTGCCAGCAGGCGCATGCCGTCCAGCTTGGCCGTACCGCTGTGTTACGTCCGCTGGATGCGCAGAAACAGGCTGACGACAGGATCACGATTTATCTGGGGCGCTATCAGCGCGTCCGGGAAAATATCCACCGCAGGGAGAGCGATGAAGATGGTGATTACCGCAGTTAAACCCTCCGCCAGGTTGCTGGCATTCCTCATGGTTACCGTCTTAACCGGCTGCGGCCTGACGCAGACCGTAAAAGACGGCGCCGTTTCCGTGACCCAGTCCATTTTTTACCCCCAGGTGAAAACCCTGCATCTGGATCTTCGCGCCCGGGAAGGCGTGAATAACAACGCCAAAGGCGCCTCCCTGGCGACGGTGGTGCGTATATACCAGCTGAAGGACCGGCAGGCGTTTGACAATACTGACTACCCGTCGCTGTTTGCCGGCGATGGTCAGGCGCTACAGGCGGACCGGGTGGCGGAAAAAGATGTTCGCCTGCGCCCGGGCGAATCGGTGACCGTCGATATGCCCATGGAAACCCGCGCGCAGTTTGTGGCGGTGGCGGCCATGTTTATCGATCCAGACCTAACGCAAAACAGCTGGCGGCTGGTACTCACCCGGGACGATCTTGACCCGGCGAAGCCGCGCATTATCGAAGCCAGCCAAAATCAACTGACTCTGCACCCGCTTAAGGAGAAGTGAAAATGCCTCGTCCCTCCCTGTATGACATCCTGTACGGCAATTTTTCCGGTGGGCTTGACCTGAATACTGTCAGCGAAACGGATCAGGTCATTCTGTCGGTGCTCGATAACATGCAGCGCATCCTCAACTGTCGGGCTGGAACGCTGGCGCATCTGCCGGACTACGGCCTGCCGGATATGACCGCTATCCTCCAGGGCATGCCGGCGTCGGCGCACCAGCTGATGAGCACGTTATCGGCGGTATTGCTGAAATACGAACCGCGCCTGCAGCGGATCGCGGTGGTGATGCTCGATCAGCATGCGCCAGGCGAACTGCGCTATGCCATTGATGCGGAGCTGAAGGATATTGGCCTGGTGCGTTACGGCACGGAGTTTATGCCCGAGGGCAGGGTGTTGATCCGCCACCTCAAACGTCAGCAGTACCTTGACGCCCGCTCCGCCCTCTAATCTCTCGCTGAAAGACATCATGATGACAACACACCACGACCGCCACTATAAAACCGGTGGCGACCCGCGCACGCTGGCTGATTTTATTGCTCTGCGTGCGGAAATGAACAAGCTCAGCCACCCGGCGCGGCCGGATATTAACTGGCCGTATACCGAGCAGCTTGCCCGCTCGCTGCTAGAGCATCACGGCGCGGATCTGCAGACTGTCGCCTGGTATACGCTGGCCCGCGCCCGGCTGGGCGGGCTGGCAGGGATCCACGAGGGGCTGTCGCTGATGGAGTCGCTGCTGGCCCACCAGGGTAAAAACCTGTGGCCGCAGGCGCTCCCGGCCCGGACAGAGATCTTCCGCACCCTGAGCAAGCGGCTGCGGCAGGTGATCCGCACGCTGAGTCTCGCCCCGGCGGATCTCGAGTCGCTTGGTCAGGCTGAACGTTCGCTGCAAAGCTTCGACGCAGTGCTCCAGCACCTTGAGATCGCGCCTGAAAACCCGCTGAGCGACCTGCGGGCGCTGTTGCACAGCACGGTAAGCCGCTTCGAGAATCTCGACCCTGCGCCAGCGCTCCCCACCGCGCCGCCGGTGGCGGTGTCTGACGCGGAACTTCCCGGCGCTCTGGTCAGCGAAGAGGATGCGGCAAAGGTTGAACCAGTGCCAGAACTAAAACGTAGACCAAAGGCTGAGCCGCTTGCGCCGCCTTTACCTGCAAAGCGGCCCGCGCCAGTGGTGGCGTCTTCTCCGGCACCCGCGCCGCGCTGGAAGCCGTTTGTCGCCGGGATGGTCACCATGCTGGCGGTGACGGACATCGCCGTCGGTGGATGGCTGGCGTTGCGTCAGTCCGATTTACCGCCCATTTCGGTGACCCAAAATGTGATACCGGGCCTGCCGGGGGCATCTCCCCTGATGCCGGTGGATCTGCCTCAGACGCAGCGCCAGCTTGGCGAGCTCGCCCGCCTGGCGCCGGACTGGGCGGTAAGCTACGGCGACCAGCTGGTCCGGCAGGCCCTGAGTCGCTGGCCGGAGCAGGCACAACCGCTGGCGCAGCAGTGGCGGCAGCAGTTGAGCGCTGCCGCATTGCCCGCGGAAAACCTCACCGGCTGGTCCGAGGGAATGCAGCAGCTGCAGCGGCTCGCCGGCCAGCTCAATGCCCTCGACGAACAGAAGGGGAGATACCTCACGGTGAGCGAACTGAAAACCGCAGTGTTTGCCATCATGCAGTCGTTTAACCGCGCCGTTCCGCTGGAGGAGCAGCTGCGCCAGCTGGCCGCGGTTCCCGTTGATCAACCCTGGCCTGCCGCCCGGGAAAGCCTCGCGAAGCTGCATCTGCAACAGTTGATAGTGGAGTATGCCCTGCTGAAGCGAAAGCAGTCGCCGCCCGCGGCGATCCCCCCTACCGATGAGCCCCCGGTGAGTGAGGCGGTGAAATAAAGTGTGCGCATGGCAACATTTTCTTTACATCCTTATTGCAAGAACAGAACGCCCTTCGTAGTCTGAAAATGATTTAAATATACCATTTGTGTTTATATTGAAAATTTCATTTCGGCCTCTGAGGGTATGCTATGAAGCACTGTAAAATCATCCTGTTAGTGGGGTTACTGGCCAGTTCCGCCTCGGCTTTGGCGGAGAAGATCGGCGTCTCAATGGCTTACTTCGATCAAAACTTTCTCACCATTATCCGCCAGTCCATTGAGAAAGAGGCCCGCGCCCGTCATGTCGACGTGCAGTTTGAAGACGCCCGCGGCGACACCGGACGCCAGGCCGATCAGGTGCAGAGCTTTATCGCCTCCGGCGTGGACGCGATCATCGTCGACCCGGTGGACTCCGCCAGCACCCCGCAGCTGACGAAGATGGCGCAGCAGGCCAAAATGCCGCTGGTGTATGTGAACCGGACCCCTGGGGATAAAACGCTTCCGCCCGGCGTGGTGTTTGTCGGTTCGGACGAGCGGGAGTCCGGCACATTGCAGATGGAGGCACTGGCGAAGCTGGCGAACTACAAAGGCAATGTCGCCATCATGATCGGCAATCTCACTGACGCCGGCGCGCTGCAGCGCACCAAAGACGTGGAGCAGGTGGTGGCCAAGTATCCGGCAATGAAAGTGGTGCAGAAACAGCCGGCCAACTATTCCCGCAGCGAGGGAATGGATCTGATGCAGAACTGGACAGGCAACGGGGAAGCGATTGATATTGTGGCGGCGAACAACGACGAGATGGCGATTGGCGCGGCGATGGCGCTGGAGAAGAGCCAGAAGAAGCTGTTGATCGGTGGGATCGACGCCACCCCGGACGGGCTGAAAGCCCTGGCCAGCGATAAGATCCAGGTGACGGTCTTCCAGGACGCCGTCGGTCAGGGCAAAACGGCCTTAGCGGTAGCGCTGAAGCTGATTAAAGGAGAAAAGGTCGAGTCTCATGTCTGGATCCCGTTTGAGTTAGTGACCAAAGAAAACATGCAGACCTATGTGGAAAAGAGTCATTAACGGCAAGGTGCACGTGAACGAACTTTGCTGATAAAACCGGGCTGATAATGTGACGCCCGGGCAACGAAACCGGAGGAAAAGACATGGCAACGGCAAGAAGCGGCTATACGCTGCAGGTGATAAAGGCAGGGCAGCAGGGACATGTTGAAATGAGGTGGGGGCATCTCGCGGAAGTTGATACGCGCGCGGCGGCGGCGGCCATCGTGCAGCAAATCGGGCGGCCATCGTCAGCGGCGGGCCAGCAGGAGATCAGCTTGTCACTGACCAATGCCGCCAGCGGCATCTCGGTCGAGCTTCATCACCCGGCCTCCGGGGAAAGCGCCACCCCGGCTTTCATCGAGGGCGAGTTAAAGAAAATTGTGCAGATCGTTGATGGCTATGAGACGGCTGAAGAGACCCATATTGTGGAGTAGCGTGCCGTCCGGGTAAAAAAAAATCCACGCCGGAGCGTGGATTTTTTATGGCGCGGTGGTGGCGAAAACGCCAGCCAGCGGGATCAGACGTTGAACAGGAAGTTCATCACATCGCCATCTTTCACGATGTAGTCTTTGCCTTCTGCACGCATTTTACCGGCTTCTTTTGCACCCTGTTCGCCCTTGTAGGTAATAAAGTCTTCATAGGCGATGGTCTGCGCGCGGATAAAACCTTTTTCGAAGTCAGTGTGGATCTTACCGGCTGCCTGCGGCGCGGTCGCTCCGACCGGGATGGTCCATGCGCGAACTTCCTTCACCCCTGCGGTGAAGTAGGTCTGCAGATTCAGCAGCTCGTAACCGGCGCGGATCACGCGGTTGAGGCCTGGCTCTTCCAGACCTAGCTCGGCCATAAACTCGTCGCGGTCAGCGTCGTCCAGCTCGGCAATGTCGGACTCAACGGCGGCGCAAACGGCGACGACCACAGAACCTTCGGCGGCGGCAATTTCACGGACTTTATCGAGATAAGGGTTATTCTCAAAGCCGTCTTCATTGACGTTGGCGATATACATGGTCGGCTTCAGCGTCAGGAAGCTGAGGTATTTAATCGCCGCTTTGTCTTCTTCGGTCAGGTTTTTCAGTGAACGCAGCATGCCGGCATTTTCCAGCTGCGGCAGGCATTTTTCCAGCGCCGCCAGCTCAGCTTTAGCGTCTTTATCGCCGCCTTTAGCTTTCTTCTGCACACGGTGGATAGCGCGCTCGCAGGTGTCCAGATCGGAGAGTGCCAGCTCGGTGTTGATAACGTCGATGTCGTCAGCCGGATCCACTTTGTTGTTAACGTGGATAATGTTGTCGTTTTCAAAGCAGCGAACCACGTGGCCGATGGCTTCGGTTTCACGGATGTTGGTCAGGAACTGGTTGCCAAGACCTTCGCCTTTGGACGCGCCTTTCACCAGGCCCGCGATATCAACGAATTCCATCGTAGTCGGCAGGATGCGCTGCGGTTTGACGATTTCAGCCAGCTTGTCCAGACGCGGATCGGGCATCGGTACGACACCGGTGTTCGGCTCAATGGTACAGAAGGGGAAGTTGGCCGCTTCAATACCCGCTTTGGTGAGCGCATTGAACAGGGTGGATTTGCCGACGTTGGGCAAACCGACGATACCGCATTTGAATCCCATGATTTAAATCACCTTAATCTTTGGATAATCAATCTGTTATAAGCAACAGATTGCAGAAAATTGAATAGCTTTGCCTATTATACACGGTGCGCGGCAAAAATGCCGCACGACAACGGCTTATTGCGCCTTAAAGGCATGTAAGCGGTTGGTGGCTTTGGTCAGCCCGTCCTTTAACCAGATTTCGGTGCAGCGCGCCGCTTCGTCTACGGCATCATCAATCAGTTTCTGCTCGCTGGCCGGCGGTTTGCCGAGTACAAAGCCGACAACCTTGTTTTTGTCACCCGGATGGCCGATCCCGACGCGTAAGCGGTGAAAGTTCGGGTTATTGCCGAGCTTACTGATGATGTCCTTCAGGCCGTTGTGGCCGCCATGGCCACCGCCAAGCTTGAATTTCGCCACTCCGGGCGGCAAATCCAGCTCATCATGGGCGACCAGAATTTCATCCGGGTTAATGCGATAAAAGGTCGCCATTGCAGCCACCGCTTTACCGCTGAGGTTCATAAACGTCGTAGGAACCAGCAGGCGAACGTCTTCGCCCGCCAGATTGATGCGCGAGGTGTAGCCGAAGAACTTGCTCTCTTCGCGCAGCGGCGCACGATGGCGATCCGCCAGTAAATCTACATACCAGGCGCCAGCGTTGTGCCGGGTGGCGGCATATTCCGCACCGGGGTTGGCCAGGCCGACAATCAGTTTAATGGTCACGTTTTCTTTCCTGCATGGGGCATTCTCTGCCGCGTAGTGTACTGTCTGCGGGCGCGCTTGACAAAGTTCTGCCCACGAGACAATACCAGCATTGATGATTACCCACCTGAATCATTAGAATTTGATATTGTTCAGAGGCTTATTTGTAAATATTTGTCTAATCGGTGTTCACTAATGTGATCGTGGGCGCACTCCAGGGCAGGGACCCTGTCTATACTACACCTATAAGATTTGGGGATATTCCCTGGCAACCCAAAGTCCGGAGGTGACACATGAAACGCAAAAACGCTTCGTTACTCGGTAACGTACTCATGGGGTTAGGGTTGGTGGTGATGGTTGTGGGGGTAGGTTACTCCATTCTGAACCAGCTTCCGCAGCTTAACCTGCCGCAATTCTTTGCGCATGGCGCAATCTTAAGCATCTTCGTTGGCGCCGTGCTCTGGCTGGCCGGTGCCCGTATTGGCGGCCACGAGCAGGTCAGCGACCGCTACTGGTGGGTGCGCCACTATGATAAACGCTGCCGTCGTAATCAGCATCGCCACAGCTAACCGCAAAATGATTTTCCGCATCGGCCGGTAACGGCCGATGCATCTTCATGTTTTCGTTTCTTTCATCTTCGTTTTGTTCCCGTCGCCTTACCCCCTGTTTTGTCCAGATATCGTCGTTACCAATGTTGCCCGCAGACAAATATTGCGCCCGGTTTTATGCTTGATCATGGCGTTATATCAGGCGGCGGCAGGCGCAGAGGCCTGCCGTCGGGGGATCACAGGTCAGCCAGCGCGGCCTGACGATCGGGGTAGAAGCTCAGACGTCCGGGCAGCGGCTTGACGCCGGCGCGCGCTAAGGTGCGCAGCGGCTGAAACTCGAGGTTAGATACGCGCAGCTCACAGCCTTCCGGCAGTTTGTTCACAAAGCGCTGGAAGGCATCCAGGCCGCCGGCGTCGAGAACCGGTACCGCGTCCCACTTCAGCACCACGATGCGCTTGCCGGCGATCCGGGTCTCCAGGTCGTTGAACAAGCCCTCGGCGGCGGCAAAGAACAGTGGGCCAATCACCCGCAGCACCAGCACATCGTCTGGTACCTCGACGTTGACTGGCGCCAGATGGGTCATGCGTGCGATGCGACGCATAAACAACAGCGAGGCCAGTACGATCCCGACGCTGATAGCAATCACCATATCAAACAGCACCGTCAGCGACATGCACATCAGCATCACCACGATGTCGTCCTTCGGCGCATGGCGCAGCAGATTGATGACTTTATGCGCCTCGCTCATGTTCCATGCCACCATCAGCAGCAGGGCGGCCATCGCCGACAGCGGCAGCCAGGAGAGCAGCGGGGCGAGGATCAGCAGCGCCAGGATCACCAGCAGGGCGTGGATCACGGCGGCCACCGGCGATGTGGCGCCGGCGCGGACGTTCGCCGCCGAGCGGGCAATCGCCGCGGTGGCAGTGATCCCGCCGAAGAACGGCGCGACAATGTTGCCCAGCCCCTGGCCAATCAGCTCGCTGTTGGCTTTGTGCTTGGTACCGGTCATGCCATCGAGCACCACCGCGCACAGCAGAGATTCAATGGCCCCGAGCATCGCCATGGAGAAGGCGGCAGGTAGAAGAGCCTGCAGCGAGGCCCAGCTCAGGGTAAAGTTTGAGCCCGGCATATCCCAGGGGAGTACCAGCTGCGGCAGCAGCTGTGGAATGCCGTTGCCCTGAGTGCCGTCCGCCAGCTGATAGTGGAACTGCGAGCCAATTGTGGCGACATCGCCGCCGAGCAAATTAACCACCAGCATCACCGCGCAGCCGGCCAGCAGCGCCGGAAGGTGGCCCGGCAGACGAATACCCAGCCGCGGCCAGAGGATCAAGGTGCCAAGGGTGACGACGCCGATGGCGGCATCGCCGGGATTAATCGTTGGCAGGGCCATCGCCAGCGCTGCCACTTTCTGCAGGTAATGCTCCGGCACATGGGGCATCTGCAGACCGAGGAAGTCTTTAATCTGCATGGTACCGATGGTGATACCGATCCCGGAGGTGAAACCGAGGGTGACCGACAGCGGGATATATTCGATCAGACGACCAAAGCGCGCCAGGCCAAAGAGGATTAAAAAGATCCCCGACATCAGCGTCGCCACCAGCAGCCCCGCCAGGCCAAACTGTTGTGAGACCGGATAGAGGATCACCACAAAGGCGGCGGTTGGGCCGGAAACGCTAAAGCGCGACCCGCCGGTTAAGGCGATCACAATCCCTGCCACCGCGGAGGTATAGAGGCCGTACTGCGGCGGCACACCACTGCCAATCGCCAGCGCCATCGCCAGCGGAATCGCAATGATCCCGACGGTGATCCCGGCGATCAGGTCACGCGTGAAGCGGGCCGTGGTGTACTTTTCTTTCCAACAAGCGTCGATGAGGGCGCGGAAAGGCATCACATGTGAGGAAAATAATCTGTTCACAATAATGTTTCATCCATGAGCGCATCATCTGTCAACTAAATGGCAGGTGAAGGAGGCATTGGTCATTTCCACGTCATCCTTCGGGATGCCTCTGTGTTGGCTGGGTTCATTTACCCCGGTCACGTACTGCCTGTACGCTCCCGGGGATTCATTCACTTGCCGCCTTGACGCATGCCGAATGATTTTGTGGAAGAATTAAAAATTCAGAGACAAAAAAACCCGCCGCAGCGGGTTTTTATGCTCGGCTCGATTAATGTTCGAACATAGCAGAGATAGATTCTTCATTGCTGATACGGCGAATAGCTTCAGCCAGCATACCGGAGAGCGTCAGAGTACGCACTTTATCCAGCGCTTTAATTTCTGGTGCCAGCGGAATGGTATCGCAGACGACAAATTCATCAATCACAGAGTTTTTGATGTTCTGGATAGCGTTGCCGGAGAAGATCGGGTGCGTGGCGTAAGCGAATACGCGTTTCGCGCCACGCTCTTTCAGCGCTTCTGCCGCTTTACACAGGGTGCCGCCGGTGTCGATCATATCGTCGACCATCACGCAGTCACGACCCGCGACGTCACCGATGATATGCATCACCTGGGAGACGTTGGCGCGCGGACGGCGCTTGTCGATGATAGCCATATCGGTATCATTCAGCAGTTTAGCGATAGCGCGAGCACGAACGACGCCGCCGATGTCCGGAGAAACCACAATCGGGTTGTCCAGGTTCAGCTGCAGCATATCTTCCAGCAGGATTGGGCTGCCGAACACGTTATCAACTGGCACATCGAAGAAGCCCTGGATCTGTTCTGCGTGCAGGTCAACGGTCAGCACGCGGTCAACGCCGACGCTGGACAGGAAATCCGCCACCACTTTCGCGGTGATTGGCACACGAGCAGAACGAACACGACGGTCCTGGCGAGCATAACCGAAGTAAGGGATAACGGCGGTGATACGACCTGCCGAAGCACGACGCAGAGCATCAACCATAACAACCAGTTCCATCAGGTTGTCATTGGTGGGAGCACAAGTGGACTGGATGATGAAAATATCACCACCGCGTACGTTTTCATTGATTTGTACGCTGACTTCGCCGTCGCTAAAACGACCTACAGCGGCGTCGCCAAGAGAAGTGTACAGGCGGTTGGCAATACGTTGTGCTAGTTCCGGGGTGGCGTTACCAGCAAAAAGCTTCATATCAGGCACGAGAAGAACCTCAGGCATGCGTCCAGTGGTGGATGAGTGGGCCAATAATGTGCGGGCTGGCGCCATTCGATCCAGTCGGTGTATTTAAAGAGCACGATGCAACGTCTGGAACAGGGTGACGTTGTCACCGTAACTCAATTTCCCCGGTTGACTCGTTATCGTTGCGCCATCACGGCGCAGGATTCAGAGCAGGGCCTGCTTGAGCGGCGAGAGGTTAACTCCGCGCGCTACAAAGCCATTTAGCCATGCCGGGGCAGTGTCCAGCACCTGACGGGCAGCGGATTCGGTGTTAAATTCAGCAAACACACAGGCCCCTGTGCCGGTCAGGCGTGACGGCGCATATTCTAACAGCCAGGAAAGCGCTGCATCAACCTCGCGAAAACGTTTTCTTGCGATAAGCTCGCAATCGTTGCTGAATTCACAATTTAATAACGTATTAATTGACCGGCGCGGGGTATTTCGTGGTAGCTCCGGATCGCGAAAAATGACTGGCGTCGGAATACTGACCCCCGGGTGCGCCACCAGGTACCATTTTTCCTCGGGCTCCACCGGTGTCAGAATTTCGCCGACTCCCTCGGCAAAGGCGGCATGGCCGCGCACGAAGACCGGCACATCGGCCCCCAGCTGAAGGCCCAGGGTCGCCAGCTCCTCTTCCGAGAGACCGCAGCCCCACAGATGGTTGAGCGCCACCAGCACGGTGGCGGCATTGGATGAGCCGCCGCCCAGACCGCCGCCCATCGGCAGGCGCTTGTCGACACTGATATCGGCGCCGCTCCCCGCCGGCAGGCGGTCGCTTTCGCTGGCGGCACGCATCAGCAGACGCGCGGCGCGAACGATCAGGTTCTCCTCGTCCGGCACGCCGGCCACCGGCGTCAGCAGGCGCAGTTGACCGTCAGTTCGCGGTTCGATGGTCAAGGTGTCGCCATAGTCGAGAAACTGAAACAGCGTCTGCAGGGTATGGTAACCATCGGCCCGCTGGCCGGTGATATATAAAAACAGATTCAGTTTTGCAGGAGAGGGCCAGCGGCTCATCATTTCACGATCCAGTTATCCATCTTCAGCTTGATGCGCTGAGCGCCATTGTTCAGCTCGACATTAGACGGCAGGGCTGGCTGGGTATCGCTGGTGTAGCCGCCGTAGGTGACGTGCCAGGTTTTGCCATTTTGCGTGTAGTTAAGTTCACGCAGACGGTACTGTTCGTCCAGCGAATAGTCGGTGGCGTCGCCCGGCAGGCCGATGATCCACTGGCGCAGGCTGTTCAGCGGGATTGGCATCCCGGTCAGGCGGCCTATCATCTCTTCGGCATCGGTGGCGGTGTAGGTCTGGCCTTTGTTATCGATCAGCTGCACGCTGCCCGGCTGCGCGGTCAGCGACAGCTCGGTGCTGCCCAATGGGTTGGTTAGCAGCAGGCGATAGCGGTCCTGGCCGGTCTGTTGCCAGAAGAAGCGTGCATAGACTTTTTGCTCATCGGAAAGATAGGCAAACGCCCCGCGAGTCTGGAACTGGTTGAGGCTGCGAACAGCCTGCTGGTGCTGACGCCACTGCGGCGAATCCGGGCTTTTGCCAGGCCCTTGTGGCGTATGAAGAGAACAGGCGGTGAGGACGAGGCTGGCCAGCGGCAGCAGGCGGAACAGTCGATTCATAATGATGATAAATCCTTGATGTCTACAGGGAAAAACGGCGGCAGGGGAACAGCGGGCCGATTTGTGTAGCAGGTTACATTTATAACCCTTAATGCTAGCGTCGCCGGGCGATAGCGTCTACGTTCAAGTTGTCTGAAATCAAAAAATTAACGTTAATGGCGGTCTTGCTTTGGCTATTACTCCAAAAGGGGAGCCTCTCTTTTATTGATTACGCGCATCCTGTATGATGCACTCAGACTAACCTTAGCAACGCTGGTACTACTCCCTCACAATGACCCTTTTAGCTCTTGGCATCAATCACAAAACAGCGCCGGTCGACCTGCGAGAACGCGTGACGTTTTCGCCGGAAACGCTCGATCAGGCGCTGGAGAGCTTGCTGGCTCAGCCGATGGTGCAGGGTGGGGTAGTGCTGTCGACCTGCAACCGTACGGAACTCTATCTCAGCGTCGAAGAGCAGGATAACCTGCAGGAAGCGCTGATCCGCTGGCTGTGCAACTATCACGGCCTCAACGAAGAAGACCTGCGTAAGAGCCTCTACTGGCACCAGGATAACGACGCCGTCAGCCATCTGATGCGCGTCGCCAGCGGCCTCGATTCGCTGGTGCTGGGCGAACCGCAAATTCTCGGGCAGGTGAAAAAGGCCTTTGCCGACTCCAGCCGCGGCCATCTTAACGTCAGCGAACTGGAGCGGATGTTTCAGAAATCGTTCTCGGTGGCGAAGCGCGTGCGTACCGAAACCGATATCGGCGCCAGCGCCGTTTCTGTCGCGTTCGCCGCCTGTACCCTGGCGCGGCAAATCTTTGAATCGCTTTCCAGCGTCACCGTGTTACTGGTCGGCGCCGGTGAAACTATCGAACTGGTGGCGCGCCATCTTCGCGAACATCACGTACGCAAAATGGTCATTGCCAACCGCACCCGCGAACGCGCCCAGGTGCTGGCGGACGAAGTAGGCGCCGAGGTGATTGCTCTCAGCGATATCGACGAACGGCTGAAAGAGGCCGACATTATTATCAGCTCCACCGCCAGTCCGCTGCCGATCATCGGCAAAGGTATGGTGGAGCGCGCGCTCAAGGCGCGGCGTAACCAGCCGATGCTGCTGGTGGATATCGCCGTCCCGCGCGATGTCGAACCAGAGGTCGGCAAGCTGGCCAACGCCTACCTCTACAGCGTCGACGATCTGCAAAACATCATTCAGCACAACCTGGCGCAGCGTAAGGCCGCGGCGGTGCAGGCGGAATCGATCGTCGAGCAGGAAACCAGCGAATTTATGGCCTGGCTGCGCGCGCAGAGCGCCAGCGAGACCATTCGCGAATACCGTTCTCAGTCTGAGCAGGTCCGTGAGGAGCTGACGGCGAAGGCGCTGGCCGCGCTGGAGCAGGGCGGTGATGCCCAGGAAATTATGCAGGATCTGGCGCGTAAGCTGACCAACCGCCTGATCCACGCGCCAACCAAATCTCTTCAGCAGGCCGCCCGTGACGGGGACGACGAACGCCTGCATATTCTGCGCAACAGCCTCGGGCTGGAATAGCGCACCTTTCTCTTATTTTCAGGACAGGGTGAATTCACGCCTATGAAGTCTTCTATTGTTGCCAAACTGGAAGCGTTGTACGAGCGCCATGAAGAAGTGCAGGCGCTGCTCGGCGATGCCGCGACGATTGCCGATCAGGATAAATTCCGCGCGTTGTCGCGGGAATACGCTCAACTGAGCGATGTGGCGCGCTGTTATACCGACTGGCGTCAGGTGCAGGAGGATATCGAAACTGCGCAGATGATGCTCGACGATCCGGAAATGCGCGAAATGGCGCAGGAAGAGCTGCGTGACGCCAAAGATAAAGGCGACCAGCTGGAGCAACAGCTGCAGGTGCTGCTGCTGCCGAAAGATCCCGATGACGAGCGTAACGCTTTCGTGGAAGTGCGCGCCGGAACCGGCGGTGACGAAGCGGCGCTGTTTGCCGGCGATCTGTTCCGCATGTACAGCCGCTACGCCGAATCGCGCCGCTGGCAGGTGGAAATCCTCAGCGCCAACGAAGGTGAACACGGTGGTTTCAAAGAGGTGATCGCCAAATTCAGCGGCGACGGCGTTTACGGTCGGCTGAAATTTGAATCTGGCGGCCATCGCGTGCAGCGTGTGCCGGCCACCGAATCGCAGGGGCGTATCCACACCTCCGCCTGCACCGTGGCGGTGATGCCGGAGCTGCCGGAAGCCGAAATGCCGGACATTAACCCGGCGGATCTGCGCATTGATACCTTCCGCTCCTCCGGCGCGGGCGGTCAGCACGTCAACACCACCGACTCGGCTATCCGTATTACTCACCTGCCGACCGGCATTGTGGTGGAGTGTCAGGACGAACGTTCCCAGCATAAAAACAAAGCCAAGGCGTTGTCTGTACTGGGGGCGCGTATCCGCGCCGCCGAAGTGGCCAAGCGTCAGCAGGCGGAAGCCTCCACGCGCCGTAACCTGCTGGGCAGCGGCGATCGTAGCGACCGCAACCGTACTTACAACTTCCCACAGGGGCGCGTGACCGACCACCGCATCAACCTGACGCTTTACCGTCTGGATGAAACCATGGAAGGCAAACTCGATATGCTGATTGAGCCGATTGTTCAGGAATATCAGGCCGATCAGCTGGCGGCACTGTCCGAGCAGGAATGATGACCTTTCAGGCCTGGCTGCAGCAGGCGATCGCCCGGCTACGTGAAAGCGACAGCCCGCGACGCGATGCCGAGATCCTGTTGGGACATGTTACCGGCCGGGCGCGCACCTGGATTTTGGCCTTCGGCGAAACGATGCTGTCTGCTGACGAAGCGACGACGCTGGAGGCGCTCCTGCAGCGTCGCCAGCGCGGGGAACCCATCGCCCATCTGGTTGGGCAGCGTGAGTTCTGGTCGCTGCCGCTGTTTGTCTCCCCGGCGACGCTGATCCCCCGTCCGGATACCGAGTGTCTGGTGGAGCAAGCGCTGGCGCGACTGCCTGCCGCGCCGTGCCGTATTCTCGATCTTGGCACCGGGACCGGCGCCATTGCCCTGGCGCTGGCCAGCGAGCGTCCGGACTGTGAGGTCACCGCGGTGGACGTGATCCCGGACGCCGTGGCGCTGGCATTGCGCAATGCCGCCCATCTGGGCATCGCTAACGTGACGATACGGCAAAGCGACTGGTTTAGCGCGCTGGCCGGGCAGCGTTTCGCCATGATCGTCAGTAATCCACCCTATATCGACGCCGCCGACCCGCATCTCGCCGAGGGCGATGTGCGCTTTGAGCCGTTGACGGCGCTGGTCGCTGCCGACCAGGGGCTGGCCGATCTGGCGCAGATTATCCGCGAGGGGCGGCAGTATCTGCAGCCCGGCGGCTGGATGCTACTGGAGCATGGCTGGACCCAGGGCGAGGCAGTTCGCGCCCTGTTCCGCGAAGCGGGCTATCTCGACGTCTCAACTTGTCGCGACTATGGCGACAATGAACGTCTGACTCTCGGACACTTACCCGACATGGAGAACGTTGGCTGATGAACTTATTCACGGCTGTCCTCTACCTGCACATCGCCAGCGTGGTGGTGTCGGTAGGATTGTTCGTTTTACGTTACTGGTGGATGTATCACCAGAGCCCGCTGCTGAACCAGCGGTGGGTGCGAATTGCGCCGCACTGCAGCGATACGCTGCTGTTTCTCAGCGGTGCGGGTTTAATGGCGATAACGCACTACCTGCCGTTCACCGAAGACGGCGCATGGCTGACTGAAAAGCTGTTTGGCGTTATCATTTACATCGCATTAGGTTTTATCGCGCTGGGCCGACGTCGTCCGCGCAGTCAGCAGAGCCGCTTTATCGCGTTTCTGCTGGCGCTGGTGGTGTTGTTTATTATCATTCAACTCGCCATCACAAGAATACCGATACTGGGGTAGGGCATGGGGTCATTAGCGGATTTCGAATTTAACAAAGCGCCATTATGTGATGGCATGGTCCTCATTTCTGAGCAGGTCCGCGACGATTTTCCGACGCATTTTGTCGAGGAAGAGCTGCAGCGGCTGCTGCGCCTGGCGCAGGAAGAGATTGCGACTTCGTGGGACCAGGAACGCCAGATAGAACGCTTGCTGGCGCTGTTTTACAAAGAGTGGGGCTTTGGCGCTTCGCAGGGCATTTATCGTCTTTCCGACGCATTGTGGCTGGATAAAGTGCTGATCAACCGCCAGGGCAGCGCGGTATCGTTAGGTGCCATCCTGCTGTGGATCGCTCAGCGCCTGGGGTTACCGGTGGTGCCAGTGATCTTCCCGACCCAGATGCTGCTGCGTGCGGACCCGGAAACCAGCGAAGAGATGTGGCTGATTAATCCGTTTAACGGAGATACCCTTGACGAACATACCCTGGAGGTATGGCTGAAGGGCAACATCGGGCCGGTGGCGGAACTGTTTAATGAAGATCTCGACGAAGCCGACAACGCCGAAGTGATCCGCAAACTGCTGGATACCCTGAAGTCGGCGCTGATGGAAGAGCGGCAGATGGAGCTGGCCCTGCGCGCCAGTGAGGCGCTGCTGCAGTTTAACCCGGAAGATCCGTACGAGATCCGCGATCGTGGGCTGATATACGCCCAGCTGGACTGCGATCACGTGGCGCTGCTGGATCTAAGCTATTTCGTTGAGCAGTGTCCGGAAGATCCGATCAGCGAGATGATCCGCGCACAGATCAACACGATTTCGCACAAACAAATTACATTGCATTAGTCTGGAACCATTCCGGTTACACCCTGATAAGGCGAACTTATGAAACAAAAAGTGGTTAGCATTGGTGATATCAACGTAGCAAACGACCTGCCGTTCGTGCTGTTCGGCGGGATGAACGTGCTGGAGTCTCGCGATCTGGCGATGCGCATCTGTGAACATTACGTGACCGTTACGCAGAAGCTTGGCATCCCCTACGTTTTCAAAGCCTCCTTTGATAAAGCCAACCGTTCCTCCATCCACTCCTATCGTGGTCCGGGTCTGGAAGAAGGGATGAAGATTTTCCAGGAGCTGAAGCAGACCTTTGGCGTGAAAATCATCACCGACGTTCATGAAGCCAGCCAGGCGCAGCCGGTGGCTGACGTGGTGGACGTGATCCAGCTCCCGGCCTTCCTCGCGCGCCAGACTGATCTGGTGGAAGCGATGGCCAAGACCGGGGCGGTGATCAACGTCAAGAAGCCGCAGTTCGTCAGCCCGGGCCAGATGGGCAACATCGTCGATAAGTTTATCGAAGGCGGTAACGACAAAGTGATTCTGTGTGACCGCGGCGCTAACTTCGGTTACGACAACCTGGTCGTGGATATGCTCGGCTTCGGCGTGATGAAGAAAGCCTCCAACAACTCGCCGGTCATTTTTGACGTCACCCACGCGCTGCAGTGTCGCGACCCGTTTGGCGCTGCTTCCGGTGGCCGCCGTGCGCAGGTGAGCGAACTGGCTCGCGCCGGTATGGCGGTAGGTATCGCCGGTCTGTTTATCGAAGCGCATCCGGATCCGGAGCACGCGAAATGCGACGGCCCGTCCGCGCTGCCGCTGGATAAACTGGAGCCGTTCCTCAAGCAGATGAAAGCGATTGACGATCTGGTGAAAAGCTTCGACGAGCTGGATACCAGCAAGTAAGCCTGACTGCGTCAATGAAAAAACCTGCCGGTGTTAACACCGGCAGGCTTTTTTTTCGCCCGGACTCCGCCGGGCGGGTAAGCGGGGTCAGGCGAAAATGGTCATCAGATAGGCGGCGAACAGCGCCAGGTGGGCCGCGCCGTTCAGCACATTGGTGCGCCCGGTGGAGAAGGAGATATGGCACAGCACCAGCGAAGCGACCATCACCACCATCTCCGGGGCGCCAAGGCCAAAGCGCAGCTCATTGCCGGTCAGGAAGGCGATGAGGGTGACCACCGGGACCGTCAGCGAGATGGTGGCCAGTACGGAGCCGAAAAACAGGTTCATCGCCCGCTGTACCTGATTGTTGAGCACCGCTTTGAGGGCGCCAAGGCCTTCCGGCGACAGGATCAGCAGGGCCACCAGGAAGCCGGTAAAGGCCACCGGGGCGTTCATGCTGGTCAACAGTGTTTCCAGCGGATTGGCGTTCATTTTGGTGACCGCGATCACTGCCACCAGGTGCACCAGCAGCCAGGCGGTATGCCACCCGCTGCTGTGGGCAGACGGTTTACCGTGGTGCGGGTCGTCATCGTCGCTGTCGTCTTCATGCTCATAAACAAACAGACTCTGATGGGTTTTGGTTTGAATCAGCAGGAAAACGCCGTACATGGCCGCCGAGATCACCGCCACCAGCAGCGATTGCCCGGTGCTGAAGTTTGCGCCCGGCAGCGCCATCGGAAACACCAGCACGATAATCGCCAGCGGAAACAGGGCGATAAGATACTGCTTAATGCCGAACAGATTCATATATTGGGTGGCAAATTTACGCCCGCCCAGCAGCAGAGAGAAACCGACCAGACCGCCGGTGACGATCATAATAATGGAGTAGAGCGTATCACGCATCAGGGTCGGCGCGGCGTCGCCGGTGGCCATTAAGGCGGAGATCAGACTGACTTCAAGGATAACCACCGACAGACTGAGAATCAGGGAGCCATAGGGTTCGCCCAGGCGGTGGGCGAGGACGTCGGCGTGGCGGACCACGCTGAAGGCGCTGCTTAAAATACCGACCAGCGCGAGGATATTAATTGCGATAACCACTGGCAGTGACTGGCTGCTGCCCCAGAAAAACAGCACCGCCAGCGCCAGCACCGGAAAGACGAGGGAAGACTCCTTATGGCGGGTTTTTACCGCCTCATGTGCATGGGTCATGAACCATCTCCATTTATGCAGGTGTTATAATTATAAAAACGTAGGGCGGTAAAGTAACAGATTTTGATAAATTACCGCTGGTTTTTTACTTAAATTTACGGGTATCGAGTGATATCTTGATTAGTTTATTATAATTTATGTTTACCACTATTTAGTTCTTACTATTCAGATAATTACTAAAATAATTTTTCTACTCATTTTGACGTTGATAGCCAGCCGCTTGCGTACCAGACTTAAATTTAATGCTCAAACAGGAGGTCAGTATGCCCTATCGCAATAAACAAGAACTCCCCGACAGCGTTCAGCATGTTCTGCCTGCTCATGCGCAGGAAATTTATAAAGAAGCGTTTAACAGCGCTTGGGATCAATATAAAGATAAAGATGAGCGGCGCGATGACGCCAGCCGCGAAGAGACGGCGCACAAAGTCGCCTGGGCGGCGGTGAAGAACAGCTACGAGAAAGGCGATGATGATAAGTGGCATAAGAAAAAATAATTGCTGACGCCGCTTTTATGCTTGCCAGCGCCCCGCTGATTGCTTATTGAAGGATAAAGCTGGATAATATTTCAGCAATATTGACGGATGCATGAGACGAACGCCGGGAAGCGGGCAGTGGCGGAGGTAGTAAACAGTGTTAACTCGTGATTTCTTAATGAATGCGGATTGTAAGACAGCGTTTGGCGCTATTGAGGAATCGCTACTCTGGTCGGCAGAACAACGTGCAGCCTCGCTGGCGGCGACGCTGGCCTGCCGCCCGGATGATGGCTCAGTATGGATCTTTGGCTACGGTTCGCTTATCTGGAACCCGGCGCTCAATTATCGCGAGTCCTGCACCGGTACGCTGCCGGGCTGGCATCGTGCGTTTTGCCTGCGGTTGACCGCCGGGCGCGGTAGCGCCTGCCAGCCGGGCCGCATGCTGGCTCTCAAAGAGGGCGGCCGAACCACCGGCGTCGCCTATCGTTTGCCTGACGACACGCTGGAAGAAGAGCTGACCCTGCTGTGGAAGCGGGAGATGATCACCGGCTGCTATCTGCCCACCTGGTGCAAGCTGGAGCTGGACGACGGACGGACGGTGAATGCCCTGGTGTTTATTATGGATCCGCGCCATCCGCTGTTTGAACCGGATACCAGTGCCCAGGTTATCGCCCCGCTGATCGCCCGGGCTAGCGGCCCGCTCGGCACCAACGCCCAGTACCTTTTTTCACTTGAGCAGGCGTTGAGCACGCTGGGTATGCACGATGCCAGTCTTGATGACCTCGTGGCCAGCGTACGCGCGCTGTTGGGCGAGAGTCCGACGCCAGGCCTGGCCTGAGTGCGCGGAAAAGAAAAACGCCCGGCATGGCCGGGCGTAAGTTCTGGAAGTGACGGTCAGGCCGGAACGTAGCTGATGGAGTGCTCCAGTGACTGGCTGTGACTGTCGATAAGCACGTTCCATGTGCCGCTGTAGGGCACCGTCAGATAGGCGCTGTCCCGATCCTGCACGCTCAGAATATCCGCATGGCTGTCGCCCGGAACCTTCGCGCTCATGAGATGAATATGGCAGCGCTCTGAGCACCGCACCACCAGTGTGTCACCACCAAACAACGTCAAACTTGCTTTAACCATCGCCATTTTTGTACCCCGTTTCTGTCCCGCTACAGCATCCTGCCCACCCAGTCCTCGCGTGATATTGTTCACACTTTGCTCTGTGCATCACATCAAACGCCGCGGGTCGGGATGCTGATTTTGATCAAAAAAAGGGATAAAGATTAAACAAAAATGACGTTGTTCCTGAAAGCATTCAGCTAACGTTTTTTTTGCCTCTTCAAGCGCCAATACGTGACATTTCATCCCGTTCGACAGCCTATCTTCAGAAGGTCAGCACTTTATCTGCCGCCAGCGTCCACTGGGCCAGCTCAACCAGGGTACCAACCTCTACGCCGTCAATCAGCGGTAGCGCGCTGACGCCGCGACCGTCCGCGCAGGTTTTGCACAGCTTCACCGGCACCTGCTGGGCGGTGAGGATCTCCAGCATCTGCTGCACATTGTATCCTTCCGCCGGCTTCTGCCCGCGCAGCCCGGCGGTGACGGCATCAGACATCAGAAACAGCTTGAGATCGAGGTCGGACTGTTGCTCGCGCAGGGCAATGGCCAGGCGCAGGCTGTTGAACAAGGATTCGCTGCCATAGGCGGCGCCGTTGGCGATAATCACAATACGTTGCATACAAACTCCTTCTTAAAGGCACGGTTATTGCTTTACCGCAGTATAAAGCGTTAACCCGGAGGAGGGGTATGAATAATACGACTGGTCACGCGGACGATGTGACAGCCTGGCTACAGCTGGCGCGTCGCCTGCAAAAACAACAGCTTCAGCAGCTTAGCCAACTGGGGGAACTGGCCAGCCAGCTCAGCGCGCTGGTGCATATGCTGCAGTGTGAGCGCGGGGCGTCGAATATTTTTCTTTGCTCGGGCGGCCAACTGTATGCGGCGGAGTGTCGGGCGGGCGGGGCGCTGGTTGATGAGCGGTTAGCGCTGTTCTATGCCAGCCTCGAACGGGCACGTACGGTCGCCGGCAGCGCGCTGTGCTGGCGCATTGCCAGGGCGGTTGGCGATCTGCTGCAGCTTCCGGCGCTGCGCGAGCAGATCGCTCGCCGGCAGATTACCGCTGAAGCCGCGACGGAGCAGTTCAGCCGCGTCATCCGCCAGCTGCTGAACATCGTCCCGCAGCTCAATGACAGCATTGACGATCCGCCGGTGGCTGGCCGCATGGTCGCGCTGTACAGCTTTATGCAGGGTAAAGAGCTGGTGGGTCAGGAACGCGCGCTGGGCGCTCTGGGCTTTACCCGCGGCGAGTTCAGCGACAGCCTGCGCCAGCAGCTGGTGGACCGTATTGACGGTCAGCAGCCCTGCTTCGACAGCTTTCAGGCGCTGGGCAGCCCGGCGACCGTCCAGCTGTTTATCACCCAGTGCCAGGCCGGCCTGGACATCGAACAGCTGCGGCGGATCGCCTGCACCCGCCAGCCTGCCGCCGACGGCGGGGAAACAGCGCTGCGCTGGTTTGGTCTGCAAACCCAGCGGCTTGAGCACCTGCGCGAAGTGGAAGAACAATTGATCGACGATCTGCTGGACGCCACCGACGCGCTGCTAGTGGACGACGCGCCAGGCTGGCTGGCCGGCGAGGAAGTCGATACCCTGACGCCGCATCTGGATAAACAGCTGCTGCCGCTGGTGCGCCAGCAGGCCTATGAGCTGCAGCAGCTCTCGAGCCAGCTGGCCTCGCTGAAAGACGCGCTCGAAGAACGCAAGCTGATCGAAAAAGCGAAAAGCCTGCTGATGACGCACCAGGGAATGCAGGAGGAGCAGGCCTGGCAGACGCTGCGTAAGATGGCCATGGATAAAAATCAGCGCATGGTTGAGATAGCCCGCGCGCTGCTGATGGTGAAGGCGATTTGGCCGCTAACACCAAAGGAGTAGATGCACAATCAATGGGCATTCTTTGCCTGCCGGCGGTGCACTTTTACGTGAGAAACCGGCCAACGCTGGGGAAAAGCCGGCCAGCGCGCCATTGCCAAAGCTGGCATCCCGTTTGCATTACTGATTGAGTGAATAAAAGTCCGGACAACGAACCAATGGCGGTTCGGGTGTCCGTGGATAAAGGCGTCCTGCAGTGCGTATGCACTGTCGGGCGCTTTTTTTTTGCGCGTGGTGGAGCGGATATGAGCGACAAGTTTTCAATTTCCCGGCGGCGCTTGCTGCAGGCAGGGGCCGCGCTGGGCGGCGCGATGCTGCTGCCGGGTGTGATGCAGGCCGCATGGGCCGGCGGATCGGACAAACCGGAGCAAACCCGCGTGCGGGTCGGATTTATTCCGCTGACCGATTGCGCGCCGCTGGCCATCGCCGCGGCGAAGGGGTTTGACAAAAAGTATGGCATCACCCTGGTGGCGAGTAAGGAAGCCAGCTGGGCGGCGGTGCGCGACAAGCTGGTGGCCGGCGAACTGGACGCGGCACATATTCTCTACGGCCTGCTGTACGGTCTTGAACTGGGGATCGCCAGCAAGCCGCAGGCGATGGCTAATTTGATGACCCTCAACCGTAATGGCCAGGCGATTACCCTCTCCGGCGAGTTGCAGGAGAAAGGGGTAACCGACCTCGGCGGGCTGAAACGGCTGATCGACCGCAGCGCGCCGGGCAGCTACACCTTCGCCCATACCTTTCCCACCGGCACCCATGCCATGTGGCTCTACTACTGGCTGGCGAGCGCCGGCATCGATCCCTTTAACGATGTGCGCACCGTCGTGGTGCCGCCGCCGCAGATGGTGATGAACATGCGCATCGGCAATATGAGCGGCTTTTGCGTCGGCGAGCCGTGGAACGCCCGCGCCATTAACGACCGCATTGGCTTCACCGCGGCCACTTCCCAGGATATCTGGCCCGAGCATCCGGAAAAGGTGCTGGGCACCCGTCGCGACTGGGTGGAACGCAACCCGAACACCGCCCGCGCGCTGGTGGCGGCTCTGATGGAGGCGCAGCGCTGGATCGCCGCCTCGCCGGAGAACACTCAGGAGACGGCCCGCCTGCTCGCCAGACGCGGCTGGCTCAATACCAAGGAGCAGTACCTCACCGGCCGGATGCTTGGGGAGTATGACAACGGCCTCGGCCGCCGCTGGCAGGATGCCCATCCGATGCGCTTCTGGGCCGGGGGCGAGGTCAGTTTCCCCTGGCTGTCGGATGGAATGTGGTTCCTCACCCAGTTCCGCCGCTGGGGACTGCTGAAGCAGGCTCCGGATTACCTCGCGGTGGCGTCACGCATTAACCGCATCGACGTCTGGCAGGCTGCCGCCCAGGCGGTCGGCGGGATCAGCGCACCGGCAGCCACGATGCGCAGCAGCACACTGATGGACGGTACGGTCTGGAACGGGTCCGACCCGGAAGGCTACGCCCGCCATTTTGCCATTCAACGTAAGGGGGCATGAGATGAAGCAGGCACAACGTAAGCAACCGGTCGTCAGCGTGGAGAACGCGCCTGGCGAAGTGATTATCCTGCCGCCGGTGCAGGTCCGGCGTACCACGCCAACCGTCACGCGTTGGTTGCGTGAGCTCACTCAGCGCTTGCTGCCCCCGCTGTTGGGGTTGGGGGTGCTGCTGCTGGCCTGGCAGCTGGCGGCGATGCACAGCAAAGGCTTTCCCACGCCGCTGAGCACGCTGGACTCGGCGCTGACGCTGTTTGCCGATCCGTTCTATCAGGACGGGCCCAATGACATGGGCATCGGCTGGAACGTGCTGGCCTCCCTGCAGCGCGTAGCGGTGGGCTTCGGCCTGGCGGCGCTGGCGGGCATTCCGCTGGGGTTTTTGATCGGCCGTTCGCTGTTCTTCGCCCGCATGTTTAATCCGCTGATTGCCCTGCTGCGCCCGGTCAGCCCGCTGGCCTGGCTGCCGATTGGCCTGCTGCTGTTCCAGAAGGCGGAGCCGGCCTCCAGCTGGACCATTTTTATCTGCTCCATCTGGCCGATGGTGATCAACACCGCGGAAGGCGTGCGGCGGATCCCGCAGGACTATCTCAATGTCGCCCGAGTCCTCCAGCTCTCGGAGTGGACGGTGATGCGCAAAATTCTCTTTCCGGCGGTGCTGCCGGCGGTGCTCACCGGCGTGCGTCTCTCCATCGGCATCGCCTGGCTGGTGATCGTGGCGGCGGAAATGCTCACCGGCGGGCTGGGGATCGGCTTCTGGATCTGGAACGAGTGGAACAACCTCAATGTGGAAAACATCATCATCGCCATCGTCATTATCGGCGTCGTCGGCCTGCTGCTGGAGCAGGGTCTGATGCTGCTCGCCCGCCGCTTTAGCTGGCAGGAAAAATAAGGAGCCAACATGAAACCATTAATTCAGGTGCAGGCCGTCAGCCAGCGCTTTAACACCGCCAGCGGCGAGTTCCTGGCGCTGCAGAATGTCTCCTTCGATATCGTCGAAGGGGAGACCATCAGTCTGATTGGCCACTCGGGCTGCGGAAAATCGACCCTGCTGAATCTGATCGCCGGGATCACGACGCCCACCGAGGGCGGACTGCTGTGTGATAACCGGGAAATCGCCGGGCCCGGGCCGGAGCGGGCGGTGGTTTTCCAGAACCACTCGCTGCTGCCGTGGCTGAGCTGTTTCGATAATGTGGCGCTGGCGGTGGATCAGGTGTTCCGTCGCACCATGAGCAAGAGTGAGCGCCGGGAGTGGATCGAACACAACCTGGCACGCGTGCAGATGGGGCATGCGCTGCACAAACGTCCCGGGGAGATCTCCGGCGGCATGAAGCAGCGGGTCGGTATCGCCCGGGCGCTGGCGATGAAGCCGAAGGTGCTGTTGCTTGATGAGCCCTTCGGCGCCCTGGATGCGCTGACCCGCGCTCACCTTCAGGACACGGTGATGCATATTCAGCAGGAGCTTAATACCACCATCGTCATGATCACCCACGACGTTGATGAAGCGGTGCTGCTCTCGGATCGGGTGCTGATGATGACCAACGGTCCGGCGGCGACGGTCGGTGAGATCCTCGCGGTCGATCTGCCGCGTCCGCGTCACCGCGTTCAGCTGGCGGACGACAGCCGGTATCACCATCTGCGTCAGCAGATCCTGCATTTTTTGTATGAAAAACAGCCGAAAGCGGCGTAAGGGGGCGGTCATGACGCGGCGACTGGTGGTGATCGGTAACGGCATGGCGGCCACCCGACTGGTGCAGCGACTGGTTGAGCGCGACCCCGCGCGGTTTGCCATTACCGTCGTCGGCGACGAGCCGCACCCGGCCTATAACCGCATTCAGCTCTCGCCGCTGCTGGCTGGCGAAAAAACGGCGGCGCAGCTCCCGTTGCTGCCGGCGGAGTGGTACACCCGGCACGGGGTGTGCCTGCGATCCGGCGAGGCGGTCGATGAAGTCGATGTTGAGCAACGGCGGCTGCGCATCGCGGAAACCTGGCTGCCGTGGGACGAGCTGGTGTTCGCCACCGGTTCGCGGCCCTTTATCCCGCCGCTGCCGGGCCGTGATCGTCCGCAGGTTATCCCCTTCCGCACCCTGGTGGACGTGGAACGAATTCTGGCGATACCCGGGCCGGCGGTGGTGATTGGCGGCGGAGTACTCGGTGTGGAAGCGGCGGCGGCGCTGCGTCGCCATGGCGGGGAGGTCACTCTTCTGCATCGCGGCAGCGGATTAATGGCGCCGCTGACCGACGCTTTTGCCGCCGATGAGCTCAGGCAGCAGCTTGAAGCGCGCGGCATCCGCTGCGTGCTGGAATGCCGGATCGCCGCCATCGAAGAGGATGGTGTGCGGCTGGCGGACGGGCGCGCTTTCCGCGCCGCCAGAGTGGTGCTGGCCGCCGGCGTGCAGCCCGACAGCCGTCTGGCGGCGCAGAGCGGCGTGCTGTGCCAGCGGGGGATCGTGGTTGACCGCCAGATGGCCGCCTCGCTGCCGGGGATCAGCGCCATCGGGGAATGTTGCGAAATTGACGGCCAGACCTGGGGGCTGGTAGCTCCCTGCCTGCGCCAGGCCGAAGTACTGGCGGATCGCCTGTGCGGCGCCCCCGGCGAGGGCTTTGTCTGGCAGGACGCCGGGACCCGCCTGAAGGTTACCGGCATTGAACTCTTTGGCGCTGGGGAGCAGCAGGCCGGCGAACAGGATGACATCTATACCAGCTGGGACCCCATCGATCGCCACTACCGTCGCCTGCTGTTGCGCGACGGCCGCCTGCGCGGCGTGCTGCTGATGGGCGACTGCACCGCCGCCACCGCGCTCACCGCGCGCCTGGACAGCGACGAGCCCGCCACTGCGGACTGGCTTTTTGACCCCTCTTCAACGCAGCCGCAGGCTGCAGGAATAATGACGATGACGAAACCTGTATTAGTGCTGGTGGGACATGGCATGGTCGGCCACCATTTTCTCGAACAATGCGTGAGCCGCAACCTGCATCAGCAATATCGAATCGTGGTGTTTGGCGAAGAGCGTTACGCCGCCTACGACCGGGTACATCTCTCCGAATATTTCGCCGGGCGCAGCGCTCAATCGCTATCGCTGGTGGCCGATGATTTCTTTCACCAGCACGGCATCGAACTCCGTCTCGGCGAGGCGGTGGCGACGATCGACCGCGACGCGCGGCTGGTGCGGGACGCCGAGGGACATGAAACCCACTGGGATAAACTGGTGCTGGCGACCGGCTCCTATCCCTTTGTTCCGCCGATCCCTGGCAACGATCTCGACGGGTGCTTTGTCTACCGCACGCTTGACGATCTTGACCGTATCGCCGCCCATGCCGCCGCGGCGAAGACCGGGGTGGTGATCGGCGGCGGCCTGCTCGGGCTGGAGGCGGCTAACGCCCTGAAACAGCTGGGGCTGAACACGCACGTGGTGGAGTTTGCCCCGAACCTGATGGCCGTCCAGCTGGATAACGGCGGGGCGGCGATGCTCCGGGAGAAGATCGTCGCCCTCGGCGTGGGGGTGCATACCAGCAAAGCGACCACCGCCATCGTGCGCGAGGCCGACGGCCTGCGGCTGAACTTTGCCGACGGCGGTACGCTGCGGACCGACATGGTGGTCTTCTCGGCGGGGATCCGTCCGCAGGACGCGCTGGCCCGCGGCTGCGCGCTGCAGGTGGGCGAACGCGGGGGCATTCACATCGACGGCCAGTGCCGCACCTCTGACCCGGACGTGCTGGCGATAGGCGAATGCGCCCTGTGGGACAATAAAATTTACGGTCTGGTGGCGCCGGGCTATCAGATGGCGCGTATCGCCGCGGCCACCCTCGCGGGAGAAGACGCCTGCTTTAGCGGCGCCGACATGAGCACCAAACTGAAGCTGTTGGGGGTCGACGTGGCCTCATTTGGCGATGCGCAGGGGCGCACGCCGGG
This sequence comes from Klebsiella sp. A-Nf5, assembly GCF_002810545.1. NCBI lineage: Bacteria > Pseudomonadati > Pseudomonadota > Gammaproteobacteria > Enterobacterales > Enterobacteriaceae > Klebsiella > Klebsiella sp. A-Nf5. The sequence continues at coordinate 173,058 of NZ_PIOG01000268.1, read as the reverse complement.
TTGCCAGAGCTATCAATGGACCGACGGTCCGCTGCAGGTTTACAAAAAAATCGTCGTCAGTCAGGACGGCAAAACCCTGCTTGGCGGTGTGCTGGTGGGGGAGGCCAGCGACTATGCCACGCTGCTGCAGATGATGCTGAACGGCATGGCGCTGCCGCCGCGTCCGGAGAGCCTGATCCTGCCTGCGCTGGAGGGCGCCGCGCCGAAGGCGCTCGGCGTCGCGGCGCTGCCGGACAGCGCGCCGATCTGCTCCTGCCATAACGTCAGCAAAGGCGATATCTGCCAGGCGGTGAACCATGGGGCGGGGGATATGGCGGCGATAAAAAGCTGCACCAGAGCGGCCACCGGCTGCGGCGGCTGCAGCGCGCTGGTGAAACAGGTGATGGAGTACCAGCTGGCGGAGCAGGGCGTCGAAGTGAAAAAAGACGTCTGCGAGCATTTCCCGTGGTCGCGCCAGGAGATCTACCACCTGGTGCGGGTCAACCATATCCATACCTTCGAGCAGCTGATTAGCCGCTACGGCCAGGGGCACGGCTGTGATGTCTGCAAACCGCTGGTGGCCTCGGTGCTGGCCTCCTGCTGGAACGAGTACCTGCTGAAGCCGGCGCACCTGCCGCTGCAGGATACCAACGACCGCTATTTCGCCAATATTCAGAAGGACGGAACCTATTCGGTGGTGCCGCGGATGGCGGCGGGGGAAGTGACGCCGGACGGGCTGATCGCCATCGGGCAGATCGCCAAACGTTACCAGCTCTACAGCAAAGTGACCGGTGGCCAGCGTATCGATCTGTTTGGCGCGCGGCTGGAACAGCTACCGGCTATCTGGCGCGAGCTGGCCGACGCCGGGTTTGAAACCGGCCACGCCTACGGCAAGTCGCTGCGCACGGTGAAATCCTGCGTCGGCTCAACCTGGTGTCGCTACGGCGTGCAGGACTCCACCGGGCTCGCCGTGCGGCTCGAGCATCGCTATAAAGGGCTGCGCGCCCCGCACAAAATCAAGATGGCGGTCTCCGGCTGCACCCGCGAATGCGCCGAAGCCCAGGGGAAAGATATCGGGGTGATTGCCACCGATAAAGGCTGGAATCTGTACGTCTGCGGCAACGGCGGGATGAAACCGCGTCACGCCGACCTGTTTGCCAGCGATCTCGACGAAGCGACGCTGATCCGCAGCATCGATCGTCTGCTGATGTTCTATATCCGTACCGCCGATCGCCTGCAGCGGACCAGCACCTGGATGGATAACCTGGAGGGCGGCGTCGCCTATCTGCGGCAGGTGGTGCTGGAGGATAGTCTCGGCCTTGGCGAGGAGCTGGAGCAGGAGATGGCCAGGATCGTCGACAGCTACCAGTGCGAGTGGCAGACCACCCTCAACGATCCGCAGCGTCTGGCGCTGTTCCGCTCCTTCGTGAACAGCGACCAGCCGGACGAGGCGGTGCAGCGCCACGAGCTGCGTGGTCAGCCGCAGCTGTTGCTGACTGAGACGTTGCCCGAAGGCGAACTCCCATCCCGGCCGTGGCAGGCGGTATGCGACCTTGACGCCATCCCGGCGCAGGCGGGGATTGGCGCCCGCTTAGGGGAGCGGCAGATTGCCCTGTTCCGCTTCGGCGATCGGGTCTACGCCCTGGACAACCGAGAGCCGGGCAGCGCGGCCAACGTCCTGTCACGCGGGCTGTTAGGGGACGTCGGCGGCGAGCCGGTGGTGATCTCCCCACTGTACAAACAGCGGATTCGCCTGCGCGACGGCTGGCCGTGCGACGGCAGTGAACAGGCGGTACGCGCCTGGCCGGTAAAAGTGGAAAACGGCAAAGTGTGGGTGGGCAGCCAGCAACTGCTGGCGCGCGCGGAGGCCTCCTGATGCAGACCATCCGAACGACCTGTCCTTACTGTGGTGTGGGCTGCGGCGTACTGGCGAGCGTGGATGACGCGGGGCAGGTGAGCGTGCGCGGCGACGATCAGCATCCGGCGAACCTCGGCCGCCTGTGCGTCAAAGGGGCGGCATTAGGGGAGACCACGGGCCTGGCGGGGCGGCTGCTGGCGCCGGAGGTCGACGGCCAACAGGTAGCCTGGCCTCAGGCGCTGGCGGAGGCCGCTGCGCGCCTGCAACAGGTCATCGACCAGCACGGCCCGCAGGCGGTGGCCTTTTACGCCTCCGGCCAGCTGTTAACGGAGGATTACTATGCCGCCAATAAGCTGATGAAGGGGTTTATCGGCGCGGCGAACATCGATACCAATTCGCGGCTGTGCATGTCGTCAGCGGTGACCGGCTACAAGCGGGCCTTTGGCGCCGATGTGGTGCCCTGTAGCTATGAGGATGTGGAAAACAGCGATCTGGTGGTGCTGGTCGGCTCGAACGCCGCCTGGGCGCATCCGGTGCTGTTCCAACGGCTGGCGCAGGCGAAGCGGGATAATCCCCGGCTGCGGATCGTGGTGATCGACCCCCGACGCACCGCCACCTGCGAGATCGCCGACCGCCATCTGGCGCTGGCCCCGGGAAGCGATGGTGGGTTGTTTGTGGGATTACTTAACGCCCTGGTGCAAGCCGGTGCCTGCGTTGATGGCTTTCGCGATGGCTCGCAGGCGCTGGCCGAGGCGAGTGGCTGGGACGTGGCGAAGGTGGCGGATTTTTGCGGCCTGGCTGCCGATGAGGTGGCGGCCTTCTATCGCGAGTTCATCGCCGCCCCGCGGGCGATCACCCTCTACACCATGGGAATCAATCAATCCGCCAGCGGCAGCGACAAATGTAACGCAATCATCAACGTCCATCTGGCCAGCGGGAAGTATAGCCGCCGCGGCTGTGGCCCCTTTTCGCTGACCGGTCAACCCAACGCCATGGGCGGCCGCGAAGTCGGCGGGCTGGCGACGATGCTGGCGGCGCACATGGATTTTGTGCCAGACGATCTGCAGCGGCTGGCCCGCTTCTGGGGGACGGAACGGCTGGCGCAGACCCCGGGGCTGACCGCCGTGGAGCTGTTTGCCGCCATTGGCCGCGGCGAGGTCAAAGCGGTCTGGATCATGGGTACCAACCCGGTGGTGTCGCTCCCTGACAGCCACGCGGTGAGCCAGGCGCTGGCCGCCTGTCCGCTGGTGATCGTCTCGGATGTCGCCGCCCAGACCGATACCGGACGTTTCGCCCACATCCGCTTTCCGGCGCTGGCCTGGGGCGAGAAGAATGGCACGGTCACCAACTCGGAGCGGCGGATCTCCCGTCAGCGCAGCTTTCTGCCGCCGCCGGGGGAGGCGAAAGCGGACTGGTGGATCATCGCCAGAGTGGGGCAGGCGCTGGGGTATCGCGAGGCGTTTGCCTGGCAGCATCCGCATGACGTCTTCCGCGAGCATGCGGCGCTGTCCGGTTTCGAAAACGACGGTCAGCGGGCGTTTGATATCGGCGCGCTGGCGGATCTCAGCCGTGAGGCGTGGGACGCCATGGCGCCGGTGCGCTGGCCGGTCAGCCGCAGCGAAGCCGCCTGGGATATCGTGCGCGGCTGGCATGGCGATGGCAGGCTGCGGATGGTGCCGGTGACGCCTCAACCGACCCGGGCGACAACCGATGTCTTTTATCCGCTGATCCTCAACAGCGGGCGGATCCGCGATCAGTGGCACACCATGACCCGCACCGGCACGGTGCCGCGGCTGATGCAGCACATCGCGGAGCCGGTGGTGGAGGTGGCGCCGCAGGATGCCGTTCGCTACCAGCTTCCCGCCGACGGGCTGGCGCGGATCTGGTCGCGGCATGGGGTGATGGTGGCGAAAGTGACGATCAGCGAAGGGCAGCGCCCCGGCTCGCTGTTTGTTCCGATGCACTGGAACAATCAGTTTGCCCGTCAGGGGCGGGTGAATAACCTGCTGGCCGCCGTCACGGACCCGTATTCCGGCCAGCCGGAAAGTAAACAGGCGGCGGTGGCCATCGCCGCCTGGCAACCTTCCTGGCACAGCGAGCTGCTTTGTCGCGAACCGCTGCCGTTTCCAGCGGCCTGGCACTGGCGGCGGCGGGCAGCGCCTGGCGTGCTGCACTATTCGCTGGCTGGGGAGGCGTCTGCCCGACAGTGGATCAGCGCGTGGTGCGCGCAGCGCGGCTGGCAGCTACAGGTGGCTGAAGGCGGCGTGGTATGGAACCTGCTGGCCTGGCATCAGGGGAGGCTGATGCTCGGCTGGTGGAGCGATGCGCGCGAGCCGGTGGTGGATAGCGCATGGATAAGCGCCGCCTTTGCCGCGCCGCCGTCCGATGCCGTCCAGCGACATGCGTTGCTTAGCGGCCGACCGGGCGCCGCCGTCGCCCCGCGGGGGCGGATCGTCTGCAGCTGCTTTGGCGTGGGGGAACGGTTAATTAGCGAGGCTATCGCCAGCGGCTGCGCCAGCGTCGGGGCGTTGGGAGCGAAGCTGAAATGCGGGACCAACTGCGGCTCCTGCGTGCCGGAGCTCAACGCGCTGCTGGCGGCGCAACGATCCCGAACCCAGGCGTAACGGTGGCGCGCAGTGACGGCGCCGGTTGGGTGATATGTTGCCCAACCGGTTTCAGCATATTCCTGGAATTGCCCACAGGGCTGCGGGAGCAGGGAAAAAACGATAAACTAACACTTCTTTCCATTTTTGTGAGCCTGCTCAAAATCTGTTGATGCCTGTGTCCTTCCGTTTGTTGCCAACGTTGACCTGTCTCCTGCTGCTGCCGGGCGTTCCCGTCTGGGCGCTGACCGCCAGCGACACCACTCGCCCCACACCAGCACAAGATCCGTTGCCCGATATGGGGATTGCTCCCCAGGTTGATGACGACGCCCGGCACTTTGCCGAAGTGGCGAAGAAGTTTGGCGAGGCCAGCATGAGCGATAACGGACTGACGGCGGGCGAGCAGGCGCAGCTGTTCGCCATCAGCAAAATCGGCAATGAAGTGAGCCATGAGCTGGAGAGTTGGCTGTCACCATGGGGCAACGCCAATGTCGACCTGCTGGTCGATAAAGAGGGTAAGTTCACCGGCAGTAAAGGGAGCTGGTTTGTACCGTTGCAGGATAACGACCGTTACCTGACCTGGAACCAGTATTCGGTGACCCGGCGCGAGAACGATCTGGTGGGCAACATTGGACTTGGCCAGCGCTGGCGGGTCGGTGGCTGGCTGCTGGGCTATAACTCGTTTTACGACAAAGTGCTGAGCGAAAGCCTGGCGCGCGGCAGCGTCGGCGCGGAGGCGTGGGGAGAATACCTCCGGCTGTCGGCAAACTACTACCATCCGCTGGGCGACTGGCAACTGCGCGATAATCAGACTCAGGAGCAGCGGATGGCCGCGGGGTATGACGTCACCGCCCAGGCGCGGCTACCGTTCTACCAGCACATTAATACCAGCGTCAGCGTCGAACAGTACTTCGGCGATAGCGTCGATCTTTTTCACACCGGTACCGGCTACCATAATCCGGTGGCCGTCTCCGTTGGGCTCAATTACACCCCGGTCCCGCTGGTCACCGTTACCGCTAAGCATAAGCAGGGGGAAAATGGCGTCAGCCAGAACAATGTGGGCCTGAAGCTAAACTACCGCTTCGGCGTACCCCTTAAGCAGCAGCTGGCCGCAGACGAGGTAGCGATCAGCAACTCACTGCGCGGGAGCCGCTTCGATAGTCCGGAGCGGGATAATCTGCCGGTGGTGGAGTATCGTCAACGCAAAAATCTGACAGTCTATCTGGCCACGCCGCCCTGGGATCTGCAGTCCGGAGAGACGGTGCAGCTGAAGCTGCAGATCCATAGCCTGCACGGTATCAAGGCGCTGCACTGGCAGGGTGACACCCAGGCGCTTAGCCTGACGCCGCCGGTGGATGGCGCCAGCCCGGATGGCTGGAGCGTGATCATGCCGGTGTGGAACAGTGAACCGGGCGCCGCGAACCGCTGGCGCCTGTCGGTGGTGGTGGAGGATAAACAGGGGCAGCGCGTCTCCTCCAATGAGATCGCTCTGGCGCTGACCGAGCCGCTGGTCAAGTTCACCGCGCCTGGCGTCTCCTGGACGGAATCGCCTTAGAAAATTCGCTCCTGGTGGACCCATACCGCGGCTTCCACGCGGGATTTGAGCTTCATTTTCTTCAGCATGTGCTTCACGTGTACTTTGACGGTGCTTTCGGTGATATCCAGGCGACGGGCGATCATTTTGTTCGGCAGTCCCTGGGCGATCAGCTTGAGGATGTCGCGCTCGCGCGGGGTCAACTGGCTGATGTCGCGATCGGAGGTGGCGCGGTTGGCGCGCAGGCTGGCGGCCAGCACCGGGGTTAACGCTTCGCTTAATACCATCTCTCCGGCGGCGGCCTGCTGCAGGGCTTTCAGCAGATCTTCCGGCTCCATATCTTTCAGCAGATAGCCATCGGCGCCGCGCTTCAGGGCGGTGACAACGTCCTCTTCATGGTTGGAGACGCTGAAGACCACCACCCGGCCAGAAAGCGATTTCTCACGCAGTTTGTCCAGCGTTTCCAGGCCATTCATGCCCGGCATATTGAGGTCGAGCAGGATCAGGTCCGGATCCAGCGATTCCGCCAGCTCGATACCCTGGGCACCATTGCTGGCCTCGCCAATCACCTGGATGTCTGGTGCCATGCTGATCAATTGTTTTACGCCGGTGCGCAGCATCGGATGGTCGTCAATGAGAAGGATGGTTGCCCGTTCCTGTTGACTCATGGGGGTCTCCTTATTGGATGGAAAACGTTTTTTCCGGGATAAACGTGACGATCACTTCGGTTCCACCGGTTTCCCGGCGTCGTACCTGACAGTCACCGCGCAAGCTCTGGGCGCGATCCCGCATAATAATTAAACCGTAATGGTTACTCCGCTCGGCGTGATCCGGCACGCCGCGGCCGTTATCCGCCACCACCAGACGGACCTGATTATCGCGTTGTGACACCGTCACGGTTACTTCGGTCGCGCTGGCATGCTTCAGGGCGTTGCTTAACGCTTCGCGGGCGATCTGCAGCAGGTGAATGGCCTGATGCGACGGTACAAAGCGCGGTGGAAGCTGATAATCAAGCTGTACCGTAAATCCGAAGTGGGCGCTGTACTCCTGACAGCTGGCCTCCAGCGCCGGGCGCAGGCCCGCCTCGGTCAGCTGCAGGCGGAAGGTGGTTAACAGCTCCCGCAGCTGGGCCCAGGAGGTATTCAGCTCGTTGCGAATCTGCCCCAGCAGCTGGCGGCTCTCCGCCGGTAAGGCGTCGCCCTGCATCTGCAGACAGCTGACCTGCATCTTCATACAGGACAGCGACTGGGCGATGGAGTCGTGCAGCTCGCGGGCGATAGTGGCCCGCTCTTCCATGACGATCAGCTGCTGCTGTTTCTCCTGATGACGGTCCAGCGCCAGGGTACTGGTCAGTTGTTCCACCAGGGTATCCACCAGTTGCTGCTGATCGTGGCTGAGATGGCGGCCAACCGGCAGCGTCGCCAGCAGAATGCCGTACTGATTATGCGCATCCGATAGCCGCCACTTCAGCGTTGTTCCGCCATCCGGCAGAGGCGGCAGATTGCGTGGACAGAGGTAGCAGCCTTTATCATCACATTCATAATCCGAATGGCAGGTAAACTCCTGGTGATTATCTTCGTCTTCCAGGTCGTAAACCCGTACCTCGATATCGCGCAGCAGCGTCAGCCCCTGCAGGCCATTCAGTACCGGTGAAATCCGCTCGCAGAGCGGGGCGCTGGCATGCAGCCGGCGATTGGCCTGCCATAAGAAAGCGAGGATCTCGTTCTTCTGTTCCAGCCCGGCAGTCTTCTCCTGCACCCGCCGCTCGAGCACGGCGTAGCTTTCCGCCAGCTCTTCCGACATGTTATTCAGCGCCATGCCGAGGGTCGCCATTTCGTTACGCCCGCTGATGTGCGCCCGCTGGGTGAAATCGCGTTGGCTGACCGCCCGCGCCATGCCCAGCAGCTGTTTCCACGGCCGCAGCAGGCGGGCGCGTAACCAGATGATGGTAAAAATCAGCAGCAGCGCCATACCAATGGCGAGGATGCGATGGATCCAGACTACCCGCTCGATACGCTGCTCGGTGGTGTGGTCGAATGCCGTGACCAGCTGGTCGATACGATCGACAAAGTCGGCGACATCCTGGGCCACTTCCGCCTGGTTAACCGCACGCTGCATGCCGGGGGCCAGCGCCTGCTGCCAGTATTGCTGCAGCGCTTTTAACTGTTGTTCCTGGCCGTCGCGGCGGGCGGAATTTTGCAGCTCGGGGCTGAAGACGGTGGCGGTCATGTCCGCCACCAGCTTTTGATCGTTTTCATTCAGCGGGATCGCCGCCAGCAGCCGGTAGCTTTGCATACGCAATGAACCGGCCTTGTTAATCGCGTGGGCGCTGCCCTGGACGCCGTTCACCAGGCGCGCGGAGATCGCCATACCGGCGACGCCAATAATGGTGGCGAGCAGCACGATTAACGCCAGTTGATTGACCAGCGTCAGCGGAGTAAAAAGACGTTTTAACATGGAATGCGTGGCTCCTGACCGGTGATCTCTCCGGGAGTGGCGCTTATTCTCGGCTATCCCCTGGAGTATACCCATACCCCTAAAGAGTTACTCCTTAATTGTCGGTGGTAGGCGCTATTGGGGGTGGGGTTATACGCAACCCGGCAGCCGCGTGATAAACCACACTTTTTTCCTCACCATTCTCTACTCACTTCGGAGCATGGTTTATTTTTGCACAAATTAGTGCGCGCTTTTCCTTTGATTTATATCAACTTACCGCCCCGGGCAACCCCTAAGGTAGCGGCAGGAAATATGAATAATCAGAGGTATCTATGAGTCAATCTTCCCTACCGGAGAAGGCTAACCGCTCGGTCATTACCGACTGGCGCCCTGAAGATCCTGAATTCTGGCAACAGCGCGGTCACCGTGTGGCGAGCCGTAATCTATGGATCTCCGTTCCCTGTCTGTTACTGGCGTTCTGCGTATGGATGTTGTTCAGCGCCGTCGCCGTTAATCTCAACAAAGTGGGCTTTCAGTTTACGACCGATCAGCTGTTTATGCTGACCGCGCTGCCGGCGCTGTCTGGCGCCTTATTGCGCGTGCCTTACGCCTTTATGGTGCCGCTGTTCGGCGGCCGTCGCTGGACGGCGTTCAGCACCGGGATCATGATTATTCCGTGCGTCTGGCTGGGCTTTGCGGTCCAGGATACTTCCACGCCGTTTAGCGTCTTCGTGATTATCTCGTTGTTGTGCGGCTTCGCCGGGGCCAACTTTGCCTCCAGTATGGCCAACATCAGCTTCTTCTTCCCGAAAGCGAAGCAGGGCGGGGCGCTCGGCGTCAACGGCGGCCTCGGTAATATGGGCGTCAGCGTGATGCAGCTGGTCGCACCGCTGGTGGTGTCGGTCTCTGTGTTTGCCATTTTTGGCGGGACCGGCAGCGAGCAGCCTGACGGCTCAATGCTGTATCTGGAAAACGCCGCGTGGATCTGGGTACCTTTCCTGATTATTTTCACTCTGGCGGCGTGGTTCTTTATGAATGACCTGTCGGCTTCTAAAGCCTCGCTGAGCGAACAGCTGCCTGTGCTCAAACGCCTGCATCTGTGGATCATGGCGCTGCTCTATCTGGCCACCTTCGGCTCCTTCATCGGATTCTCCGCCGGCTTCGCCATGCTGTCGAAAACCCAGTTCCCGGACGTGCAGATCCTGCACTACGCCTTCTTCGGCCCCTTTATTGGCGCGCTGGCGCGTTCGATGGGCGGGGCGATCTCCGATCGTCTCGGCGGGACTCGCGTGACGCTGGTCAACTTCGTGGTGATGGCTGTCTTCTGCGCGCTGCTGTTCCTGACCCTGCCGACTAACGGCCAGGGCGGCAACTTCATCGCCTTCTTCGCGGTGTTCATGGTGCTGTTCCTGACCGCCGGGCTGGGGAGCGCCTCCACCTTCCAGATGATCTCCGTGATCTTCCGTAAGCTGACCATGGACCGCGTGAAGGCCCAGGGGGGTAGCGAAGCGCAGGCGATGCGCGAGGCGGCGACCGATACCGCGGCAGCGCTGGGCTTTATCTCGGCGATAGGCGCCATCGGCGGCTTCTTTATCCCGAAAGCGTTCGGCATTTCGCTGGATCTGACCGGCTCGCCGGCCGGCGCGATGAAAATCTTCCTCGTCTTCTATATTGCCTGCGTGGTGATCACCTGGGCGGTATACGGCCGTAAGCGTCAGTAATCCGCCATAGTCGATGTCGCTTCGTAAAGGCGTACTCCCAAAGGAGGCGCCTTTTTTTACTGGCTTAATTAGTTACAACATACTAATGGGCGGTTTTATTCGTTTTGGCCACTGAGCCGGGAAGGGACGGCTTGCCAGCGTCACCGCTCTACCCCTTAATACCTCCCCGGTGAACAATCTCGAGCCAGGCGACCCATTTTTCGTTAAAAAACATTAAAAAACATTAAGTTAAAAAATTGAGTTTCCTACCACCTTGGTGGTAATTGCAGTTTCCCTCCGCTTTAGCAAGCCAGTCCGGATTGATCGCCATCAATTCTCGCCCTCTTTCATAGCGTTACCTTCGCTGCAAATCCAGCAATGTCGATTTATCAGAGAGCCGTCAGGCTCCATATCAGGAGAAACCCGATGAGTAAATTCCTGGACCGGTTTCGCTACTTCAAACAGAAGGGTGAAACCTTTGCCGATGGGCACGGCCAGCTTCTAAACACCAACCGGGACTGGGAGGATGGATACCGTCAACGTTGGCAGCATGACAAAATTGTGCGTTCCACTCACGGTGTCAACTGCACCGGCTCATGCAGCTGGAAGATTTATGTGAAAAACGGTCTGGTGACCTGGGAAACGCAGCAGACTGACTACCCGCGCACCCGTCCGGACCTGCCAAACCACGAACCACGCGGCTGCCCGCGCGGCGCCAGCTACTCCTGGTATCTGTACAGCGCTAACCGCCTGAAATATCCGCTGATGCGTAAACGTCTGATGAAGATGTGGCGGGAAGCGAAAGTGCAGCATAGCGATCCGGTTGAGGCATGGGCCTCGATTATTGAAGACGCCGACAAAGCCAAAAGCTTCAAACAGGCTCGCGGTCGCGGCGGGTTTGTCCGCTCCTCCTGGCAGGAAGTGAATGAGCTGATTGCCGCCTCCAACGTCTATACCGTGAAAACTTACGGTCCGGACCGCGTGGCCGGCTTCTCGCCGATCCCGGCGATGTCGATGGTCTCCTACGCTTCCGGCGCCCGTTATCTGTCGCTGATCGGCGGCACCTGCCTGAGCTTCTACGACTGGTACTGCGACCTGCCGCCAGCTTCGCCGATGACCTGGGGCGAACAGACCGACGTCCCCGAATCGGCGGACTGGTATAACTCCAGCTACATTATCGCCTGGGGCTCCAACGTGCCGCAGACCCGTACCCCGGATGCCCACTTCTTTACCGAAGTCCGCTACAAAGGCACCAAAACCGTGGCGATCACTCCGGACTACGCCGAAATCGCCAAACTCTGCGATCTGTGGCTGGCGCCGAAGCAGGGTACCGATGCCGCGATGGCGCTGGCGATGGGCCATGTGATGCTGCGCGAGTTCCATCTCGATAAGCCGAGCCAGTACTTCACCGATTATGTGCGCCGCTATACCGACATGCCGATGCTGGTGATGCTTGAGGAGCGCGACGGTTATTACGCCGCCGGCCGCACGCTGCGCGCGGCCGACCTCGTGGATTCCCTTGGTCAGGAAAACAATCCGGAATGGAAAACCGTTGCCTTTGACGAGAAGGGCGACATGACCGTACCGAACGGTTCCCTCGGATTCCGCTGGGGCGACAAAGGCAAATGGAACCTCGAACAGCGCGACGGTAAAACTGGCGAAGAGATTGAGCTGCGTCTGAGCCTGCTGGGTAGCCATGACGAGGTCGCGAACGTCGGCTTCCCGTACTTCGGCGGCGAAGGTTCTGAGCATTTCAACAAAGTCGACCTCGAAAACATTCTGCTGCACAAACTGCCGGTAAAACGCCTGCAACTGGCCGATGGTTCCACCGCGCTGGTGACCACCGTTTACGATCTGACCATGGCGAACTACGGCCTGGAACGCGGTCTGAACGATGATAACTGCGCCACCGGCTACGATGAAGTGAAAGCCTACACCCCGGCCTGGGCGGAGAAGATCACCGGCGTCTCCCGCGCGCATATCATCCGCACTGCACGCGAATTTGCCGATAACGCCGATAAGACCCACGGTCGCTCGATGATTATCGTCGGGGCGGGCCTCAACCACTGGTTCCACCTCGACATGAACTACCGCGGTCTGATCAATATGCTGATCTTCTGCGGCTGCGTCGGTCAGAGCGGCGGCGGTTGGGCGCACTATGTGGGCCAGGAAAAACTGCGTCCGCAGACCGGCTGGCAGCCGCTGGCGTTCGCCCTCGACTGGCAGCGTCCGGCACGCCACATGAACAGTACTTCGTACTTCTATAACCACTCCAGTCAGTGGCGCTATGAAACTGTGACTGCGCAGGAACTGCTGTCGCCGATGGCGGATAAATCCCGTTACAGCGGCCACCTGATCGACTTTAACGTGCGCGCAGAGCGCATGGGCTGGCTGCCGTCGGCGCCGCAGTTAGGGGTGAACCCGCTGCGTATCGCTGATGAAGCGAAAAAAGCCGGCATGACCCCGGTCGATTACACCGTGAAGTCGTTGCAAGAGGGCTCGATTCGCTTTGCGGCCGAGCAGCCGGAAAACGGCAAAAACCACCCGCGTAACCTGTTTATCTGGCGCTCCAACCTGCTCGGCTCCTCCGGTAAAGGCCATGAATATATGCTCAAGTACCTGCTGGGTACCGAGAACGGCATTCAGGGCAAAGACCTTGGCAAGCAGGGCGGCGTGAAGCCGGAAGAAGTCGAATGGCGGGATAACGGCCTCGACGGCAAACTGGATCTGGTGGTGACCCTCGACTTCCGTCTGTCGAGCACCTGTCTCTATTCCGACATCGTGCTGCCGACCGCCACCTGGTACGAAAAAGACGACATGAATACTTCGGACATGCATCCGTTTATTCACCCGCTGTCGGCCGCCGTTGACCCGGCCTGGGAATCAAAAAGCGACTGGGATATCTATAAAGGTATCGCGAAGAAATTCTCTGAAGTCTGCGTCGGCCACCTCGGCAAAGAAACCGACGTCGTTACACTGCCGATTCAACACGATTCCGCCGCGGAAATGGCGCAGCCGTTTGACGTGAAAGACTGGAAAAAAGGCGAATGCGACCTGATCCCAGGGAAAACCGCGCCGCATATTATTCCGGTGGAGCGTGATTACCCGGCGACTTACGAACGTTTCACCTCGATCGGCCCGCTGCTGGAAACCATCGGTAACGGCGGGAAAGGCATCGCCTGGAACACCCAGAGCGAGATGGATCTGCTGCGTAAGCTCAACTACACCAAGGCGGAAGGCCCGGCGAAAGGCCAGCCGAAGCTGGAAACGGCCATCGACGCCGCGGAAATGATCCTCACCCTGGCGCCGGAGACCAACGGTCAGGTGGCGGTGAAGGCGTGGAAAGCGCTGAGCGAGATCACCGGTCGCGAGCACGCGCACCTGGCGCTGAACAAAGAAGATGAGAAGATCCGCTTCCGCGATATTCAGGCGCAGCCGCGGAAGATTATCTCCAGCCCGACCTGGTCTGGCCTGGAAGACGAGCATGTCTCCTATAACGCCGGCTACACCAACGTTCACGAGCTGATCCCGTGGCGTACGCTGTCCGGCCGTCAGTCGCTGTATCAGGATCATCAGTGGATGCGCGACTTTGGCGAAAGCCTGCTGGTCTATCGTCCGCCGATCGACACCCGTTCGGTGAAAGCGGTGATGGGCGAGAAGTCCAACGGCAACCCGGAGAAGGCGCTGAACTTCCTGACCCCGCACCAGAAATGGGGTATCCACTCGACCTACAGCGATAACCTGCTGATGCTGACCCTGTCGCGCGGCGGGCCGATCGTCTGGATGAGCGAAGCGGATGCGAAAGATCTGGGTATCGAAGATAACGACTGGATCGAAGTGTTTAACGCCAACGGCGCCCTGACGGCGCGCGCGGTGGTGAGCCAGCGTGTACCGGCCGGGATGACCATGATGTATCACGCCCAGGAACGCATCGTGAACCTGCCGGGCTCTGAAATCACCGGTCAGCGCGGGGGGATCCACAACTCCGTCACCCGTATTACGCCAAAACCGACCCACATGATCGGCGGCTACGGCCACCTGGCCTATGGCTTTAACTACTACGGTACCGTCGGCTCCAACCGCGATGAGTTTGTAGTGGTACGTAAGATGAAGAACATTAACTGGTTAGACGGCGAAGGCAACGACCAGGTACAGGAGAGCGTAAAATGAAAATTCGTTCACAAGTCGGCATGGTGCTGAATCTCGATAAGTGCATCGGCTGCCATACCTGTTCGGTGACCTGTAAAAACGTCTGGACCAGCCGGGAAGGGATGGAATACGCCTGGTTCAACAACGTGGAGAGCAAACCTGGCGTTGGCTTCCCGAACGACTGGGAAAACCAGGAAAAATGGAAGGGCGGCTGGATCCGCAAAATCAACGGTAAACTGCAGCCGCGCATGGGCAACCGCGCGATGCTGCTGGGTAAAATCTTCGCCAACCCACATCTGCCGGGGATCGATGATTACTACGAGCCGTTTGATTATGACTACCAGAATCTGCATAACGCGCCGGAAAGCAAGCATCAGCCGATTGCTCGTCCGCGCTCGCTGATCACCGGCCAGCGGATGGACAAGATCACCAGCGGTCCGAACTGGGAAGAGATCCTCGGCGGCGAGTTCGAAAAACGCGCCAAAGATCAGAACTTCGACAACATGCAGAAGGCGATGTACGGTCAGTTCGAAAACACCTTCATGATGTATCTGCCGCGCTTGTGCGAGCACTGCCTGAACCCGGCCTGCGTCGCGACCTGCCCGAGTGGCGCCATCTATAAGCGTGAAGAAGACGGCATCGTGCTGATCGACCAGGACAAGTGCCGCGGCTGGCGGATGTGTATCACCGGCTGCCCGTACAAGAAGATCTATTTCAACTGGAAGAGCGGGAAGTCCGAGAAATGCATCTTCTGTTACCCGCGTATTGAATCCGGAATGCCGACGGTGTGCTCCGAAACCTGCGTGGGCCGTATCCGCTATCTCGGGGTCCTGCTGTACGACGCGGACGCGATTGAAAACGCCGCCAGCACCGAGAACGAGAAAGATCTGTATCAGCGCCAGCTGGACGTATTCCTCGATCCAAACGATCCGAAAGTGATTGAACAGGCGTCAAAAGATGGCGTTCCGCAGGGCGTTATTGAGGCCGCGCAGCAGTCGCCGGTCTACAAAATGGCGATGGACTGGAAGCTGGCCCTGCCGCTGCACCCGGAATATCGCACCCTGCCAATGGTCTGGTACGTGCCGCCGCTGTCGCCAATTCAGTCGGCTGCGGACGCTGGCGAATTGGGTAGCAACGGTATTCTGCCGGACGTGGAAAGCCTGCGTATTCCGGTGCAATATCTGGCGAACCTGCTGACCGCGGGCGATACCCAGCCGGTCCTGCTGGCCCTGAAACGCATGCTGGCGATGCGTCATTATAAGCGTGCGGAAACCGTTGACGGCGTCGTCGATACCCGCGCGCTGGAAGAGGTGGGGCTGAGCGAAGCACAGGCCCAGGAGATGTACCGCTATCTGGCCATCGCTAACTATGAAGATCGTTTCGTGGTGCCGAGCAGCCATCGTGAACAGGCTCGCGATGCCTTCCCGGATAAGAGCGGCTGCGGCTTTACCTTCGGCGATGGTTGCCACGGCTCTGATAGCCAGTTCAACCTGTTCAACAGCCGTCGCATCGACGCTATCGACGTCACCAGCAAAACGGAGCCGCACGCATGATTGAACTCGTGATTATGTCGCGTCTGCTCGAATACCCTGACGCTGCCTTATGGCAGCATCAGCAAGAGATGTTCGAGGCGCTCGCGTCATCAGAGAAACTCAGCAAAGAGGATGCCCACGCGCTGGGCGTTTTCCTGCGCGATCTAGTGGCTCAGGATCCGCTGGACGCCCAGTCGGCGTATAGCGAACTGTTTGACCGCGGCCGCGCTACCTCGCTGCTGCTGTTTGAACACGTGCACGGCGAATCCCGCGACCGCGGGCAGGCGATGGTGGACCTGATGGCGCAGTATGAGCGCCACGGTCTGCTGCTGGATAGCCATGAGCTGCCGGATCACCTGCCGCTGTATCTGGAGTATCTGGCGCAACTGCCGGAAGAGGAAGCGCTCGGCGGCCTGCGGGACGTTGCGCCGATCCTCGGCTTGCTCAGCGCACGCTTGCAGCAGCGCGAAAGTCGCTATGCGGTGCTGTTCGAGCTGTTGCTGAAGCTGGCCAATACCCATGTCGACAGTCAGAAGGTGGCGGAGAAGATTGCCGACGAGGCGCGCGACGATACGCCGCAGGCGCTGGACGCAGTCTGGGAAGAAGAACAGGTCAAATTCTTTGCCGACCAGGGCTGCGGCGAGTCGGAGATCTCCGCTCACCAGCGTCGTTTTGCCGGAGCCGTGGCCCCGCAATATCTGAATATCTCTAACGGAGGACAGCAATAATGCACTTCCTGAATATGTTCTTCTTTGACATTTATCCGTACATTGCGGGCTCGGTGTTTCTGATGGGCAGCTGGTTGCGCTATGACTATGGCCAGTACACCTGGCGCGCCGCCTCCAGCCAGATGCTGGACCGTAAGGGGATGAACCTGGCATCGAACCTGTTCCATATCGGCATCCTGGGTATTTTCGCCGGCCACTTCCTCGGTATGCTGACCCCGCACTGGATGTATGAGTCCTTTCTGCCGATCGACGTCAAGCAGAAGATGGCGATGATCGCCGGCGGCGCCTGCGGCGTGATGACCCTGGTGGGCGGGTTACTGCTGCTCAAGCGTCGCCTGCTCAGCCCGCGCGTTCGCGCCACCACCACCGGAGCGGATATTCTGATCCTTTCGTTGCTGATGGTGCAGTGTGCGCTCGGCCTGCTGACGATCCCATTCTCAGCACAGCATATGGACGGCAGTGAAATGATGAAGCTGGTTGGCTGGGCGCAGTCGGTGGTGACGTTCCACGGCGGTGCATCACAGCATCTGGATGGCGTGGCGTTTATTTTCCGCGTTCACCTGGTGCTGGGGATGACGCTGTTCCTGCTGTTCCCGTTCTCCCGTCTGGTTCATATCTGGAGCGCGCCGGTCGAATATCTGACGCGCAAATACCAGATTGTCCGCGCCCGTCGCTAACTGGCCCGCGACTGCTCACTGACCCCGCCACGGCGGGGTTTTTTTTCGCCCCAGCCGAGGTTATTACCTGCGGCGGCAAACAGAATAAGCATCCCGCCAATCAACTGCACAGGGGTCAACGCATGGTGGAAGACCAGATAGTCGACCACCATTGCCACCAGCGGATAAATAAAGGAGAGCGAACCGGTAATGGGCGTCGGCAGTTTCTGTATCGCGCTATATAAAAGCTGATACATGATCCCGGTATGGACGATGCCGAGGATCAGCAGGTAGCGCCAGGGGAAGCTGGCCGTCCATTCGGGGGCATGCACCAGCGGCAGCAGCATCACGACGCCAACGAGAACCTGAATGAAGGCGATATGCTGTGCGGGGAGCGGATGCAGTTTGCGCGCGATGATGGCGGTCAGGGCATAGAAGAATGCCGCGCCCAGCGCCAGCAAAACGCCGGTAGTGAGCCCCTCTCCATGCGCGGACGTCAGCTCGCTTGACAACAGGATCACTACGCCGCCAAAGGCCAGCAGTAGCCATCCCCATTTCACGGCGCTGACCCGTTCCCCCAGCACCATCCCCATCAGTACCAGCATAAACGGCTGGGTGTTATAGACCACGGTGGCCATACCGATTGAGATCCGCGAATAGGCGGCAAACAGCAGCAGCCAGTTGACGACCAGCGCCGCGCCGCCAATCACCGCCAGAGCGAGAGTGAAACGCGTTAGCCGGCTGAAGGGCTGGCCGCTTAACACGATAAACACCAGCAAGGTTAGCGCGCCAATCAGGCAGCGCCAGAACACCACATCCATCACCGGCAAACCAGAGAGCAGCACGAACGCGCCGATCGAGCCGGAGATTATCATTGCCAGGCTCATTTGCCAGACGCCGCGGGTAAGTTGCATTTTTCACCTCCACCATTTTTCAGTTATTGTGCGAAAAACCCTGACAGGGTGATATGGCTGAATTAAGGTAGAAAGAGGCGAATGCCTTTTATAATTAGGTGAAAAACATGAATGACGTACTTGATGAAATTGACCGGGCGATCCTCACTTGCCTGACTCAGGATGCCAGAGTCTCGCTAAAGGTATTAAGCGCGCGAGTGGGGCTGACCTCGCCGAGCACGGCCGAGCGGGTGAAGCGCCTGGAGGAGCGAGGCGTCATTCAGGGCTATGGGGCGCAGGTGAATCTCGCCGCGCTGGGCTACAGCCTCCAGGCGCTGGTGCGGGTCCGGCCGCTGCCTGGGCTGCTGCAGAAAGTGGATAAATATATCCAGGCGATGCCGGAATGCATTGAAAGTGACAAAGTGACCGGGGAAGATTGTTTCGTGATGCGCCTCGTGGTGCGCGATATTGCCCAGCTGGATACCCTGCTGGACGGTCTGGCCGAGTATGCGCAGTGTAACACCTCGGTGGTGAAAAGCTCGCCGGTAAAACGGCGGTTGCCACCGCTGTGAGTTTTCCCGGAGACGGTGCTGCGCACCTGTCCGGGCTACCAAACGGCACCACCTGTAGCCTCGCTAAGCGAAGCGCGAGCGAGGAGGTAGCAGTACAACCCGTAGGGCAGAATATAGCGTGTAGCCTCGCTAAGCGAAGCGCGAGCGAGGAGATAGCAGCACAGGTGGCTGAAGAGAGTGCAACAGTAGTGGGGGAAGGATAACTCGTCGCTATCGCTCCTCGCCCTTCGGGCCGTTGCCTGCGGCAACGTTCTCTCGCTACGCTCGAGTCGAACCTTAGTCGAAGCTTCTCATCCTTCCCCGTAGGGTAGAATATAGCGTGTAGCCTCGCTAAGCGAAGCGCGAGCGAGGAGATAGCAGCACAGGTGGCTGAAGAGAGTGCAACAGTAGTGGGGGAAGGATAACTTGGCGCTAAAGCGCCTCGCCCTTCGGGCCGTTGCCTGTGGCAACGTTCTCTCGCTACGCTCGAGTCGAACCTTGGTCAAAGCTTCTCATCCTTCCCCGTAGGGCAGAATATAGAGTATCGCAGGCGGAGTAAGCTGGGTAATACATGAAGAGATGGTGGTGGGGGAAGGATTCGAACCTTCGAAGTCGATGACGGCAGATTTACAGTCTGCTCCCTTTGGCCGCTCGGGAACCCCACCAGGGGTAAAATCACATTGTAGGCTATTCAGCAAAATGAATGGTGGTGGGGGAAGGATAACTCGTCGCTATCGCTCCTCGCCCTTCGGGCCGTTGCCTGTGGCAACGTTCTCTCGCTGGCGCTCGAGTCGAACCTTAGTCGAAGGTTCTTACCCTTCCCGCTAAGTGCAAACATCGTTTACGCTTGTCGGGGAAACCATATCACTGTAGTGAATAATGGTGGTGGGGGAAGGATTCGAACCTTCGAAGTCGATGACGGCAGATTTACAGTCTGCTCCCTTTGGCCGCTCGGGAACCCCACCACGGGGAATATTCACTTCTGATGCATTCAACAGGAGGGAAGGATTATTCGGAGCTAAAGCTCCTCACCCTTCGGGCCGTTGCCCTTGGCAACGTTCTCTCGCTGGCGCTCGAGTCGAACCTTTAAGTCGATGACTGCAGATTGACAGTCAGCTCCCTAATGAACGCTCGGGAACCCCACCACGGGGTAATGCTTGGTACTGGCCTGCTTCCTTCTCGGGAAGCGGGGCGCATCATACCAAATGATGCGCCCCTGTAAAGCATTCGTTTGACAAAAATAAACTGGTTGCCTGATTTTTACGCGTAACGCCGTAAAGCTAACCAATTCATTTCTCAGTCGATTAAAGAATAATCGTCCGGTTACCGTAAACGAAGACGCGCTGCGCCAGTACCTGATACAGCGCCCGGCTCAAGACGTTTTTCTCGACATCGCGCCCGGCGCGCATCATATCTTCTGCGGTATAGGTATGATCGACGTGAATCACGTCCTGCATGATGATTGGGCCTTCATCCAGATTGTCATTCACGTAGTGGGCGGTGGCGCCAATGATCTTCACGCCACGCTCATAGGCCTGATGATAGGGACGGGCACCGATAAACGCCGGTAAAAACGAATGGTGAATATTGATGATCTTGTTCGGGAAGCGGGCGACAAACTCCGGGGTGAGGACGCGCATATATTTGGCCAGTACTACGTAATCCGGCTCATGTGCTGCAATGGCATCTCCCATCTGCTTGTCGTGTTCTTCGCGGCTTAACCCTTCGTGGCTGACCAGCTCAAACGGAATACCAAAGCGCTCTACCAGCGGGCGCAACGTGTCATGGTTGCCGATAATCGCGGCGATGTCGACATCCAGTCCGCCGTAGTTGGCTTTCATCAGCAGGTCGCCGAGGCAGTGCGCCTCTTTCGTCACCAGAATGACCACGCGGCGACGGCCTGCCGGATTCAGTTCGCGGATAGAGCCTTCAGGCAGGGCGCTGTCGAGATCGGCCAGCAGAATAGCGTCGTTAAAAATGCCTTCCAGTTCGGTGCGCATAAAGAAACGACCGGTACGGTGGTCAACAAATTCATTGTTCTGCACAATGTTGAGTTCATGCTTGTAGCAGATATTGGTGATACGCGCGATGAGGCCTTTCTGATCAGGGCAAATAGTGCGTAGTACTTTACGTTGTAATGAATGCATCGCGAGGAAAATCCTGTAGTGTTTGCAAGCGCTACGGCAGCGTTACTGGCCGCAGCATTTTTTAAATTTTTTACCTGAGCCGCAAGGGCAGGGGTCATTACGACCAATCAGCGGTCGTGTCCCGTCGATATAGTACCACTGTCCATTTTCTTTTAAGAATCTGGAACGTTCAATAATGGCGCCCGGACGGTTATTGTCATTAAAGCGGGCGACAAAGCTGACAAAGCCTTCATGTGGTGCTCGCCCTTCATCACTGGCGAACAGGGTTAAGCCAAGCCACTCGGTCTGGCTAAACCCCTTCTCCAGTTCGGCGCGAAACGCCTGTGCCTGACAGGACGGATGCCAGGTTTTAATCAGATAGTCGGCGTCTTTCATGACGAACGCGCTATAGCGGGAGCGCATAAGCTGTGACGGGCCTGGCGCAAGCTCTGCGCCGCACAGATATCGCTGGCAACATGAGCTATACTCCAGTGCGCTGCCACAGGGGCATAATTGCGACAAGACTGCCTCCATGGAAGAAAGAGTTACGGCGCTTCAACGCCAAAGGTGTTTATGTTAACTGAGCCGTGACAATGTTGCCACGCTCAGAGTGGAAGGATAGTTATCAGTAATAATGAGAAAGCTTAAAATTGGTCTGGCGTTAGGGGCGGGAGCTGCCCGAGGATGGTCGCACATTGGCGTCATCAATGCCCTCCGTCAGGCTGGTATCGAGATTGATATCGTCGCGGGGTGCTCTATCGGTTCGCTGGTAGGGGCGGCGTATGCCTGCAACCGGCTCCCGGCGCTCGAGTCATGGATCTGCTCATTCAGCAACTGGGATGTCCTGAAGCTGATGGACCTCTCCTGGCGACGTGGGGGTCTGCTGCGCGGTGAAAAGGTATTTAATCATTACCGTCGCATCATGCCGGTGACCGATATCGAACGCTGCGAACGTCGGTTTGCTGCCGTCGCGACCAATTTAAGCACCGGCCGGGAACTGTGGTTTACTGAAGGCGATCTGCACTTAGCCGTTCGAGCCTCCTGCAGTATGCCAGGATTGATGGCGCCGGTAAGGCATAATGGTTACTGGCTGGTCGATGGCGCGGTGGTCAACCCGGTTCCCGTATCGCTGACGCGGGCAATGGGGGCCGATATCGTGATTGCCGTTGACCTGCAACATGATGCCCATCTCATGCAGCAAGATTTATTCTCCCTCGAAACGCCGCGGCCGGAAGCCGAAGAGAAGGAGGGCCCATGGCATACTCGTCTGCGCGCGCGGTTGACGCAAATGAGCTCCCGTCGTACGGCCGTGACGCCGACGGCGATGGAGATCATGACCACGTCTATCCAGGTTCTGGAGAACCGTCTTAAACGTAACCGCATGGCGGGTGACCCGCCGGATATCCTGCTGCAGCCATACTGTCCGCAAGTGTCGACGCTCGACTTCCATCGCGCAGGAGAGGCGATTGCCGCGGGCCATTTGGCCGTGGAAAAGAAAATGGATGAACTATTACCCTTAGTGCGTACAGCGGTTTGACGTACAAGTACCTGACTTAAGTAAAATCTGACAGGCGATAGTGAGAATAGCGTGCCACTATTGAATTATCGTCAGCCAGGGGAGATATCATGACGCAGCCATTGGCGGGGAAACAGATTCTGATAGTTGAAGACGAACCCGTTTTCCGCTCACTCTTGCATGGATGGCTGACCTCGCTGGGAGCAACAACCTGGCTGGCGGAAGATGGCATGGATGCCCTGCATAAAATGACCGAGGTGCGTCCAGACCTGATGATTTGCGACATCTCAATGCCGAGAATGAACGGTCTGGAACTGGTCGAGACGCTGCGTAACCGCGGCGAGCAGCTGCCGATTCTGATGATTTCCGCCACCGAAAACATGGCGGATATTGCCAAAGCGTTACGGCTGGGCGTCCAGGATGTGCTGTTAAAACCGGTGAAAGATTTCGATCGCCTGCGTGAAACCGTTTATGCTTGCCTGTATCCCGCGATGTTTAGTTCACGTGTGGAAGAGGAAGAGCGTTTATTTGAGGACTGGGACGCGCTGGTCAGTAATCCGACCGCCGCGTCGAGGCTGCTGCAGGAGCTGCAACCTCCAGTGCAACAGGAAATGTCGCATTGCCGCATTCATTATCGACAGCTGGTGTCGGCAGATAAACCGGGTCTGGTGCTCGATATTGCGCCGCTCTCGGAAAATGATTTGGCTTTCTATTGTCTGGATGTCACACGAGCAGGGGATAATGGCGTGCTGGCGGCATTATTACTGCGCGCGTTGTTCAATAGTCTGCTGCAGGAGCAACTGGCGCATCAGGGGCAACGGCTACCTGAAATGGGGAGTTTGTTAAAACAGGTCAATCAGTTGCTGCGTCAGGCGAATCTTCCCGGTCAGTTCCCTTTGCTGGTGGGTTATTACCACAGCGGTTTGAAAAATTTAATTCTGGTGTCAGCAGGCCTCAATGGCACGTTGAATACCGGTGAGCATCAAATTCAGATAAGTAATGGCGTTCCTTTAGGGACGCTGGGTGATGCCTATCTTAATCAAATTAGCCAGCGCTGCGCCTCATGGCAGTGCCAAATTTGGGGGGCCGGAGGGCGTTTACGCTTAATGTTGTCTGCGGAATGAGCAATTGCGTTTATATCTAAGCAGACGGCATTACCTGTAGCCCTTTACTGGTGGTACCATCGAGCAGTTTTATGCGTAAAAGTCCTAATTCGAGGCTATCGGAACCTTTTCAGACCAGTGAATACGCGGTTGGCTGATATACTCGACACGTTATTTGTAACGAGAAGTTTAAAAAACAAACAGTCCAGGAGATTTCAATGGCTGCCCTTAATTCTAAAGTCAGAAAAGCGGTTATCCCGGTAGCGGGATTAGGCACCAGGATGCTGCCTGCCACCAAAGCGATTCCAAAAGAAATGCTGCCGCTGGTAGATAAGCCGTTAATTCAGTACGTTGTTAATGAATGTATCGCTGCAGGAATTACTGAAATTGTTCTGGTAACGCACTCGTCGAAAAACTCTATCGAAAACCATTTCGATACCAGTTTTGAGCTGGAAGCGATGCTGGAAAAACGTGTAAAACGCCAGCTTCTGGAAGAAGTGCAGTCTATTTGCCCGCCGCACGTGACAATTATGCAGGTTCGCCAGGGCCTGGCGAAAGGCCTTGGCCACGCGGTACTTTGTGCTCATCCGGTAGTGGGTGATGAGCCGGTGGCGGTTATTCTGCCAGACGTTATTCTGGATGAGTTTGAGTCCGATCTGAGCCGCGATAACCTCGCGGAGATGATCTCTCGCTTTGATGAGACCGGCGCCAGCCAGATCATGGTTGAGCCTGTCGCGGATGTGACCGCGTATGGCGTGGTCGATTGTAAAGGTGAATCCCTGAAGCCGGGCGAAAGCGTGCCGATGGTGGGCGTGGTCGAGAAGCCAAAAGCTGACGTTGCGCCGTCTAACCTGGCGGTAGTAGGGCGCTATGTCCTCAGTGCAGATATTTGGCCGCTGCTGGCGAAGACCCCTCCGGGCGCCGGTGATGAAATTCAGCTGACTGACGCAATTGATATGCTGATCGAGAAAGAGACGGTTGAAGCTTATCATATGAAAGGCAAGAGCCATGACTGCGGCAATAAGCTCGGCTACATGCAGGCATTTGTCGAATATGGCATTCGCCACAAGACGCTTGGTGAAGATTTTAAAGCCTGGCTGGAAACCGCGGTGACGAAGTAATCCGCAGTGCTGAAGTAATCCGCAGTGCTATTGAAAGCCTGAAACCGGGAGCGCGTCAGCGACTCCCGGTTTTTGTTTGTCGAGCCTGAGGGCAAAAAAAATCCCGCCGGAGCGGGATTTTTAATATTGCGACAACGGAGATTAGATCAGGAAATCGTCCAGTGATTTACCTTGTTCGTCCATTGCTTTTTTGATCACCGCAGGAGTACGGCCCTGGCCAGTCCAGGTTTTGGTTTCGCCGTTTTCGTCTACATAGCTATATTTAGCCGGACGTGCAGCACGCTTAGTTTTGGTACCGGCTTTAACGGCAGCCATGGTGCTCAGCAGTTCATTCGGGTCAATACCGTCAGCAATCAGCATTTCACGGTATTGCTGCAGCTTACGCGTACGTTCTTCAATTTCTGCCGCGGCGGCGTTTTCTTCTTCACGGCGCTCGTTAACAACGACTTCTAATTTTTCCAGCATTTCTTCGAGCGTTTCAAGGGTGCATTCTCTTGCCTGCGCACGAAGAGTACGGATGTTGTTCAAAATTTTAAGTGCTTCGCTCATTGTAGTAATCTCAAACTTATATTGTGGGGTGGTTTGTTGAACTAATAATAGAGCGATAAAATGCGTTGTGCAATAGGGGAGAATGTAAGGAATTCAAAATTACTGGTTATTTGTCGCGGGAATTAATTAATTTAAGTTAAAATTCTCGTGCTGCTTCACATCTTTCCTCCTTATAGCCATGAGAGGTAGGCTGGCTAAAACACTGAGACCGTATGCTTTTTCTGAGGTTCGGTGAGAAAAATTATCCTTTACATGGGTAAATAGCCCTCGTCAGTATTAGCGCATTTTTGGTTACGCACCTTAATATAAAACAATGCGCAAGACCGCTTATAGCCCATGGGTACTGGCCCTATAAGCACGAAAAGACAATGGTTACCGCGCTGATAGCGTAACGGGGCGTACAAATAATGGCCCTGTAAATTCAATTCATCCTCTTAACCCTTTCTGTTTCCAGGCCCTTCAGCGCCGCGACAATACCCCTGCTGAAAGGGCGGCTGTACGCATAAAATATGGTACAATCGCCGCCGCGATAAAACACTTTGATTGGGGTCACGCAGCCGATGGCACAACTTTATTTCTACTACTCTGCAATGAATGCAGGTAAGTCGACCGCTCTGTTGCAATCTTCGTACAATTACCAGGAGCGGGGGATGCGTACCGTCGTTTATACCGCTGAGATAGATGACCGCTTTGGCGCTGGAAAAGTCAGCTCGCGTATCGGTCTCTCCTCGCCGGCCCGGTTGTATAATCCGCAGACGTCACTCTTTAACGATATTGCGGCAGAGCACAAGCTCAAGCCGATTCACTGCGTGCTGGTGGACGAAAGCCAGTTTCTGACGCGCGAACAGGTTCATGAGCTGTCCGAAGTTGTCGATACGCTGGATATTCCGGTGCTTTGCTATGGACTGCGGACGGATTTTCGCGGCGAGCTCTTTACCGGAAGCCAGTATTTACTGGCGTGGTCCGATAAGCTGGTGGAGCTGAAAACTATCTGCTTCTGCGGGCGTAAGGCCAGCATGGTGCTACGTCTCGATCAAGAGGGGCGACCTTATAATGAAGGCGAGCAGGTCGTCATCGGTGGCAATGAGCGGTATGTCTCCGTCTGTCGTAAGCATTATAAAGAGGCGTTGAGCGTGGGTTCTTTAACCCAGGTACAAAACCAGCGTCACTCCTGCTGAGCCGCTCAGAAGCTCGTACAGGCGCCTGTGGGCGCCTTTTTTATATCCAGGAAGCCTTGTGCTCAGGAATGGCTACAGGCAGGCATAAAAAAAGCCCCGTCATCTGACGGGGCTTGCAGAGCGTTTACGGCTGTTGATTAAGCGGATTTCTTCGCTTTTTTCTCAGCTTTCACTGGAGCAGCTTCCGTTTTCGCAGCAGTTTCGCCTTCGACGAATTCGCGGCCGTAGTAGGTATCCAGCAGAATCTGTTTCAGCTCGGAGATCAGCGGGTAGCGTGGGTTAGCGCCGGTGCACTGGTCATCGAATGCATCTTCAGACAGCTTATCAACGTTGGCCAGGAAGTCAGCTTCCTGAACGCCAGCTTCGCGGATAGATTTCGGAATACCCAGCTCAGCTTTGATGCTTTCCAGCCATGCCAGCAGTTTCTCGATTTTCGCTGCGGTGCGGTCACCCGGTGCGGAGAGACCCAGGTGATCGGCGATTTCAGCGTAGCGACGACGAGCCTGCGGACGGTCGTACTGGCTGAACGCGGTCTGCTTGGTCGGGTTGTCATTCGCGTTGTAGCGGATAACGTTGCAGATCAGCAGGGCGTTGGCCAGACCGTGCGGAATATGGAACTGGGAGCCCAGTTTGTGCGCCATGGAGTGACACACCCCGAGGAAGGCGTTCGCAAACGCGATACCGGCGATAGTCGCAGCACTGTGTACGCGCTCACGGGCAACCGGGTTCTTGGAACCTTCGTGGTAGGAAGCCGGCAGGTACTCTTTCAGCAGTTTCAGCGCCTGCAGAGCCTGGCCGTCAGAGAACTCAGAAGCCAGCACGGAAACGTAAGCTTCCAGGGCGTGAGTCACCGCATCCAGACCACCGAACGCACACAGCGATTTCGGCATATCCATCACCAGGTTGGCATCGACGATTGCCATATCTGGGGTCAGCGCGTAGTCTGCCAGCGGATATTTCTGACCAGTCGCGTCATCGGTCACCACGGCGAACGGAGTGACTTCAGAACCGGTACCGGAAGTGGTGGTGATCGCCACCATCTTGGCTTTGACGCCCATTTTCGGGAACTTGTAGATACGTTTACGGATATCCATAAAGCGCAGCGCCAGTTCTTCGAAGTGGGTTTCCGGGTGCTCGTACATGACCCACATGATTTTCGCCGCATCCATCGGGGAACCGCCGCCCAGCGCGATGATGACGTCTGGTTTGAAGGAGTTCGCCAGATCGGCACCTTTACGTACGATGGTCAGGGTCGGGTCAGCTTCAACTTCGAAGAAGACTTCGGTTTCAACACCCGCTGCTTTCAGTACGGAAGTGATCTGATCGGCATAGCCGTTGTTGAACAGGAAGCGGTCAGTCACGATCAGCGCGCGTTTGTGACCATCAGTAATCACTTCATCCAGTGCGATTGGCAGGGAGCCACGACGGAAGTAGATAGATTTCGGAAGTTTGTGCCACAACATGTTTTCAGCTCGCTTAGCAACGGTTTTCTTGTTGATCAGGTGTTTCGGACCAACGTTTTCAGAGATGGAGTTACCACCCCAGGAACCACAACCCAGAGTCAGGGAAGGCGCGAGTTTGAAGTTGTACAGGTCACCGATACCACCCTGAGAAGCTGGGGTGTTGATCAGGATACGTGCGGTTTTCATCATCTGGCCGAAGTAAGCCACGCGAGCCGGCTGGTTGTCCTGGTCGGTGTACAGGCAAGAGGTATGACCGATACCGCCCATGGCGACCAGTTTTTCCGCTTTGATCACTGCGTCTTCGAAATCTTTTGCACGATACATCGCCAGTGTCGGAGACAGTTTTTCGTGAGCAAACGGTTCGCTTTCGTCAACGTTGGTGACTTCGCCAATCAGGATCTTAGTCGTAGCCGGAACGGTGAAGCCTGCCAGTTCAGCGATTTTTGCCGCTGGCTGACCAACGATAGCGGCGTTCAGCGCGCCATTTTTCAGGATGATGTCCTGAACCGCTTTCAGCTCTTTACCCTGCAGCAGGTAGCCGCCGTGGCTGGCGAAACGTTCGCGAACTGCGTCATACACTGAATCAACGACAACAACGGACTGCTCAGAAGCACAGATAACGCCGTTATCGAAGGTTTTAGACATCAGCACGGAAGCAACAGCGCGTTTGATATCAGCCGTTTCATCAATGACCACCGGGGTGTTACCGGCACCAACGCCGATAGCTGGTTTACCGGAGCTGTACGCCGCTTTCACCATGCCTGGACCACCGGTCGCAAGGATCAGGTTGATGTCCGGGTGATGCATCAGCGCGTTAGACAGTTCTACGGACGGCTGATCGATCCAGCCGATCAGGTCTTTCGGCGCGCCAGCCGCGATGGCAGCCTGCAGTACGATGTCAGCTGCTTTGTTGGTGGCTTCTTTAGCACGCGGATGCGGGGAGAAAATGATGGCGTTACGTGTCTTCAGGCTGATGAGCGATTTGAAGATGGCTGTTGAAGTCGGGTTCGTGGTCGGTACGATACCGCAGATGATGCCGATAGGTTCAGCGATAGTGATGGTACCAAAGGTGTCGTCTTCTGACAGGACGCCACAGGTTTTTTCGTCTTTATATGCGTTGTAAATGTATTCGGAAGCGAAGTGGTTTTTGATTACTTTGTCTTCAACGATACCCATGCCGGATTCGGCAACGGCCATTTTGGCGAGAGGGATTCGAGCATCTGCAGCGGCCAGAGCGGCGGCGCGGAAGATTTTATCGACTTGTTCTTGAGTGAAACTGGCATATTCACGCTGGGCTTTCTTGACACGCTCAACAAGCGCGTTCAGTTCAGCGATATTAGTAACAGCCATAGTGCTCTCCTGATAATGTTAAACTTTTTTAGTAAATCAGTCGCTCGATTCGACATTATAGACAGGCTGTTAACAGCTTGCATGTAAATGTTTATGTAGAAAAATCAGGACACTGTTTTACCGATTTACTAAAAAAGCTTTATCTCTTTAACTTTCAGGTACTGCTGCCTTCCACTCTGTTGGTGTCATCAAGATTACTCACTTCTGAGTACAAAATACGTGATTTAGATCAAGTATTGGCGTGGCTGATACCTTTCAGCTGGCTGCTTTTTAACCGGTTCGATCAAGTGTAATAGACGGGTTTTGAAATTAAAAAAACGATTAGCATTAAAACTACAAATAACTAACATTCGATACATATCACCGGGTTATGCATATTTATAATGAATATTGCATGCAAAAAGCGTATGTTTCGCGCAGTTATTTTATGCTGTTAATAGTCAACCGCCAATTTTGATGATGCTGCGGAGCCCATTGTGACTCAACCACTGTTCGATTTTGCTACCTATTTCAAGTTTTTCATTGGCTTATTTGCCCTGGTCAACCCGGTTGGCATCATTCCGGTGTTCATCAGTATGACCAGCTACCAACCGGCAGCGGTACGCAACAAGACCAACCTGACCGCAAACCTGTCGGTAGCGATCATCCTCCTGACGTCGTTGTTTCTCGGCGATGGCATTCTGCAGATTTTTGGCATCTCGATTGATTCCTTCCGCATTGCCGGCGGCATCCTGGTGGTGACCATTGCGATGTCGATGATCAGCGGCAAACTCGGCGAAGATAAACAGAACAAGCAGGAGAAGTCGGAGACGGCGGTCCGGGAGAGCATCGGCGTCGTGCCTCTCGCGCTCCCTTTAATGGCCGGACCGGGGGCAATCAGTTCAACCATCGTCTGGGGTACCCGATATCATTCCTGGGTGCACCTGGTCGGGTTCTCACTGGCGATAGCGGTATTCGCTCTCTGCTGCTGGGGCATTTTCCGAATGGCGCCGTGGCTGGTTCGTCTGCTGGGGCAGACGGGAATCAACGTCATCACCCGTATCATGGGCTTGTTGCTGATGGCCCTGGGGATCGAATTTATCGTAACCGGTATTAAAGCGCTGTTCCCCGGACTGCTTAATTAGTGGAACACCATGCAAGCGTGGAGGCTTCACTTCGCGCTTGCGCGATTATTAGCAAAACCTATTAACCAGCGCGAGATCGGCCGTTGAGATAACGTTTTGCGATAATATCTTTAAATCCATATTTTTCATTAAGATATCTGTTTTTGTTCATTGTTTTCCCCTCACGCTCTTCCTGCCTGCGATGTTATTTTCTTCACATCATTCTCTGGCACTTGCTGTCGGATCATCGAAATGATATTAGTAATTTTAACAAGGCAGTAGATGAATGTGCTAAAAAGTAACCTGTTGTTAAATTTTTGTACAAAAAAGCACCTTTTAGCCGATGCTCGATTCTCAACGCGATTAAAAAATCATATCACTATGATTAACAATGATATTTTTTTGTCGGTAGTCCGCGAAGATCTTGAGCATCGCGGGCAATATCGGCGATAAAAGAGAATCCGGTAACATATTTGCAAATTGCATTGGCGGAGGTGTTTACCTTTTGGTAATTTCCGCCGTTATCGTCTGCTGAATTATATGCGTAAATGAGAATCATTATTAATAATCTCACTGCGCCGGAACTGCCCTCCAGCGAGGGGGCAAAGAATCGACGTTAAGGCTGCCGTTCGAGCGGTCGTAATAAATAAGTCGGTGATAGCAATCTGCCAATCGCAAACGCTCCTGCGTTGGACAGATCCCCGCAAACGGGAAAAAAAACAGGCTGGTTAAAAAACCAGTAATTATAATGACTGGAGTTACAACACAATGACCATCATCACTAAAAAACGTTTGATCGCCGCGGGAGTGCTATCCGCACTCATTGCCGGCAATATGGCTATGGCAGCGGATGTCCCGGCCGGTGTGCAGCTGTCGGATAAGCAAACGCTGGTACGAAATAGCGGCGCTGAGCCGCAATCGCTGGACCCGAATAAAATTGAAGGGGTACCCGAGGCCAATATTAGCCGCGACCTCTTCGAAGGGTTGCTGAATACTTCGCCGAAAGATGGACACCCGATCCCAGGCGTAGCAGAGAGCTGGGATAATAAAGATTTTAAAGTCTGGACCTTCCATCTGCGTAAAGATGCGAAATGGTCTAACGGCGAGCCGGTTACCGCCCAGGACTTCGTATACAGCTGGCAGCGTCTGGTGGACCCGAAAACAGCGTCTCCTTATGCCAGCTATCCGCAATATGGTCATATCCTTAACGTCGACGAAATCATTGACGGCAAGAAAGCCCCGAGCGAACTGGGCGTAAAAGCCATTGACGACCACACGCTGGAAGTCACCCTCAGCGAGCCAGTCCCTTATTTTTATAAGCTGCTGGTTAACCCGGCGATGTCTCCTGTCTACAAACCGGCCATTGAAAAATTTGGCGAGAAGTGGACGCAGCCTGGCAATATCGTCACCAACGGTGCCTACACGCTGAAAGACTGGGTGGTCAACGAACGTATCGTGATGGAGCGCAACCCGCACTACTGGGATAATGCTAAAACCGTCATTAACACCGTCACCTGGCTGCCGACCTCTTCTGAAGTGACCTATGTTAACCGCTATCGCAGCGGTGAACTGGACATGACTTATAACCAACTGCCGATCGAACTCTTCCAGAAGCTGAAAAAAGAGATCCCGAACGAGCTGCATGTTGACCCGTATCTGTGTACCTATTATTACGAAATTAACAACCAGAAAGCGCCGTTTACCGACGTACGTGTCCGTACCGCGCTGAAGCTGGGTCTGGATCGCGACATTATTGCTAACAAGGTGAAAGGACAGGGCGATCTGCCGGCCTACGGCTACACACCGCCTTACACCGATGGCGCGAAGCTGAGCGAGCCGGAATGGTTCACCTGGTCGCAGGAAAAACGTAACGAAGAAGCGAAGAAACTGCTGGCCGAAGCCGGTTACACCGCGGATAAACCGTTAACCTTTAACCTGCTGTATAACACCTCCGATTTGCACAAGAAGCTGGCGATTGCCGCCGCCTCGCTGTGGCGTAAAAACCTGGGCATTGACGTGAAGCTGGTTAACCAGGAGTGGAAAACGTTCCTCGATACCCGTCACCAGGGCACCTATGATGTTGCACGCGCGGGCTGGTGCGCCGACTATAACGAGCCAACTTCCTTCCTGAACACCATGCT
The DNA here is from genome assembly GCF_002810545.1 of Klebsiella sp. A-Nf5. Classification (NCBI taxonomy): domain Bacteria; kingdom Pseudomonadati; phylum Pseudomonadota; class Gammaproteobacteria; order Enterobacterales; family Enterobacteriaceae; genus Klebsiella; species Klebsiella sp. A-Nf5. The sequence continues at coordinate 140,789 of NZ_PIOG01000268.1, read as the reverse complement.
CTCTGACAGCTCAATGAACACTGCGCACTATAAGAGCCCGGCGTTCGACAAGATTATGGCTGAATCCGTAAAAGCGTCTGATGAAGCGCAGCGTACGGCAGCCTATGCGAAAGCGGAACAGCAGCTGGACAAAGACAGCGCGATCGTACCGGTCTATTACTACGTCAACGCCCGCCTGGTGAAACCGTGGGTTGGGGGCTATACCGGTAAAGACCCGATGGATAACGTCTATACCAAAGATCTCTACGTTATCAAACATTAATGGCAATACGTGGGGCGGGCCTGTGCTCGCTCCATCGTGTCTTATTTGAGAGCAGTGCAAAGGCACACGCCAGAAGGTACGGGCAATGTTAAAATTTATCTTACGTCGCTGTCTGGAAGCGATTCCGACGCTATTTATTCTTATTACCATCTCATTCTTCATGATGCGTCTGGCTCCGGGAAGTCCTTTTACCGGGGAGCGCACCCTGCCGCCGGAAGTCATGGCGAATATTGAAGCAAAATACCATTTAAACGACCCTATCATGACGCAGTACTTCAATTATCTGAAGCAACTGGCGCATGGCGATTTTGGTCCCTCGTTTAAATACAAAGATTATTCGGTCAACGATCTGGTGGCTGCCAGCTTCCCGGTTTCTGCGAAACTGGGCTTCGCCGCCTTTTTACTCGCGGTGGTGATCGGCGTCGCCGCCGGGGTGATAGCCGCTCTGAAGCAAAACACCCGATGGGACTACGCAGTGATGGGGGTAGCCATGACCGGCGTGGTTATTCCGAGCTTTGTGGTCGCGCCGCTGCTGGTGATGATCTTTGCCATTACCCTGCACTGGCTGCCGGGCGGCGGCTGGAACGGCGGAGCGCTGAAATTTATGATCCTGCCGATGGTGGCGCTTTCCCTGGCCTATATCGCCAGTATCGCCCGTATCACCCGCGGCTCGATGATAGAAGTGTTGCACTCTAACTTTATCCGCACCGCGCGGGCAAAAGGGCTGCCGATGCGCCGCATTATTTTGCGCCATGCGCTGAAGCCGGCGCTGCTGCCGGTGCTCTCCTATATGGGGCCAGCTTTCGTGGGCATCATCACCGGCTCAATGGTCATTGAAACCATTTACGGCCTGCCGGGGATCGGCCAGCTGTTCGTTAACGGGGCGCTTAACCGCGACTACTCGCTGGTGCTGAGCCTGACGATCCTCGTTGGCGCCCTGACTATCCTGTTCAACGCCATCGTTGACGTGCTGTACGCCGTTATCGATCCGAAGATTCGCTACTGAAGCCGGAGTTCGCCATGATGTTAAGTAAGAAAAATAGCGAGGCGCTGGAAAACTTCAGTGAGAAGCTGGAAGTGGAGGGGCGTAGCCTCTGGCAGGATGCGCGTCGCCGCTTTATGCACAACCGCGCCGCGGTGACCAGCCTGATAATGCTGGTGCTTATTGCGCTGTTTGTCACCTTTGCGCCGATGGTGTCGTCGTTCTCCTACTTCGATACCGACTGGGGCATGATGTCCAACGCACCGGATATGGCTTCAGGCCACTACTTCGGAACCGACTCCTCCGGGCGCGACCTGCTGGTGCGCGTGGCGATCGGCGGGCGCATTTCGCTGATGGTCGGGGTGGCAGCGGCGCTGGTGGCGGTGATCCTCGGCACGCTGTACGGTTCGCTTTCCGGTTATCTCGGCGGCAAAGTGGATTCGGTGATGATGCGTCTGCTGGAGATCCTCAACTCCTTCCCGTTTATGTTCTTCGTCATCCTGTTGGTGACCTTTTTTGGTCAGAATATCCTGCTGATCTTTGTTGCCATCGGCATGGTTTCCTGGCTGGATATGGCGCGTATCGTGCGCGGACAGACCTTGAGCCTGAAGCGTAAAGAGTTTATCGAAGCCGCGCAGGTCGGTGGGGTCTCCACGGCTAGCATCGTGCTGCGCCATATCGTCCCCAACGTACTGGGGGTGGTGGTAGTGTACGCCTCGCTGCTGGTCCCCAGCATGATCCTCTTCGAATCCTTCCTCAGCTTCCTCGGGCTGGGAACCCAGGAGCCGCTCAGCAGTTGGGGAGCATTGCTCAGTGATGGCGCCAACTCAATGGAGGTCTCGCCCTGGCTGCTGCTGTTCCCGGCGGGTTTCCTGGTGGTGACCCTGTTCTGTTTCAACTTTATCGGCGATGGTCTGCGTGATGCCCTCGACCCGAAAGACCGCTAAGGAGCGCTGCCATGACCATGATTGAAACGGCAAAAGCGCCGCAAGCGCAGAGTCACAGCGGCCTGCTGCTGGACGTGAAAGATCTTCGCGTCACCTTTAAAACGCCGGATGGCGATGTCACCGCCGTTAATGACCTGAACTTCACCCTGCAGGCGGGCGAGACGCTCGGCATTGTGGGGGAATCTGGCTCCGGTAAATCGCAAACCGCCTTCGCCCTGATGGGACTGCTGGCGGCCAACGGTCGTATCGGGGGCTCCGCCACCTTTAACGGCCGGCAGATCCTCAATTTGCCCGAGCGTGAACTGAACAAACTGCGCGCCGAGCAAATCTCGATGATTTTCCAGGATCCGATGACCTCTCTTAACCCGTATATGCGGGTGGGCGAGCAGTTAATGGAAGTTCTGATGCTGCACAAAGGACTGAGCAAAGCCGAAGCGTTTGAAGAGTCGGTGAAGATGCTCGATGCGGTAAAAATGCCGGAAGCGCGCAAGCGTATGAAGATGTTTCCGCATGAGTTCTCCGGCGGGATGCGCCAGCGCGTGATGATTGCCATGGCGCTGTTGTGCCGGCCCCGGCTGCTGATAGCGGATGAACCCACTACCGCGCTGGACGTCACCGTGCAGGCGCAGATCATGACGCTGTTGAATGAGCTTAAACGCGAATTTAATACGGCTATCATCATGATCACCCACGACCTCGGAGTGGTGGCCGGGATCTGCGATAAAGTGCTGGTGATGTATGCCGGGCGCACCATGGAGTACGGTCAGGCGCGCGATGTCTTCTATCAGCCGTCGCATCCATACTCTATTGGCCTGTTAAATGCGGTTCCACGCCTGGATGCCGAAGGCGATGCGTTGTTAACCATCCCTGGCAACCCGCCAAACCTGCTGCGATTGCCGAAAGGCTGTCCATTCCAGCCGCGCTGTCCGCACGCCATGGAGCAGTGCAGCAGCGCACCGCCGCTGGAGTCGTTCGCGCCAGGCCGCCTGCGCGCCTGCTTTAAACCGGTGGGGGATCTGCTATGAACGCCGTAACTGAACAACGAAAAGTTCTGCTCGAGATTGCCGACCTGAAGGTGCATTTCGATATCAAAGATGGCAAGCAGTGGTTCTGGCAGCCGTCGAAAACGCTGAAAGCGGTGGATGGCGTGACGCTGCGTCTCTATGAGGGAGAAACCCTCGGTGTGGTGGGGGAGTCAGGTTGCGGTAAATCGACCTTCGCCCGCGCCATTATTGGCCTGGTGAAAGCGACCGATGGCAAAGTGGCCTGGCTTGGGAAAGATCTGCTGGGCATGAAGCAGGAAGAGTGGCGCGACGTGCGCAGCGATATCCAGATGATCTTCCAGGATCCGCTGGCCTCGCTGAATCCACGCATGACCATCGGGGAGATTATCGCTGAACCGCTGCGCACCTATCATCCGAAGATGTCGCGTCAGGAAGTTCGCGATCGCGTCAAAGCGATGATGATGAAGGTCGGGTTGCTGCCTAACCTGATCAACCGCTATCCGCACGAGTTCTCCGGCGGCCAGTGCCAGCGTATCGGCATCGCGCGGGCGCTGATCTTAGAGCCGAAGCTGATTATCTGCGATGAGCCGGTGTCCGCGCTTGACGTGTCGATTCAGGCTCAGGTGGTCAACCTGCTGCAGCAGCTGCAGCGTGAAATGGGGCTGTCACTGATATTTATCGCCCACGATCTGGCGGTGGTTAAACATATCTCCGATCGCGTTCTGGTGATGTATCTGGGCCATGCGGTGGAACTGGGCACCTACGACGAGGTGTACCATAATCCGCTGCATCCTTATACCAAAGCGCTGATGTCGGCGGTACCGATCCCCGATCCTGATCTCGAGAAAGCGAAAACTATTCAGTTGCTGGAGGGCGAATTACCCTCGCCAATTAACCCGCCGTCGGGCTGCGTGTTCCGCACCCGCTGCCCGCTCGCCGGGCCAGAGTGTGCGAAAACCCGCCCGGTACTGGAGGGCAGTTTCCGCCATGCGGTTTCCTGCCTTAAGGTAGACCCGTTATAATCTCAGGGGCTGACGCAGGTCAGCCCTTTTTTTTTTGCGAGGTTAACGAAGTGGGTATGCTTTCTGCCGCTCGTCTGCGGCTTTATCATTTACTTTTTGATCAGAATCGACGTTCCGGCCGCCGCTTCGAAGGGCTGTGCGGACTTTTCGCCTTGCTCAGCGTGCTGGTGATTTTTATCGAGTCGGGGCTGGGCACGCAATATCATCTGACATTAGATGAATGGCATATCTTCGTCTGGCTGGAGCTGCTGGTGACCGCGGTTTTTACCGTGGAGTACCTGCTGCGTATCGCCACCTGGCCCAATCCGCTCCACTATATTTTCAGTTTTTGGGGGCTGATTGACCTGGCGACGATTTTACCGCTGTATGTAATGTGGCTGTGGCCGGAGATTAGCCTGAATTATGTCTTTGCCTGGCGAGCAATGCGGGCGATCCGCGCGCTGCGTATTCTCAAACTGTTGCGCTTTATGCCTTCGCTCAACGTGTTCTGGCGAGCAATCGTCAGTGCGCGTCACCAGCTGATTCTGTTCTATTCGTTTATCGCCATTGTGATGGTGATTTTCGGTTCGCTAATGTATTTGATCGAGGGGCCGGAATACGGCTTTACGACGCTCAATGCCTCGGTCTATTGGGCCATCGTGACCATCACCACCGTCGGCTATGGCGATATCACCCCGCATACCCCACTGGGCCGCATTCTGGCGTCTATCCTCATCCTGATCGGCTACTCCATTATCGCGATACCGACCGGGCTTATCACTACCCATATGACCAGCGCCCTGAATCGTCGGCGTCAGCGTCGCCTGTGTCCGCAGTGTCAGCAGGGCGACCATGACGATAACGCCCGTTTTTGTCACGCCTGCGGGCATGCGTTGCCGGAATAAGCTGCCAGCATAAAAAAAGCCTGCCGGGAGGATCGCGGCAGGCTTTTCACTGGCTGGTGAGCGTTACTCACGCCATAGAATATGACACAGCTTATGATCTTTTTCGCGGCACAGCAGAACACGGGCGAAAATGTCATTGATTTCCCCGCCATCGGTATCCGCCAGGCCAATCACCACTTCGGCGAAGAAATCCGGATTCAGATCGTAATCCACATGCTCTTCCCAGTCTGCTGCCGGGTCGAACAGCTCGGCGCCCCCGCGCTCTTCAAACTGCAGGTTAAACAGAATGATGTCCGCCGGGTCGAGGTTGTCGGCCGCCAGTTCGAGGAAGATATCGTAAGCCTGCTCAAGCGTTTCGTCTTCGGTCAGGCGGTTGTTTAAATCCATATCCATGATTGCTACTCATTCGGTATCTGATGGGCACGTTTTACAGCAACGGGCTGAAGAAGTAAAACAGTCGCTCGACGATCCGCTGCCAGAGCGGTCGTTTTAGCCAGCGGCGGGCGTCAAGCAGGCGCGAACGTGAGATATAGTCATCCTGGACCGCCGCCAGATCGCTGCCGAAACCGGCGTCATCAATGACCAGCGTAATCTCAAAATTGAGCCACAGGCTGCGCATATCCAGATTCACCGTTCCCACCAGGCTGAGTTCGCCATCCACCAGCACGCTCTTGGTATGCAACAGTCCGCCTTCAAACTGATAAATTTTGACCCCGGCTGCCAGCAGCTCGGTGAAAAAGGCCCGGCTGGCCCAGCCCACCAGCAGTGAATCGTTCTTGCGCGGTAAAATAATACTCACGTCGACGCCGCGCTGGGCGGCGGTACAAATCGCGTGCAGCAGGTCGTCGCTGGGCACGAAGTAGGGCGTCGTCATGATCAGATGCTCTTTCGCCGCGTAGGCGGCGGTGAGGAGCGCCTGATGGATCAGATCTTCCGGAAAGCCCGGGCCGGAGGCGATCGTGTGGATGGTATGCCCGCTGGCCTCTTCGAACGGCATGATATTGACGTCCGGTGGCGGCGGCAGAATGCGCTTTCCGGTTTCGATTTCCCAGTCGCAGGAGTAGACGATGCCCATCGAGGTTGCCACCGGGCCTTCCATCCGCGCCATCAGGTCAATCCACTGGCCGACCCCCGAGTCTTGCTTAAAGTAGCGCGGATCGACCATATTCATGCTGCCGGTATAGGCAATATAGTTATCGATCATCACCATTTTGCGATGTTGACGCAAATCCATCCGGCGCAGGAACACACGCATCAGGTTAACTTTGAGGGCCTCGACGACCTCAATACCGGCGTTACGCATCATCGCCGCCCACGGGCTGCGGAAAAAGGCCACGCTGCCCGCAGAGTCGAGCATTAACCGACAGTGAACCCCGCGACGGGCGGCGGCCATCAGCGATTCGGCGACGCTATCGGCCATACCGCCTGGCTGCCAGATATAAAAGACCATCTCGATATTGTGGCGGGCCAGCTGAATATCGCGGATCAGGGCCTGCATCACGTCGTCAGATTCCGTCAGCAGCTGCAGCTGGTTGCCTTTCACCCCGCCAATCCCCTGACGCCGTTCGCATAGCTTGAACAGGGATTCGGCCACCGGGCTGTTATCTTCCGCGAAGATATGTTTGCAGGCTTTGAGATCGTTTAACCACTTGGCCGTCGAGGGCCACATCGCTCTGGCGCGTTCCGCCCGGCGTTTGCCGAGATGCAATTCACCAAAGGAGAGATAGGCGATAATTCCCACCAGCGGCAGGATATAAATGATCAGCAACCATGCCATGGCGGACGGGACAGCGCGGCGTTTCATTAGAATTCGTAATGTTACACCGGCGATCAACAGCCAGTACCCCAGAATGACCAGCCAGTTCACCACCGTGTAAAAGGTTGTCATAGATGTAAAATCCTTTTGAATGACGTTATGTGATGAGTTTACGCATCAGTATTTTTCTGGCAAATAAAAACGCAGCAAAAGCGGTAGTCAGTTGCCGGCAGAGGTTTATAATGGAGGCTGTTTTCACTCGTAGAGTCGTTGCAATGAAGCGTAGTAGAACGGAAGTAGGGCGCTGGCGCATGCTGAGACAGGTGAATCGCCGTAAAGCGCGCTGGCTGGAAGCCCAATCGCGCCGCAATATGCGGATCCTTGCTATCAGGAAGGGACTGGTGAAACGGCAGCGTCATGCTCTGCTGTTTGTCTTCCCCGACTGTTAAGTGAGCAGATTAACGGCACCGTGAGCGGTGCCGTTGTCGTTTTCTCAATTCTGCGCTGAATTCCCTTTTATCTTCGCCATTTTTTATCTTCGCCATATTGAAATCATTGTTTTGTCATGCAGCGATGCAACGACAGACTGAACCTGGCTTGATTTCACGTCGCATTGAAATAGGTATGCTATGCACACCACGTTATTCCTGGCAGTTTCTTTCAGACTGAACCTATCTCTGGCGCCACAGGAATTAATCGGCATGCAGCATTTATTGTTACCCAGATGGGGGCGGCGTTGTCGAACGCATGTCACCCCAGACCAGCAGATGCAACCTGATGTAAGTTGAGGGGAATAATGAAACAGGCGCTGTCAGGAAATCGCGCTTGAGGCTAAATGAACCCCACCGGAGCTGAAATAATCTGCGCCAGTGTTTCCCTTTCAGGATGGCGGTCTGGATAACGCGCCTGAATAAAAAGCACGCTATTACGCGTGCGTTAATTTATTTTGCATATGCTTCAGTAGATAACGTGATGGTCACGTTATCACTCACCGCTGGCACATACTTATCAAGCTTGAAGTCTGAACGTTTGATTACACCCGTCGCATCAAAGCCAATAGCCTCTTTTTTCACCATCGGATGCATGTCCTGCTTATTCAGGGTTGCATGCAGCACTACCGGTTTGGTGATGCCTTTAATGGTCAGGTTACCTTCAACATCATATTTATTTCCGCCTTTGCTTTCCACTTTGGTACTCTGGAAAGTGGCCTCTGGGAACGTTTTGACATCGAAGTATTCTTTGCCTAAAAATTCATCGGTTAACGCTTTGACATGCGTGTCAATGGTTTTTACCGGCAGAGTAACGTTAACAGAAGATTTTTCAGGGTTTTTTTTGTCAAAAGACAATTTTCCTGAAACATCAGAGATATAGGCTGTAGGGTTAGAGAAGCCGAAATGGTTCCAGGCAATAACAACCGACGTGTGCTGCGGATCCAGGTTATATTCCGTCGCCGCGGCTTGTGAAACAGGGATATATAAGGCAAGCAGAGAAAGAAATGCTGTTTTTTTCAAAACGTTCACAAAAAGCTCCTTACATGGTCAGGTACGAAAATAGTAGCCAAAAATTAAGAAGCGTTTATTGAAAACATTTGTTATTCCCTTTCAAAATTTTTAATCAATTACGAATACCCCTACAATAACCCTGCGTGAACTTTACGCAAAGCAATTAATAGAATTTAAAAAATGATCATCTGCAACTTTAACCTTGAGGCGTGATTTTTATTGGCCAATGTCAGCGTGTTATGTGTGCCTTTATCATTCGGGTAATGCAATTTTGGGGGCCGTGAAATCACTGCGTTCCTGAATGTAGGAAGCTTGTCTAAGCCCGGTGCAATACCTTCCGAAAACCAGAGGATAATCCGTATTTACCCTATGGCTTAATATCGATCAGGAAAAAGTGACCCGCATCGATATGCGTATCCAGTCAATTTCAAAAAAAAGAGTAATAACCATGGTTTAAGCTGTTAGCTGATTTAATGTTCATATGAAACATTAAAGTGCAATATATTATTCTGTATTTCCTGTCCGTTATAGTTGTTTCCGTTTCATTGTATTTGGCGTTTTTTTTGCTATATCGCGCCAGGCTTGCATAAAAAACAATCAACAAATAAATAAAATACAAGATCTTACATAACGGACTTACACAATCTATTAACAATTCAATATAATTCCTGGCATCGATGTTTTGTCGCCATTTTCTATCCCGGCATTATGCTTCATTTATGCCGTCTGGCTTACTGCGGGGTTAAACATCGATAGTTAAATAAGAAATAGTTTTATTTCATGGTGTTATCAGGAGAGTTATTATGTCAGATACGAATCCCCGCTCATCCGGCTGGTTAGGCCTGTGGTGCCTGCTGGTCGGCGTGATACTGCTTGCGACAGGCCTGTTCTTTGTCATCGGCGGTTATAAACTGGTTTCCCTGGGGGGAAGCTGGTATTTCCTTATTGCCGGGGTTATTACCCTGCTCGCCGCGATTCAGTTTTTCCGCCGCAAGTCGTCCGCGGTGTGGCTGTTTGCTCTGGTATTCGTGGGTACCCTGATTTGGGCACTGTTTGATGCCGGCTTCGACTTCTGGCCGCTCGTTTCCCGTTTGATGGTACCCGCCGGGTTGATGCTGCTGGCGGCGGCCACCTGGCCTGCGCTACGTAAGCATGAAGGAAAGCCTTACAGCACCAAAGGGGCATGGGGGGTCTGCGTTGTTCTGGTTATCGCCATGGGCGTCACCTTTGTTCAGATGTTTCAGCCCCATCCCACAGTGGCGTTCAGCGGCGAGAAATTACCGCTGGTGCCGGTAAAAGAAGACGCTAAACAGCAAAACTGGGACCACTACGGCAATACTGCCGGCGGTAGCCGCTTTGTGGCGTTGGACCAGATCACGCGTGACAATGTAAAAAACCTGAAACCCGTCTGGACCTTCCATACTGGCGACACCCCGTTAAGCCCGGATGGCAATGGCGCAGAAGATCAGCAAACACCGCTGCAGGTAGGCGATCGTGTTTTCCTCTGTACCCCGCATAACAATGTGATCGCCGTCGATGCCGATAGTGGAAAAGAGATCTGGAGAGCGGAAATTAATGCGAAATCCGCCATCTGGATGCGCTGCCGAGGCCTGGCGTATTTTGATGCGACGAAGCCACTGACGCAGCCCACTGTGGCAGGCTCCTCCCCGGTTCTGCCGGCACAGGTCGCGCCAGGTGCAGCATGCCAGCGTCGCATCCTGATGAATACGATTGATGACAGATTGATCGCCTTAGACGCAGATAACGGCCAATTCTGCCCGGACTTCGGGACGAACGGCAGCGTGAATCTGCGGGAAGGGATGGGCGCTGCGGCAGATCCAAGCTATGTGTTGACTTCAGCCCCGACGCTGGCTGGCACCACGGTGGTGGTTGGAGGCCGCGTGGCGGATAACGTCAGTACTGACATGCCGGGCGGCGTGGTACGCGGTTATGACGTGATCACCGGCCAGCAGCGCTGGGCATTTGATCCGCGTAATCCGGATCCCAATCATGTTCTGCAACCGGGGGAACATTACAAACGCAGTTCCGCTAACTCCTGGGCGCCCATGTCCTGGGATGCGTCTATGAATACCCTGTTTATTCCAATGGGGAGCTCCTCTGTTGACCTGTGGGGCGCAGACCGTATTCAGGGCGATCACAAATACGCCACTTCAATCCTGGCGCTGGATGCGACCACCGGGAAAGAGAAGTGGGTATACAAGACCGTGCGTAACGATCTGTGGGACTTCGATGTCCCGATGCAGCCAAGCCTGGTCGATTTCCCGACCAAAGAGGGCAACAAACCCGCCGTGGTGGTGGGGACCAAAGCGGGCCAAATCTATGTACTTGATCGCCTGACGGGTCACCCGCTTACCGAAGTGAAAGAGGTCCCGGTGAAACCGGCTGATATCCCAAATGAACAGTATCCGGCGACGCAGCCGCGCTCTGTTGGGATGCCGCAGATTGGGGCGGAAACCCTGAAAGAATCTGATATGTGGGGGGCAACGCCGTTTGATCAACTGGTCTGTCGTATCAGTTTCAAATCGATGCGTTATGACGGGCTGTACACCATGCCGGGGACCGATGTTTCCCTCAGCTTCCCGGGCTCTCTGGGAGGAATGAACTGGGGCAGCCTGTCCACCGATCCGAACAACCATTATATTTTCGTCAATGATATGCGCCTGGGTCTGTGGGTTCAGCTGATTAAGCAGGACCCGCAAAGCGCGGTGGCCAACACCGGTGGCGAGGCGGTGAACGCCGGGATGGGGGCAGTCCCGATGAAAGGAACGCCGTACTCGGTCAATAAAAACCGTTTCATGTCGCCGCTGGGGATCCCGTGTCAGAAACCACCGTTTGGTACGCTGTCCGCGATTGACCTGAAAACACAGAAAATCGTCTGGCAGGTGCCGGTCGGTACCGTCCAGGATACCGGTCCGTTTGGCGTAAAAATGCGTGCTCAGATGCCGATCGGTATGCCAACGCTGGGCGGAACCCTGGCCACTCAGGGCGGTCTGGTGTTCATTGCCGGAACCCAGGACTACTACCTGCGCGCCTTCGATTCATCGACGGGTGAAGAAGTCTGGAAAGCCCGTCTTCCGGTAGGAAGCCAGGGGGGACCCATCAGCTATGTCTCGCCGAAGACCGGCAAACAATACATCCTGATTTCCGCGGGTGGTGCCCGCCAGTCGCCGGATCGCGGTGACTACGTGATTGCCTATGCGCTCGATAAGTAACAGGTAGTTGGATCAGCGATAACGATCAAAGGCCCCCGCCGGACAGCGGGGGCCTTTTATATTAATGCATGGATGGCGAGACGGTAGGCGACGATGTGGTGGCAGGAGAGGGGATCTGACCCTGCACAGGACAGGTCAGTGAGAGAACAGCCAAACTTTTCGCGTGATGGAAAAGGGCGGCATTTTAATGTTGTGTACCAAAATGCGCCCTTTAATCTGATGGCCTGGTGTGTTTTTGTGGCTAACCAGAAAAATAACAGGGGATTTTTTTCAAAATACTTTTTTGTACGGCTTAACAGAGACCTGGCGGTAGACGCCAGCCGCAATGTACGGATCATCATTCGCCCAGGACTGAGCCGCTTCCAGCGACTCAAACTCGGCAATCACCGTTGAGCCGCTGAACCCTGCTGCGCCGGGTTCGTTGCTGTCAACGGCCGGCATTGGCCCGGCGGTAAGCAGCCGGCCTTCATCGTGTAAGAGTTGTAGACGCGCGAGATGCGCAGGGCGAACCGACAGCCGCTTTTCCAGAGAATCGGCGATATCTTCAGCGTAGATAACGTAAAGCACGGCAAAGCTCCTTATCAATAATCAGGCGAATTACGTTAAGTTAAACGGCGATGGACTGCAATGCAAAGATGCATACCGGTGTCGAATGCGCTGCCGACGCGGCTTTTTTCTGCAAATGGTGGCAAAAATTGACTCAGGTTAAGACGCCTTATTGAATATGATTGCTATTTGCATTTAAAATCGGAGCATCATTTTTCAACAGAAACGACTATGAGCGCAATGACCCTTGATTTACCTCGCCGCTTCCCGTGGCCAACGCTGCTGTCCGTGGCTATCCACGGTGCCGTTGTGGCGGGGCTGCTTTATACCTCGGTACATCAGGTTATTGAACAGCCTTCTCCGACGCAGCCGATAGAGATTACGATGGTCGCGCCGGCCGATCTTGAGCCGCCCCCGGCGGCACAGCCAGTCGTGGAGCCCGTTGTCGAACCTGATCCTGAGCCGGAACCCGAGGTGGTGCCTGAACCGCCGAAAGAAGCGCCGGTGGTTATCCATAAACCGGAACCGAAGCCGAAGCCTAAACCCAAACCGAAACCCAAGCCGGAGAAAAAGGTTGAGCAGCCCAAGCGGGACGTGAAGCCGGCAGCAGAGCCGCGTCCGGCCTCGCCGTTTGAAAACAACAATACGGCGCCAGCGCGCACCGCGCCGAGCACCTCGACCGCGGCCGCCAAACCCACCGTTACTACCCCGAGCGGCCCGCGTGCGATCAGCCGTGTCCAGCCGACCTATCCGACCCGCGCCCAGGCGCTGCGCATCGAGGGGACGGTACGGGTGAAGTTTGACGTGACGCCTGATGGCCGAATCGACAACCTGCAGATCCTCTCTGCCCAGCCGGCAAATATGTTCGAGCGCGAAGTGAAAAGCGCGATGCGCAGATGGCGTTACGAGCAGGCAAGACCGGGAACCGGCGTGACGATGACTATCAAATTCCGTCTGAATGGGGTCGAAATTAACTGATAACGGAGCCCGGCGGATCGGAGAGGTCCGCCGGGAGCCTTTTCTAACGTGCTTTTTCCATCAGCACATCGTCCAGCGCCTGCTGGGCGGTCACCAGGTGCTGGCCACCGAACAAAATTGCCCGGTTCAGCAGGGTGTACAGCTGATAGACTGGCTGACGATCGAGAAAACCTGCTGGCAGCGGTGAAACGGACTGGTAGCCGTCATAGATCTGCGGCGGCTGTTCCGGGTGCATCGGCAGCATGGCTAAATCACACTCGCGATCGCCCCAGTAGCAGGCTGGATCGAAGATGTAGGGGCCATCTGGTCCTAAGGCGCAGTTACCGGACCACAGGTCACCATGGAGCAGAGAAGGTTGCGGCTGATGGTTGGCCAGCCGCTGCTGAACCACATCGACTAAGGTATCGATATCGCCAAAGTGCAGCCCTTTCTCCGCCGCCAGCTCCAGCTGCCAGCCGATACGCTGCTCGGCAAAGAACACCGACCAGCGACGCTGCCAGGCGTTGGGCTGCGGCGTGGTGGAAAGATCGTTGTCGAAATCCAGACCAAACTGCGGCTGATCGCTCCACTGGTGCAGATGAGCTAACTGCTGGCCGAGCAGGAAGGCATTATGCGCATCCAGCGGACGGGGAGGGAGGTATTCCATGACCACAAAGCTGTAGTCACGGTCGCTGCCGACCGCAAAGACCTGCGGCACGCGAACGGTTTTGCTTCGCGACAGCAGTTCCAGCTGATCGGCCTCGGCGGTGAAGATGGGCATAAGCTCACGTTCGTCGCATTTCACGAAGTAATCTTTCCCGCCGAAGCGTAAATGCCAGGCCGAATGGATTTCCCCACCGGGCAGCTCGGTTTTCAGTTCGATTTCAGCGTTTTCGGAATGCCAATCGCGTAAAAGTGTACTGATTGCTTGCCACATGCTGTCTCTCCCCATGTTTTCCACCATATCATAAGGTTAGCGCACTGCTACCGGGTAAACCTGGAACTGACGCACAACTGACGCTTTCCGTTGCGTTAAACGCACTTATTGAGCTTTTAACCACTCGGCGAATGTGCTGACCGTAATCTCTGCCGGGCGGCCCAGGGCCGATTCCGCCAGTCCTGCGCTGAGGGCCTTAACTTCATCAGCATCCTGGGCGCTGAGCAGGCCAAAGGTGTTGGTCCCCAGCTCATGGGGATTGCCGTCTTCATCATTGAGCGTCAGTACGAACCCGGCGCGGGTAAAGTGGTTGCTGACCTCGTTGATCTCCGTCAGCGCCTGTTCGTGAAAGGCGACGCTGGTGACCCAGGCGGTTATCTCATTGCTCATCTCTACACCCCATTGTTATCCATAGCCTTTCCAGCATAGACCATCCAGCCAATATCGTGACTCCCTCCGCCGACGCGGAGGGGCAGGGAAGATCAGCGACCGCAGAGATAATCGTAGATTTTTTGCGTATTGGCCTGCGAGCAGAGACGGGTGCCCTGATTGATCGTCGCGGCGCTACCGGCGGCGACGCCAAAGCGAACCATATCCTCCAGCCCGGCGTTTTCCGCCAGACGCAGGGTCATGGCGCCCACCATGCTGTCGCCGGCGCCGACGGTGCTCTGGCTTTTCATCGGCGGCGGCACCACCTGAACGCTGCCGCTGGCGTCAACGCCTAACGCCCCCTGCGGCCCGAGCGAAACCACCACCCGGCGTACTTTACCGGACTGGATCAACGACTGGGCGGCAAGGCGTACGTCATCGGGTTGGCTCAGATCGCGCTGTACGAGGGCGCTGAGCTCTTTCTGGTTCGGCTTCACCAGCTCAATATTGCCGACGTCCAGCGCCGCAGCCAGCGCGTCGCCGGAGCTGTCGATAATGCAGCGCAGCCCCTGCTGTTGCGCGTTTTTCACCAGTTGCGTCAGGTTTTCGACGCTGATACCTGGCGGCAGGCTACCACTCACCACCAGCAGCGAGCCGGGTTCGATCGTCAGGACTTTCTCTTCCAGGCGGCGGAACTCATCATCCGTCAGCGCTGCGCCGGGCATGACAAAGCGATACTGTTCGCCGCTGGCGGCCACGTGAACGTGCAGGTTTTGCCGCGTCCAGTCTCGGGTTTCGACGGTCTCGACCGGTACCTGCTCATCGGCCAGCAGGGCTGCTAAGTGCTCGCCGGTGGCGCCGCCAACCGGGAAAATGGCGGTGGCTTTACCGCCAAGAAAGGTCACGGCACGGGCGACGTTGATCCCGCCGCCGCCGGGCTCAAATACCGGCGCGCTGCAGCGGAGTTTACCTTCGGGGTAAATCTGTGGGGTCTGCGTGGCGCTATCCAGCGAGGGGGCCAGCGTTAGCGTATAAATTTTGGTCATTCCTTCTCCTCCTTAATACGGCGACTGTATTTTATTTAAGCATGGCACGATGACTCCGGGAGGGAAAGTGATGTTCCTGAGAGATTTGCAAAGAAGCTTGTATTTTCATTATGAAATAAAGATTGTTTCCGGAGCTGTCTTATTCAAAAAACGAAAGAGTAAGTGATTGCTATGTTATTCGTGCTTTTTTATAATTTGCTACCTTTCTTAGGACCTGCACACCGCGATCCTCGCGAAAGTTTCCGGGACCCTCAGGTCTCTTTTATGTTGTACGGACGCTAAATTCAATGAGCGGGCAGGTTGTGTCTGTTCATCATTTGTACTGTCCTAAAAAATGTATTTTAGAGAGTTATAATGAAGCTTTTAAAGACAGTACCCGCAGCGGTTATGCTGGCGGGGGGGCTTTTTGCGTCTGTTGGCGCAATGGCCGATGATTCTGTATTTACCGTCATGGATGACCCTTCCGCTGCTAAAAAACCTTTCGAAGGTGTGGTTAACGCAGGCTACCTGGCGCAGTCCGGCAACACCAAGAACTCCTCGATGACGGCAGATTCCACCTTGACCTGGTATGGTAATACCACCGCATGGTCGCTGTGGGGGAACGCCAGCAACACCTCTTCCAACGATGAGCGATCCTCAGAAAAATATGCAGTCGGTGGGCGTAGCCGCTATAACCTGACCGATATGAACTATCTCTTTGGTCAGGGCAGCTGGCTGACCGACCGCTATAATGGCTATCAGCAGCGTGATGTCCTGACGGCGGGTTATGGTCGTCAGATCCTCAACGGTCCCGTGCACAGCCTGCGGTTTGAATTCGGTCCTGGCGTCCGCTATGACGAGTTTACCGATGGAGAAACCGATACTCAGCCGCTGGGTTACGCCTCCGGCACCTGGGCCTGGCAGATGACCGATAACGCCAAATTTACGCAAGGGGTATCGGTGTTTGGCGCTGAGGACACCACCGTCAACTCTGAGAGCGCGTTAAACGTGGCGATTAACGCCCATTTCGCGCTGAAAGTCGCTTACAACGTGACCTGGAACTCGGCGCCGCCTTCCTCTGCGCCGGAGCATACCGATCGCCGGACGTCGCTGTCCCTTGGGTATAAAATGTAATATTTTCAGGCCGGGTTTTCCCGGCCTGTTCGTTTTAAATTTAGCAATTAGTGGCATTATTTTTTCTGACCTTTCGTTTTAGTTTTTATAAAAAGAAATAGCCCTCCATCTTTTCTCCATTATTCCCGATTTGTTGACAAATATTCATTCTATTTGACACGAAAAGCTAAATATTTGACGGACAAATATGTGATCTGGATCTATACTGAGATGCACTGACCTGGCGGAGAAATCGCGCGGTCTGTCTTCCGTAATAAGAGAATGAACATCATGAAAAACACTCAATTTACCATCGCAGCCCTGGCGCTGTGCGTGCTTTCTTTTGGCGCATCAGCTGCCACGCCAGTCCCGCCGTCGGGCAACCAGGACCATACTCAGATAGGCATCGCCAAAGCGACTGACGTTGAGGCTGGCTCGAATATCGCCCCCGGTTCCCGGACCACCGGACAATCCATGAGCGATGCCTTTAATGTGCATACGCTGGTGGCCGGCGAGTGGTCATAATATACCAGACCTTTATTTCGCCGTACGTCAATTAAGCCGGGTGAAGCGGTACCGGTTTAACGCGCTGCGTTAAAGATTAAGTATGCAATATCATTGCGTCTCTTCTATCACGTCCGAATAATATTATCCGGCTTTGCCGGGGATTATTCTCGCCTGCAGTAGCAGGATATTCGTCTTTTTATCTCAATCTCTCTTGTTTTCTCCACATTCCGCCATCATTTATACGCTTGCGGCTTTAATCACGTACCAATGATGTGTAAACTACTCTCCGGTGTTATCAGCAGGCGGTGGCAGGCGGGAACGGTCCATCCGGTCGTCCTCCTTTTTTCGCAGAGTGAAGCGGGAACTGCGCCTTAACCTGATGATAATTATGATTATATAGTTTTGTATGTGCTCTTTCGTGTGGGGCACCACTGCAAATAAGGACATAAAATGCCTGTAATTACGCTTCCTGATGGCAGTCAACGCCATTTTGACCACGCTGTTAGCCCCATGGATGTTGCGCTGGATATCGGTCCAGGCCTGGCGAAAGCCACCATTGCCGGGCGGGTAAACGGTGAACTGGTAGACGCCTGCGACCCGATCGAAACGGATTCCACTCTCTCTATTATCACTGCGAAAGATGAAGAAGGGCTGGAGATCATTCGTCACTCCTGTGCGCACCTGTTAGGCCATGCCATTAAACAGCTGTGGCCCAACACCAAAATGGCTATCGGTCCGGTTGTCGATAATGGCTTCTACTATGACGTAGACCTCGACCACACCCTGACTCAGGAAGATATCGACGCGCTCGAAAAACGTATGCATGAGCTCGCCGAGAAAAACTACGATGTCATCAAGAAGAAAGTCAGCTGGCACGAAGCGCGTGAAACCTTCGTGAAGCGCGGGGAAACCTATAAAGTTTCAATTCTTGACGAAAACATTGCTCATGATGATAAGCCGGGTCTGTATCATCATGAAGAATATATCGATATGTGCCGCGGCCCGCACGTACCGAATATGCGCTTCTGTCATCACTTCAAGCTGATGAAAACCGCCGGTGCCTACTGGCGCGGCGACAGCAACAATAAAATGTTGCAGCGTATCTACGGCACCGCGTGGGCGGATAAAAAAGCGCTGAATGCCTATCTGCAGCGTCTTGAAGAAGCCGCCAAGCGTGACCACCGTAAAATTGGCAAGCAGCTCGACCTGTATCATATGCAGGAAGAGGCGCCGGGTATGGTGTTCTGGCATAACGATGGCTGGACCATCTTCCGTGAACTGGAAACATTCGTTCGTTCTAAACTGAAAGAGTACCAGTATCAGGAAGTAAAAGGTCCGTTCATGATGGACCGTGTGCTGTGGGAGAAAACCGGCCACTGGGACAACTACAAAGATGCGATGTTCACCACCTCTTCCGAGAACCGTGAATACTGCATTAAGCCGATGAACTGCCCGGGCCACGTGCAGATCTTCAACCAGGGGCTGAAATCCTACCGCGATCTGCCGCTGCGTATGGCGGAATTCGGTAGCTGTCACCGTAACGAACCGTCTGGCGCGCTGCACGGCCTGATGCGTGTTCGCGGCTTTACCCAGGATGATGCGCATATCTTCTGTACTGAAGATCAGGTTCGCGATGAAGTGAACGCCTGTATTCGTATGGTCTACGATATGTACAGCACCTTTGGCTTCGAGAAGATCGTCGTCAAACTGTCGACTCGCCCGGAAAAACGTATCGGTAGCGATGAGACCTGGGATCGCGCGGAAGCGGATCTGGCAGTGGCGCTGGAAGAAAATAACATCCCATTTGAGTATCAACTGGGCGAAGGGGCCTTCTACGGCCCGAAAATTGAATTTACCCTGTATGACTGCCTCGATCGTGCATGGCAGTGCGGTACGGTACAGCTGGACTTCTCTCTGCCGCAACGTTTAAGCGCCTCCTATGTGGGCGAAAACAACGAGCGTCAGGTGCCGGTCATGATTCACCGTGCGATTCTCGGTTCTCTGGAGCGCTTCATTGGCATCCTGACCGAAGAGTTCGCTGGCTTCTTCCCAACCTGGATTGCACCAGTGCAGGTAGTGGTCATGAATATTACCGATTCTCAGGCTGAATACGTTAACGAATTGACGCGTAAACTACAAAATGCGGGCATTCGTGTAAAAGCAGACTTGAGAAATGAGAAGATTGGCTTTAAAATCCGCGAGCACACTTTACGTCGTGTCCCGTATATGTTGGTCTGTGGCGACAAAGAAGTCGAAGCCGGTAAAGTGGCCGTGCGCACCCGTCGCGGGAAAGACCTCGGCAGCATGGACGTAAGTGAAGTGATTGAGAAGCTGCAACAAGAGATTCGCAGCCGCAGTCTTCAACAACTGGAGGAATAAGGTATTAAAGGCGGAAAACGAGTTCAAACGGCACGTCCGAATCGTATCAATGGCGAGATTCGCGCCCTGGAAGTTCGCTTGACAGGTCTGGAAGGCGAAGCTTTGGGTATTGTGAGTCTGAGAGAAGCTCTCGAAAAGGCTGAAGAGGCCGGAGTAGATTTAGTTGAAATCAGCCCTAACGCCGAACCGCCAGTTTGTCGTATCATGGACTACGGCAAGTTCCTTTATGAAAAGAGTAAGTCTTCTAAGGAACAGAAGAAAAAGCAAAAAGTTATCCAGGTTAAGGAAATTAAATTCCGTCCTGGGACCGATGATGGTGATTACCAGGTAAAACTCCGCAGCCTGGTTCGCTTTCTCGAAGATGGCGATAAGGCTAAGATCACACTGCGTTTCCGCGGTCGTGAGATGGCCCACCAGCAGATCGGTATGGAAGTGCTTACGCGCGTCCGTGACGATCTGAGTGAACTGGCAGTAGTCGAATCCTTCCCTACGAAGATCGAAGGCCGCCAGATGATCATGGTGCTCGCTCCTAAGAAGAAACAGTAAGGCCTTCAAGTAGCGATGTCAGTGGAGCCTTAGGGCTTCACTGATGTTGTTCGCCTATGTTTCGTTTATTAACAATGCGAAGTGGAAGTTATTAAGATGCCAAAAATTAAGACCGTACGCGGTGCTGCTAAGCGCTTCAAAAAAACCGGTAAAGGTGGTTTTAAGCACAAGCACGCTAACCTGCGTCACATTCTGACTAAAAAAGCTACCAAGCGTAAACGTCACCTGCGTCCGAAAGCCATGGTTTCCAAAGGCGATCTGGGCCTGGTTATCGCGTGCCTGCCGTACGCATAAGTCGTTAACGTTTAACTTTTTTAACTTAGAATAGATACAGGAGAGCACACATGGCTCGCGTAAAACGTGGTGTAATTGCACGTGCACGTCACAAGAAAATTTTGAAACAAGCTAAAGGCTACTACGGTGCGCGTTCTCGCGTATACCGCGTTGCCTTCCAGGCTGTTATCAAAGCTGGTCAGTACGCTTACCGTGACCGTCGTCAACGTAAACGTCAGTTCCGTCAACTGTGGATTGCACGTATCAACGCAGCAGCACGTCAGAACGGTATTTCTTACAGCAAATTCATCAACGGCCTGAAAAAAGCCTCTGTTGAAATCGACCGTAAGATCCTGGCTGACATCGCCGTATTCGACAAAGTAGCGTTCACCGCTCTGGTCGAAAAAGCGAAAGCAGCTCTGGCATAAGCCAGTTGAAAGAGGGAGCTTGTCTCCCTCTTTTCGTTTCAACACCATCAATACATTGACTTTTATTGGCGCAGGCTTTTCAATACAGGTCTGACGTTTCTTACCAGACAAGGTAATGCAAGCATGAATGCTGCTATTTTCCGCTTCTTTTTTTACTTTAGCACCTGAACTCAGGAGGCTAGCGCGTGAAAGAAGAAACGGAAAACAGCGCCAGAAAGCCTCCCCTGTGGAGGCTTTTTTCGTATATGGATTCGGGATATTAATTTCACTATAACCGGTGTCTGCACCGACATAATGAGGAAAACCATGTCACATCTCGCAGAGCTGGTTGCCAGTGCCAAGGCAGCCATTAACGAGGCATCAGATGTTGCTGCGCTGGACAACGTCCGCGTGGAATACCTGGGTAAAAAAGGGCATCTGACCCTGCAAATGACCACCCTGCGTGAGTTACCGCCGGAAGAGCGTCCGGCAGCCGGCGCGGTCATCAACGAAGCGAAAGAGCAGGTACAGCAGGCGCTGAACGCGCGTAAAGCTGATCTGGAAGGCGCAGCGCTGAATGCGCGTCTGGCCGCAGAGACCATTGACGTCTCGCTGCCAGGTCGCCGCATTGAAAATGGCGGCCTGCATCCGGTCACTCGCACCATCGACCGTATTGAAAGTTTCTTCGGTGAGCTCGGCTTTACCGTGGCGACTGGCCCGGAAATCGAAGATGATTACCACAACTTCGATGCGCTGAATATTCCGGGTCATCATCCGGCGCGCGCTGACCACGACACTTTCTGGTTCGATGCCACTCGCCTGCTGCGTACTCAGACCTCCGGCGTGCAGATCCGCACCATGGAAAACCAGCAACCGCCCATCCGCATTATCGCGCCGGGCCGCGTCTATCGTAACGACTACGATCAGACCCACACCCCGATGTTCCATCAGATGGAAGGTCTGATTGTTGATAAGAACATCAGCTTCACCAACCTGAAAGGGACTTT
Source organism: Klebsiella sp. A-Nf5 (assembly GCF_002810545.1). Classification (NCBI taxonomy): domain Bacteria; kingdom Pseudomonadati; phylum Pseudomonadota; class Gammaproteobacteria; order Enterobacterales; family Enterobacteriaceae; genus Klebsiella; species Klebsiella sp. A-Nf5. The sequence continues at coordinate 119,131 of NZ_PIOG01000268.1, read as the reverse complement.
GCACGACTTCCTGAACAACTTCTTTGAAGAAGATCTGCAGGTGCGCTTCCGTCCGTCCTACTTCCCGTTCACCGAGCCGTCCGCAGAAGTTGATGTGATGGGGAAAAACGGCAAATGGCTGGAAGTGCTGGGCTGCGGGATGGTACACCCGAACGTGCTGCGTAACGTGGGTATCGATCCGGAAGTCTACTCCGGCTTCGCCTTCGGTATGGGGATGGAGCGTCTGACCATGCTGCGTTATGGCGTGACCGATTTGCGCGCATTCTTCGAAAACGATCTGCGTTTCCTCAAACAGTTTAAATAAGGGCAGGACAGAACAATGAAATTCAGTGAACTGTGGTTACGCGAGTGGGTTAACCCGGCGATCGACAGCGAAGCGCTTTCCGATCAGATCACCATGGCGGGCCTCGAAGTCGATGGCGTTGAGCCGGTTGCCGGCAGCTTCAACGGCGTAGTGGTCGGTGAAGTGGTGGAGTGCGGCCAGCATCCAAATGCTGACAAACTGCGCGTCACCAAAGTCAACGTGGGCGGTGAACGCCTGCTGGATATCGTCTGCGGCGCGCCAAACTGCCGTCAGGGACTGAAGGTCGCGGTAGCCACCATCGGCGCCGTACTGCCGGGCGATTTTAAAATTAAAGCGGCGAAGCTGCGCGGCGAACCGTCAGAAGGGATGCTGTGCTCCTTCTCCGAGCTGGGTATTTCCGACGACCATAGCGGTATCATCGAACTGCCGGCGGATGCGCCGATCGGCACTGATATTCGTGAATACCTCAAGCTTGACGATAACACTATCGAAATCAGCGTCACGCCAAACCGTGCCGACTGCCTGGGTATCATCGGTGTGGCGCGCGATGTCGCTGTGCTGAACAAAGCGCCGCTGAACGCGCCGGAAATCACGCCGGTTGTCGCGACCATTGACGACGTGCTGCCGATTCAGGTTGACGCGCCGCAGGCGTGCCCGCGCTATCTGGGCCGCGTGGTGAAAGGCATCAACGTCAAAGCGCCGACCCCGCTGTGGATGAAAGAGAAGCTGCGTCGCTGCGGGATCCGCTCTATCGATGCAGTGGTTGACGTGACCAACTATGTGCTGCTTGAGCTGGGCCAGCCGATGCACGCCTTTGACCGCGACCGTATCGAAGGCGGGATCGTGGTGCGCATGGCGAAAGAGGGTGAAACCCTGGTGCTGCTCGATGGCTCTGAAGCGAAGCTCGACAGTGACACCCTGGTTATTGCTGACCATAACAAAGCGCTGGCGATGGGCGGGATCTTCGGCGGGGAACACTCCGGTGTTAACGACGAAACCCAGAACGTGCTGCTGGAGTGTGCCTTCTTCAGCCCGCTGTCCATTACCGGCCGCGCGCGCCGTCACGGCCTGCACACCGATGCCTCTCATCGCTATGAGCGCGGCGTCGATCCGGCGCTGCAGTATAAAGCGCTGGAGCGTGCCACGCGTCTGCTGATCGACCTCTGCGGCGGTGAAGCCGGCCCGGTGATCGACGTGACCCACGAAGAGACCCTGCCAAAACGCGCCACCATTACCCTGCGTCGTAGCAAACTGGATCGCCTGATTGGCCACCATATCGATGACGCGCAGGTCACCGACATTCTGCAGCGGCTCGGCTGTGAAGTGACGGTGGGTCAGGGCGAGTGGCAGGCAGTCGCCCCGAGCTGGCGTTTCGACATGGAGATCGAAGAAGATCTGGTCGAAGAAGTGGCTCGCGTTTATGGCTACAACAACATTCCTGATGAGCCAGTACAGGCGGGTCTGATCATGGGTACCCACCGTGAAGCTGACCTGTCGCTGAAGCGCGTAAAAACGCTGCTGAACGACAAAGGCTATCAGGAAGTGATCACCTACAGCTTTGTTGACCCTAAAGTCCAGCAGCTGATCCACGCCGGGGAAGAGGCGCTGATCCTGCCAAGCCCGATCTCCAGCGAAATGTCGGCGATGCGTCTGTCGCTGTGGACTGGCCTGCTGGGGACCGTGGTCTACAACCAGAACCGTCAGCAGAGCCGCGTGCGCATCTTTGAGAGCGGTCTGCGCTTCGTGCCGGATACTCAGGCGCCGCTGGGCATTCGTCAGGATGTGATGCTGGCCGGGGCGATCTGCGGCAACCGTTACGAAGAGCACTGGACGCTGGCGAAAGAGACGGTCGATTTCTATGATCTGAAGGGCGATCTGGAATCCGTTCTGGATTTAACCGGTAAATTGGCCGACATCGAGTTCCGTGGCGAAGCGATAACTGCGCTGCATCCAGGCCAATCCGCAGCGATTTATCTTAAAGGTGAACGCATTGGTTTCATTGGGGTTGTTCATCCGGAGCTGGAACGTAAACTGGATCTGAACGGTCGCACTCTGGTGTTCGAACTGGAGTGGAACAAGCTCGCAGACCGCGTGGTGCCTCAGGCGCGCGATATTTCCCGCTTCCCGGCGAACCGTCGCGACATCGCGGTACTGGTCGCTGAAAACGTGGCTGCTGCCGATGTTTTAGCCGAATGTAAGAAAGTTGGCGTAAATCAGGTAGTTGGCGTAAACTTATTTGACGTGTACCGTGGTAAAGGTGTGGCGGAAGGGTATAAGAGCCTTGCGATTAGCCTGATCCTGCAGGATACCAGCCGTACACTCGAAGAAGAGGAGATTGCCGCTACCGTTGCCAGATGTGTAGAGGCATTAAAAGAGCGATTCCAGGCATCATTGAGGGATTGAACCTATGGCGCTTACAAAAGCTGAAATGTCAGAATATCTGTTTGATAAGCTTGGGCTTAGCAAGCGGGATGCCAAAGAACTGGTCGAGTTGTTTTTCGAAGAGATCCGTCGTGCTCTGGAAAACGGAGAACAGGTCAAACTCTCCGGGTTCGGCAACTTCGATTTGCGGGATAAAAACCAACGCCCGGGACGTAACCCGAAGACGGGGGAGGATATTCCCATTACAGCCCGGCGCGTGGTGACCTTCAGACCCGGTCAGAAGCTGAAAAGCCGTGTCGAAAACGCGTCACCGAAAGACAAATAATCTGAACTAATTAAAAAGGCCGCATTGCGGCCTTTTTCTTTTCTATACGTCCTTACGCTTTGACGGCGGTGAGCATGATCTCCACCAGGATATCCGGTCGCGCCATCTCTGCCTGAACGGTTGCTCGCGCCGGGCTCTGGCCTTCCGGCATCCACTGTACCCACACGTCATTGAAGGCGACAAAATCACGTTCGATATCTTTCAGCCAGATCTGCGCGGAGAGAATATGTCGCTTATCGCTCCCGGCCCCGGCCAGCAGGGCGTCGATCTTCTCCAGCACTTCGCGGGTTTGTAAAACAATATCGTCTTCGTTACTTTTTGGCGTCTGCCCGGAGAGGAACAGCAGATTGCCATACTCAACGCTGGCGGAAAGGCGAGGTTGTGGATTATTGCGAATAATGGTCATGCGGTTTGTTTCCATGTGAGACCTTCTAAAGAAATAGTGGGTGCCTGATTGTCGATTAACGCGCCCAGCACCACCGCGCTGCCGGCGGCGAGGGTAAAGCCGAGACTACCCTGGCCGAGGTTCATCCACAGATTGGGGTATCCGGCGCGCCCCAGCATCGGCGGGCCTGCTGGTGTTGACGGACGCATGCCGGTCCAGGCTTCGGCCTTGTCCAGCCCCTCGAGTTCGGGAAAGCTGCGGGCAACGATGTTTTTCAGCGCCTGAATGCGGCTCTCGCGCAGTTGGTCGCCGTCGTAGCCGATGTCCACCATCGCCGCGATGCGCAGTTGTTGGCCAAGGCGGGCATACACGATTTTGTGCCCGTAATCGGTGACGCTGATGTTCGGGGCAATTCCTGCTTTCTCAGGATAGGGCAGGGTCAGGCTGTACCCCTTCAGGGCGCACAGCGGCACGCGAACCCCCAGATGCCCAAGCAGAGGACCGCTACCGTTACCGGCGGCGACGACATAATCATCGCCGGTGATGGTCCCTCGGCTGGTCTCCAGCGAACTGATGCGTCCGCCGCGCTTATTGAGCCGCTGCACCTCACAGTGGGTCAGCAGGCTAAAGTCGTTGCTGGCATTGAGCTTGTCGAGCAGGGCAAGGCAGAACTGATGGCAATCTGCCGTTTCATCGCCCGGCGAATAAATTCCGCCCTGCAGCGAAGGGCTGATATGTCTGAGTGCCGGCTCCAGCTGCAGACAGGCTTCAGCATTCAGCGCTTGCTGATACTGAGGATCTATTCCTTTTGCCGCTTTATTAAAATCATATTCGCGGCGATGGATAATTAATTTACCGCTGCGCCGCCAGTGAAAATCGGCAAGATTATCCTCATCCTGCCACGACTGCATGACCTGACGGCTGAGCAACGACAGGCGCAAAATATGATTGCCGTTCATTTTATTAGTCTGGCTATTACAGGCACGCAGGAACTGCAGCAGCCAGCGCCACTGCTGGAAAGACATCTTAAGACGCATATTCAGCGGCGAATCGGCTTTGCCCATCCATTTAATCCCCTGCAGGGGAACGCCGCTATCGGCAAGGGGGGCAACGTAGCGATAACTTAATTGTCCGCCGTTAGCAAAACTGGTGGCACTGCCCGGTTCGGCATTGCGCTCCAGTAATTGCACCCGATGGCCGCGCTTAATCAGTTCCCAGGCCGTGGCCAGACCGACCACGCCGCCGCCGATAATGACAATGCGTTTGTTCATAACCCGATATATCCACCGCTGATCAATTTATCGGGTTATGTCAAAGCATTTACCCCAGCGGCGCAATTGACTTTTTATGGTCAGGGTATAACCGCAGGTTAATCTCCTTGAGTTGCTGGCGCAGACGCTGGCAGAGAAAATCGACGAACTTTTGCGCCATTGGACTCAGCGAAACATCGGCCCGGCGCAGCAGGCAGAGGTTGATGGCAATCGGCGGCGTAATGGGGTGGATCATCTCGGGATCCAGGTTGTGCTGGGCGGAAAAGATATCAGTGATGCTGCAGCCCATACCGCGCTTCACGAACTCGGTGGCCATATAGTAGGTCTGGACGTTAAGCCGGGTGGTGGAAAAGTCGCGACGGGTGGCGATGGCGGCTGAGAGCGAGTGCGGCCCTGGCGAGATCCAGCGCTGCTGGTCGATCTGGCTGATGTCCACCGCTCCCTGACGATAATGACGGTCGATGTACACCAGCGGCACTTCGGCAATCAGGGTGGTCAGGATCTCTCCCTGCTGCACCGGCTGCAGCGTCAGCGCTAAATCTATCTCACGTAAATCCAGTTTCCTGACCAGCGTCTCGGTGTGCTCGGTGGTGAGCGTCATCACCAGGTTGCTGTTTTGCTGATAAAAGTCGGTCACCAGCTCTGGCACCAGGCTTAATCCCAGACTCGGCAGGCAGCCTAAGGTGATTTTGGCGCGCGGATCGCGGGCCAGGTTGTCGGCCAGCAGACGCAGATTATCGAGGTCCTGATAGATGCTCTGCGCTTTTTCGAAAAGTGTGATCGCCTCGCTGGTCGGCAGCAGCTTGCCGCGCACCCGCTGAAAGAGGGTAAAGCCCAGTTTCATCTCGGCGCTTTTTAACGCTTTGCTGGCCGCTGGCTGGGAGATATTGAGCGCTTCCGCCGCCCGTGACAGCGAGCCGCAGGTCATTACGGCATGAAAGATTTCCAGATGACGCAGTTTCATGAACAGTTAACTCAGGGTTATAGCCTACCGATAAAAAGTCATTTTCCACTAACACTAAGTTAACATAAATTTAATCTCCAATCAGCGCTCCGGTTACATATTGTGCTGTAGACCCCGCCTGATGGCGGAATATTACGCTCTCAGAATCTATTCCTTTGTACCCAAACGCACCCTCAGGCTCGCGGCCAATAATGAAAAAGAGGGCGGATGTTTTCTGAGCAGGCCCCAATACACCACCTGACCTTTACGGTCGGATTGATTGGCATTAAGGAGTGTTATGAGTGACTCAACGCTCACAGGCAATGCGCCTGTCAGACGAAATATCACGCGGAAAAACGTTATTATTGGTCTGTTATTGCTGCTGTTCGTGTTGATCGCGCTGTGGTGCCACGGTCGTCCGGGCAGCGAGCTTGGCCTGCTGGGATTTACGCCGCTGGTGGCGCTAGCGATATTATCGCTGATCGGCGTTGATATTGTGCTGGCGGTGATCTCCTCGATTATTATCGCCATGATAATGACCTCGACCGGCCTGCCGGAAATGGGCACGATGCTGGCGAAATCCACAGGGTCATTTATCGCCACCGTAGGGCTTATCATTATGCTCGGCGCCGGCGTGGGGGAAGTGGCCACCCGCACCGGCGCAGCGGTTGAGCTGGTGAAATTCGTGGTCCATCGTATTGGGCTGTCGAGCCAGACGCGGGTTAAGTTCGGCATTGTGGTGTCATCAATTTTAATTTGTGGTTCGCTGGGCACCATGGCCGGTGGAAACGCCATTATCGTGGCCGTGATCATTCCGGTGGCGGCAGCGGTACGCTTAACGCCGCCGACGGTCGCCGCGCTGATGATGACCGCCGGCTCCGTTGGGCTCTTTACCGGGCCCTTCACCCCCAGCACCGTGACGATCCTCAGCCTCGGCGGGTTGAGCTATCCGGATTATCTGCTGTACGTCGGTCTGCCGATGAGTGCGGTGACGCTGCTGGCCGGCTGGGTCATGGCGGGGCGGATCCAGAAGATGACCGAAGGCAAACTGCGCTATGACGTCGATCTCTCGGAAAAGCCGAAAGAGGATCTCAGCGCCGCGCAGCAGCGTCGGCGTAAATTAAGCGCGCTGGCCTTCGCCGCGACGATCATTGTAATGGCGGTGGTTGGCGTGGTGATCAAAGCCGGATTCAGCTTTGCGATTATCGTGATGCTGCTGGTGGCGCTGATGACCGGGCTGGTAGGCGGCCTGCGGCCGACGCAGATCCTGCAGGCGCTATATCACGGTTGCGGCCGTCTGGTGTGGATGTTTATCCTCTACTGGCTGTATAACCCAATCCTTGAACTGATGGATGGTCTGCATGCCTATCAGGGGCTGCTGGAGTATACCCAACCGCTGCTTGAGGGGATCTCCCCGGCCTGGCTGTGCTTTAGCATCTTCGCGTTCAATATTATCGGCCATGTGCCCGGTGCGGCGGTGGCACAGATGACGTTTACCCATAAAATCTTTGGCCCGATGCTGATGGCCGCCGGCGTGCCGCCGCAGGGGACCACCGCGGTGCTGCTGGCCTCGTCTCAGGTGGACTGGTTCGGTCCGTTTCCCTCATCGGACATGTTCGGCCAGATGGGGCTGGCGCAGTCCACGCATCTGAAATATATGCTCTATAACGGCTGGGCAATCGTGGTGGCGAATATCATTCTCTTTGCGCTGCTGTTTCAGATCCTGGTGTGACGAACGACCGCCGACGCGGTGGAGGTCTTCCTCCGCGTCGACAAACGGGCGCGAGGTTTTCCTTTTCTCACCGGGACACCCACCGTAAAATCAGTCTCTTGTTCCCACTGCGTAATGGAATCTATGCTGACTCTCGCCCATCTTCAACAGCGCCGCAGCCGGCGTTGGCTCTTTGGATTAACGCTGTTGCTCCTGGTCACGCTACTGATCAGCCTGTGCGCGGGCGATCAATGGATCCCGCCTGGAGAATGGCTGAGCGCGAAAGGCCAGTTGTTCATCTGGCAGATCCGCCTGCCGCGAACCCTGGCGGTGCTGCTGGTGGGGGCGGCGCTGGCGCTCTCCGGGGCGATTATGCAGGCACTGTTTGAAAATCCGCTGGCGGAGCCGGGTCTGCTGGGCGTCTCCAACGGGGCGGGCGTTGGGCTGATTGCCGCCGTCCTGCTGGGGAAAGGGGTCTTGCCCGGCTGGGCGCTCGGCCTGTGCGCGATCCTCGGCGCGCTGCTGATCACCTTTATTCTGCTACGTTTTGCCCGCCGCCATCTGTCTACCAGTCGTCTGCTGCTGGCGGGGGTGGCGCTGGGGATCATCTGCAGCGCCCTGATGACCTGGGCGGTCTACTTCTCCACCTCTTTTGACCTGCGTCAGCTGATGTACTGGATGATGGGCGGGTTTGGCGGCGTCGACTGGCAGCAGTTGTGGCTGATGATAGCCCTCCTGCCGGTGCTCTGCTGGGTCTGTCTGCAGTCGCAACCCCTGAATTTACTGGCGCTGGGCGAGGTCTCCGCTCGTCAGCTCGGGCTGCCGCTGTGGCTATGGCGCAAGCTGCTGGTGGTGGCGACCGGATGGTTGGTTGGCGTTAGCGTGGCGCTGGCGGGGGCAATTGGCTTTATCGGCCTGGTGATCCCGCACATTCTGCGATTATGCGGCTTAAGCGATCACCGGGTGTTGCTCCCGGCCTGTATGCTGGCGGGGGCGAGCGCCTTGCTGGGGGCGGATATCATTGCCCGACTGGCGCTTTCCGCCGCAGAGCTGCCGATTGGCGTGGTGACGGCGACGCTGGGCGCGCCTGTATTTATCTGGTTGCTGCTGCGTTCGCGGGTGCGAGGATAGCGCGGCGCCGTCGGCAGGGACGGCGCCGGTTCAGGCTTACCAGCCTTTAATCGCGTCGCCTTTGTAGACTTCCTTCGCTTTTTCCGCGACTTCGCTGGTCTGGAAGGCGGCCTTCAGCTCCTGAATTTTCTTGCTGTCCTTATTGTCCTCGCGGGCGACAATCGCATTCACGTAAGGGGAATCCGGCCCCTCCATAAACAGACCGTCGCGGGCGGCCGACAGGCCCGCCTGAGCGGAGAAGTTGGTGTTAATAATTGACAGGCTGACGTTCGGATCATCAAGGGTACGGGTCAGCTGCGGGGTATCCACTTCAACAATTTTCAGCTGTTTCGGGTTGTCGATGATATCCAGCGTGGTGGGTAAATAGCCGACGCCCGGTTTCAGCTTGAGTAACCCCTGCGCCTGGAGCAGCAGCAGGCTGCGGCCCAGGGTAGTGGTTTCATTAGAAATGGTCACCGTCGCCCCATCGGGCAGTTCGCTGATGTTTTTGATCCGGTGAGAATAGGCGGCGATAGGGAAGACAAAGGTTTTACCGACCACCGCAAATTTATAGCCGCGCTCTTTCGACTGCGCCTCAAGGTACGGCAGGGTCTGGAAGGCGTTGGCATCCACATCTTTGTTGTTCAGCGCTTCGTTGGGCAGCACATAATCATTGAAGGAGACTACTTCGACGTCAAGATGATATTTATCCTTCGCCACCTGCTCCACCACTTTCCAGATGGCTTCGTCCGGCCCGGTATTAATAGCGACTTTCACTTTATTATCTTCATCCGGAGAGCAAGCGCTCAGCAGAGCGACAGAGGTGGCGATTAACGCCAGACTAAACAACTTCTTCATCAATAAAACTCTCTTAAATTAACAAGTAACGAAACCATATTACATTACCGGGATACTGTACACGGAAATGGTCGACTGCCCAATTGAGAGGATTTCATGTTGCCGGCGGCCAGCGAAGCGCTGTTACATCATGCGACAACTCGGGGGGATTGGCAGTAGAATGGCGGCCGCTGAATCCGCTACAGTAGATAGGGATCACCTTCACCGGAAACCGGTTTATCCATTGAGGACAGGCTATGCAACATGACATTCTGAATACCGAAGTGACGACCATTGATGGCGAGAAAACCACCCTGGCATCCTTTGCCGGCAAGGTGCTGTTGATCGTCAATGTGGCCTCGAAATGCGGCCTGACGCCGCAGTATGAGCAACTGGAGGATCTGCAAAAGCAGTTTGCCGGCGAGGGCTTTAGCGTGCTGGGGTTCCCCTGCAACCAGTTCCTCGGCCAGGAGCCGGGCAGTGAAGAAGAGATTAAGACCTTCTGCAGCACCACCTACGGCGTCACCTTCCCGCTGTTCAGCAAAATTGACGTCAACGGTGAACATCGCGCGCCGTTGTATCAAAAACTGATTGCCGCCGCGCCGAAAGCGGTGGCCCCGGAAGGCAGCGGTTTTTATGAGCGGATGGCCAGCAAAGGCCGGGCGCCGCTGTATGTGGACGACATTCTGTGGAATTTCGAAAAATTCCTCGTCGATCGCCAGGGCAACGTCATTCAGCGCTTCTCTCCGGATATGACGCCGGACGATCCGCAGCTGGTGGCGGCGATTAAAGGAGCGCTGGCGAAATAATGGCGTTTCTGATGCAGCTACAGGATGTAGAGACGGCGGGGCGCCTGGCCCCGTTCTCTGCGGCTTTTCGCGCCGGGGAGATTGTCCACCTGGTGGGGCCGAACGGCGCAGGGAAGAGCACGCTGCTGACCCGCATGGCGGGGCTGTCCGACGGCCCCGGCACGGTTCATTTTAACGGACGGCGGCTTGACGAGTGGCCGGCGACGGAGCTGGCGCGCCGTCGCGGATATCTGTGTCAACACCAGACCCCGCCGTTCGCCATGCCGGTGTGGCACTACCTGACGCTGCATATGCAGCAGCAGGGCGATAGCGCCCGTCTGAGCGATATCGCGGCCAGGCTTGGTCTGGACAATAAGCTGGACCGTCAGGTTAATCAGCTTTCGGGCGGTGAGTGGCAGCGCGTGCGGCTGGCGGCAGTGATCCTGCAGATCGATCCCTTGAGTCATCCCGCGGGCCAACTGCTGCTGCTGGATGAGCCGATGAACAGTCTGGATGTGGCCCAGCAGGCGGCGCTGGATCGGCTGTTACGTGAGCTGAGCGCGGCGGGGATTGCGGTGGTGATGAGCAGCCACGATCTCAACCATACCCTGCGCCATGCCGGACAAAGCTGGCTGCTCTGCCAGGGCGAAGCCATCGCCTGCGGAGAGACCGCCGAGGTGCTGAATGAGGAAAATTTAACCGCTGCCTATGCGATCCCGTTCCAGCGCGTGGAGGTGGCCGGTCATATAATGCTCATCGCGTCACAGTAGCACGCAGTCACCTTGTCAGTGTATTGATAAACAAGCTAAATTATTGCGATAAAGAGACTAGGGACAGAGGGATCATCTGAAATGCGCTTCTGGTTCATGTTGGCGGCGGCGTTAATTTTAGCCGGCTGCAGCAGCCATCGGGCACCGCCGCCGAATCCACGGCTGGCTGACTCCATCACGGTGGTGGCGAATCTGAACGAGCAGTTGCGTAGCTGGCGTGGCGCACCGTATCGCTACGGCGGCATGACGCCGCGCGGCGTTGACTGCTCCGGCTTCGTGGTGCGCACGTTTCGCGATAAATTTGCCCTCCAGCTGCCGCGTGAAACCCGCGAGCAGGCGGAAATCGGCACCCGTATCGATAAGCGCGATCTGCTGCCCGGCGATCTGGTGTTCTTCAAAACCGGCTCAGGGGAGAGCGGTTTGCACGTTGGCATCTACGATACCGACAACCAGTTTATCCATGCCTCCACCAGCCAGGGCGTCACCCGTTCCTCGCTGGATAACGTCTACTGGAACAAAAAGTTCTGGCAGGCGCGGCGTATCTGACGTCATTCAGAAGCAAGAGGGAAGCGAGCGCTTCCCTTTTTTATGCCGATAACCCTGCACTCCGCCCGTGTTAATCCGCTGTTCGAGGCACTACACTGAAGGAAGGAGGAACCATGACCCTTTCTTTTACCACCCACTGGCGGGATGAACTGCCGGATTTTTACACTTCCCTGTTACCGACGCCGCTGGATAACGCCCGACTCATCTGGCGTAACGCCCCGCTGGCGCAACAGTTGGGGGTGCCCGACGCCCTGTTCGCGCCTGAAAATGGAGCCGGTGTCTGGGGCGGCGAAGCGCTGCTTCCGGGCATGTCGCCGCTGGCGCAAGTATACAGCGGCCATCAGTTTGGCGCCTGGGCCGGCCAGTTGGGCGACGGACGCGGGATCCTGCTCGGTGAGCAGCAACTGGCGGATGGTCGCCGTTACGACTGGCATCTGAAAGGCGCCGGCCTGACCCCCTATTCGCGTATGGGGGACGGGCGCGCTGTACTGCGCTCGACGATCCGGGAAAGTCTGGCGTCAGAGGCGATGCACGCGCTGGGGATCCCGACGACGCGCGCCCTGGCGATGGTGACCAGCGATACCCCGATCTACCGCGAGCGCGTGGAGCCTGGCGCGATGCTGATGCGGGTGGCCGAGAGCCATGTCCGCTTCGGCCATTTCGAACATTTTTACTATCGCCGTGAGCCGCAGAAGGTCCAGCAATTGGCCGACTATGTCATTCGCCACCACTGGCCGCAGCTGCAGGATGAGGCAGACAAGTATCTGTTATGGTTCCGTGACGTTGTCACGCGCACCGCGCAGACCATCGCCAGCTGGCAAACCGTGGGCTTTGCCCATGGGGTGATGAATACCGACAATATGTCAATTCTCGGTCTGACCATCGACTACGGCCCGTATGGCTTCCTTGACGATTTTCAGCCGGACTTCATCTGCAACCACTCGGATTACCAGGGGCGCTACAGTTTTGAAAACCAGCCGGCGGTAGGGCTGTGGAATCTGCAGCGTCTGGCCCAGTCGCTGTCGCCGTTTATCAGCGCCGAAGCGCTGAACGCGGCGCTGGATGATTATCAGCACGCCTTGCTGACCACTTATGGCCAGCGGATGCGCGATAAACTCGGCCTGTTCAGCCAGCAGAAAGGGGATAACGACCTGCTGGACGGGCTGTTTGCCCTGATGATCCGTGAGAAGAGTGACTATACCCGAACGTTCCGCCAGCTGAGCCACAGCGAACAGCTCAGCGCCGCCTCGCCACTGCGCGACGAGTTTATCGATCGGGCGGCTTTCGACAGCTGGTTTGCCGGGTATCGTGCGCGCCTGCGTGATGAACAGGTGGACGATGCGCAGCGCCAGCAGCGGATGCAGGGCGTTAATCCGGCGCTGGTGTTACGCAACTGGCTGGCGCAGCGGGCGATAGAGCAGGCCGAGGCAGGCGATATGGGCGAGCTGGAGCGCCTGCATGCCGCGCTGGCTGACCCCTTTACCGATCGCGAGGACGACTACGTCCGCCGGCCACCGGACTGGGGGAAACGTCTGGAAGTCAGCTGCTCGAGCTAACTCGCCTCGCCCCGCGCTCAGCGGGGCGCTTATTTGGTCAGAATTAACTTCCCGGCATGGGTCTGGCGCAGCAGATAGCGCTGGCCGCCATGTTCAATGACTACCCGTCCTTCGCTACCTAACAGCACCCGACTGCTGATCTGCCTGTCCGTCGCCACGGGATAGGGGGCATTGTCTTTTGGTTTTTCAGCTGTGGCAGTGTTATCCATACGCGTCATAGCTCTCAAAATAAAAATCAAAGCAACAATGATAATCATTATCAATAATGTTGTTTTTGACGGCAAGCGTTATTTGTCGTGTTACCGGATTTGGTAGGGGAGTCGCCGAAGGAAATTGCCCGCCGCAGGCGCAGCGGGCGGAGCGGTTACAGACGGGTGGCGGTGGCGGCGGCCAGCTCGCTCAATAACCTTTCGCTGTCATCCCAGCTCAGGCAGGGGTCGGTGATCGACTGGCCCCAGGTCAGCGGCTGGCCGGGAACCACTTTCTGGGTGCCTTCCTGCAGGAAGCTCTCTGCCATAATCCCGGCGATGGCGGTGGAGCCGGCGCGAATTTGCTGACAGATATCGGCGCACACCTCCAGCTGACGGCGGTGCTGCTTCTGGCAGTTACCATGGCTGAAGTCGACGACCAACTGTTCCGGCAGATCGAATTCACGCAGCGCCTCGCCGGCGGCAGCAATATCCTCGGCGTGATAGTTTGGCTGTTTGCCGCCGCGCATAATGATATGCCCGTACGGGTTGCCGCTGGTCTGGTAAATCGTCATCTGCCCCTGCTTGTCCGGGGAGAGGAACATATGGCTGGCGCTGGAAGCGCGGATGGCGTCCACCGCGATGCGCGTATTGCCATCGGTGCCGTTTTTAAACCCGACCGGGCAGGAGAGCGCTGAGGCCATCTCACGGTGGATCTGGCTTTCGGTGGTGCGCGCCCCGATGGCACCCCAGCTGATGAGATCGGCGATAAACTGACCGGTCACCATATCGAGAAACTCGGTGGCCGTCGGTACCCCCAGCTCATTAACCTGCAGCAGCAGGCGCCGCGCCAGCTCAATTCCGTGGTTGACCCGGTAGCTGCCGTTGAGATCCGGATCGGAGATTAAGCCTTTCCAGCCCACCACGGTACGCGGTTTTTCAAAATAGGTGCGCATCACGATCTCCAGCTGCGGCTGGTAGCGCTCGCGCATGCCCTGCAGGCGGCGGGCATATTCCATCGCCGCGTCGGTATCGTGAATGGAGCAGGGGCCGATAATCACCAGCAGGCGGCGGTCTTCGCCGTTGAGGATTTTTTCAATTCGGCGGCGGGAGGCCGAGACGTGGGCGGCCACGTCGGCCGTGACGGGATGGCGCTGGGCCAGTTCCGCGGGCGTTACCAGGCTTTCAATGCGCGCGGTACGCAATTCGTCTGTTTTATTCATTGGGGTCTCAAAATCTGTTTCTTCCGCGGCGAAAATGCCGGGAAGTGATGCGCATCACGATAAACCAATCCCTGCTTATTGCAAGAGCAGGGCATGATCCTGTATAGGCCACGGGTGATAGCATAAACAAATTTTTAATAATGTACTAGTGTGTTAGTACATTCTGCGATTCAACCCCATGATGTCCATGATTTTTGTCGCAATTTCCTCAACAGAATAATTGGTACTGTTCAGGCACGGGATTTTATTTTTGCGATACAGGGCCTCCACTTCGGTCACCTCCATCCGACACTGACGCAGAGAGGCGTAGCGGCTGTTCTCCCGACGCTCTTCGCGGATCGCCGCCAGCCGTTCGGGGTTGATGGTCAGGCCGAACATCTTATGCTGCAGGGGTTTCAGCGACGCCGGCAGCACCAGATTGTCCATATCGTCGGCGATAAACGGATAGTTGGCGGCGCGAATGCCGTACTGCATGGCGAGGTACAGACTGGTGGGCGTCTTGCCGCAGCGCGACACGCCGAGAAGGATCACCTGGGCCTGATCGAGGTTACGCAGGGAGATGCCATCGTCGTGGGCGAGGGTGTAATCGATGGCGGCGATACGCGCATCATATTTAATCAGGTTGCCGGGGTTGAGGCCATGAGTACGGTGCGCCACTGGCGTCGGGTCGAGGTTGAGCTCCTGCTGCAGCGGGGCCACCAGCGCCTGCACGATGTCCTGACAAAAACCTTCGCTTTGCAGGATAATGTCGCGGATTTCCGGGATGACGATGGAATAGAACACCAGCGGACGAATGCCCGTTTGCTGATAGATGGCGTCGATCTGCTCCTTCACCGCCCGCGCGCGGCTGATGTTTTCGACAAACGGCAGAGTCACGCTGCTGATGGCGACCGGGAATTGCGACATCACGGCATGCCCCAGCACTTCTGCCGTAATGGCGGTACCGTCAGAAATATAAAATACGTGGCGATCTACAGCACTTTCCATTTTGACCATCCGGTATAATGAGTTTAATTGCCTGAATACGGATATTAAATTTAAGCATATCCCTGTTTGATTTGTCTCTTGTTAAAATTGAAACGCTATTTTTGTTTTTTATGAAAAGGGTGGTTCATTTTCTTTTTTTTGCCGTTATTTCCAGCGTTTTTCGTCATAATTCCTAAAAATCATTAAGTTAACTATATCGGGGGAACAGTCCGAAAATTGAAAAAATAATTTGCTTGAACGATTCACCGTTTTTTTCAGCACCATAAATATGTCAGGATAATCCTGCAGTCGATCGTGAAATTTTTTTCACTGGTATTAAATCACAAAAGGATTGTCTCGATGTCCAACAATGGCTCGTCACCGCTGGTGCTTTGGTATAACCAACTCGGCATGAATGATGTAGACAGAGTTGGGGGCAAAAATGCCTCCCTTGGTGAAATGATTACAAACCTGTCCGGTATGGGTGTCTCCGTGCCTAACGGGTTTGCCACCACCGCTGATGCTTTTGATCAGTTCCTGGACCAAAGCGGTGTTAACCAGCGCATTTATGCACTGCTGGATGAAACCGACATTGACGACGTTTCCGCATTAGCGAAAGCGGGCGCGCAGATCCGTCAGTGGATCATCGACACCCCTTTCCAGAGCGAACTGGAAAACGCGATTCGCGATGCTTATGACCTGCTGTCCGCCGATGACGCCGAGGCCTCATTTGCCGTGCGCTCTTCCGCCACTGCGGAAGATATGCCGGACGCCTCCTTCGCCGGGCAGCAAGAGACATTCCTCAACGTGCAGGGCTTTGACGCCGTGCTCGTTGCCGTGAAGCACGTGTTTGCCTCACTGTTTAACGATCGCGCGATCTCCTATCGCGTGCATCAGGGTTACGATCACCGCGGCGTGGCGCTTTCCGCCGGGGTGCAGAGGATGGTCCGCTCCGATCTGGCCTCCTCCGGCGTCATGTTCTCTATCGATACCGAGTCCGGCTTCGACCAGGTGGTGTTTATCACCTCGGCGTGGGGCCTCGGCGAGATGGTAGTGCAGGGCGCGGTGAACCCGGACGAATTCTACGTCCACAAGCCGACGCTGGCCGCTGGCCGCCCGGCTATCGTGCGCCGCACCATGGGGTCGAAAAAGATTCGCATGGTTTACGCGCCGACCCAGGAGCACGGCAAGCAGGTGCGTATCGAAGATGTGCCGCAGGCGCAGCGCGATGTTTTCTCGTTAACCAACGAGGAAGTCGAAGAGCTGGCGAAGCAGGCGGTGCAGATCGAGAAGCACTACGGCCGTCCGATGGATATCGAGTGGGCGAAAGATGGCCACACCGGTAAGCTGTTTATCGTCCAGGCGCGTCCGGAAACTGTGCGTTCCCGCGGCCAGGTGATGGAGCGTTATACCCTGCACGCTCAGGGGCAGATCATCGCCGAAGGGCGCGCCATCGGCCACCGTATCGGCGCCGGCCCGGTGAAGGTGATCCACGATATCAGTGAGATGAACCGCATTGAGCCAGGCGACGTGCTGGTTACCGACATGACCGACCCGGACTGGGAACCGATCATGAAGAAAGCCTCGGCGATCGTCACCAACCGCGGCGGACGTACCTGCCACGCGGCGATTATCGCCCGTGAGCTGGGGATCCCGGCGGTGGTCGGCTGCGGCGATGCCACCGATCGCATTCAGGAAAACCAGAACGTGACCGTCTCCTGCGCCGAAGGCGACACCGGCTATGTTTACGCCGAGCTGCTGGACTTCAGCGTCAAGAGCTCCAGCGTCGGCGAGATGCCGGATCTGCCGCTGAAGGTGATGATGAACGTCGGCAACCCGGATCGTGCGTTTGACTTCGCCTGCCTGCCGAACGAAGGCGTGGGTCTGGCGCGGCTGGAATTTATCATCAACCGCATGATTGGCGTTCACCCACGCGCGCTGCTGGAGTTTGACGACCAGGAGCCGGGCCTGCAGAACGAAATCCGCGAGCTGATGAAAGGCTACGATTCGCCGAGAGAGTTCTACGTCGGCCGTCTGACCGAAGGGATCGCTACCCTTGGCGCCGCCTTCTACCCGAAACGGGTGATCGTGCGTCTTTCGGACTTTAAATCTAACGAATACGCCAACCTGGTGGGCGGCGAGCGTTATGAGCCGGAAGAAGAGAACCCGATGCTCGGCTTCCGCGGCGCCGGACGCTACGTTTCCGAAAGCTTCCGCGATTGCTTCGCGCTGGAGTGTGAAGCGATGAAGCGCGTGCGTAACGACATGGGGCTGACCAACGTCGAAGTGATGGTGCCGTTTGTGCGTACCGTCGCCCAGGCGAAAGCGGTGGTCGAAGAGCTGGAGCGTCAGGGGCTGAAGCGCGGCGAGAACGGGCTGAAGATCATCATGATGTGCGAGATCCCGTCGAACGCCTTGCTGGCGGAGCAATTCCTCGAGTACTTCGACGGCTTTTCCATCGGCTCGAACGACATGACCCAGCTGGCGCTCGGTCTTGACCGCGACTCCGGCGTGGTCTCTGAACTGTTCGATGAACGCAACGACGCGGTGAAAGCATTGCTGTCGATGGCAATCCGCGCAGCGAAAAAACAGGGCAAATACGTCGGCATCTGCGGCCAGGGGCCATCTGACCATGAAGATTTTGCCGCCTGGCTGATGGAGGAGGGGATTGATAGCCTGTCCCTGAACCCGGATACCGTGGTGCAAACCTGGTTAGGTCTGGCGGAACTGAAAAAATAAGTTCGCCCTGACAGCACCGATCCCCGGCAGCGATGCCGGGGATTTTTTTTCGCTACAACAAATTAGTTTCTTGAAGATGCCATTCAGTATGGGATTCCGTTGGTAGATATGCGAGATATGAATATTTGTTCGTAAATTATTCATGTGGATGTTTTTTCTAAGGTATCCGTGCGTATTTTTCATGACTTATTTGTATGACTATTGAATCCGTTGGATTGGACGGTATAGTGCTTGCTGAATTATGAATTGGATTTATATTGAACAGAATTTGTTATTTATTAAGTAGCTCATGCAATCATAGATGGAATTAAATAAATAACGACTTCTTAAACTCAAATCTATTCTTTCTTTCGTTGCGAATAATCGCTGTACGCTGAACTAATCTTATATGAAAGGTTTTGAAATGAAAAAGTTTTGCTATGTGCCAATTCTCGCCGTATTACTCTCGGGATGCGTTGATAACATCCCGAGTAAATATGACCATTCTACCGTGAATGGTATCAATATGACAAAGGCTGAGTTGATAGCTAAGCTTGGTATTCCAAGTAGAACAATGAAAGTTGATAGTAATACAATGACTTATCAATGGGATAGTGACCAGGGTGAATCATCTGAAGGAAATTCGCAGAGCAGTTCATTTGGGAGTGCTTATGGAAAGTCTCAGAGGTATTTGGGTGGTGAGACTGACGCAGGTTCTATAGGGAGTGGTTTTACTGTAGGAAATACTCGTGGGAATATAACAACCCATGTATGTGCCTATTCCGCTGCAATTGATAATACCAGCGATAAAGTTGTATCAGCAGACTTAGTCGGTACAGTGGATAATAAATGTCTTTCACATTTTGAGAAGATGCTTACATTGGATGAAATGGCCGTCAGTAAACACAATGAAGTACAAACTCATGATGAGAATGTTCATGACTATGCCGCATGGTGGTTACTAATGCCTATCAGTGGTCCGTTTATTGCTATTCACAATCGTCATGCGGTGGCAGTCGAACTCGACCCAGTGCGTTAATCTGACATCTCATTTTCCTACTGTAATGATTGACAGGACAAAAAAAAGCCCATCGTGGGAGATGGGCAAAGACTACACACAGCAATTCGTTGTTTCACTCAGGGGATTTCCATGCTTATAAATCAAGGTGTTGATTTATAACCGTGAGCTAATAGTAGGCAGCGGGGCCTTTGCCGTCGATCAGATTCCTCTCAATAGTTAAATTGTTGTGAAGGACCGGGGGAGGAAAGCGAGGGAAATGGCGCTCAGGGCCAGCGCGTTGGCGGCGATCAATAAATTTTGCTTAACAATATGTGGGCAAAAAAACAGGCGGGTCTCCCCGCCTGCCAGGGCATTACTTGCGACCGGCCTCCAGCTCGCTGAGCTCTTCGAGGACGACGTCAGGGTCTTTCGGCGGTGGCGGCACTTCGTGTACCCAGGCGTCATACAGACGCCAGGAGACGGCCAGCAGCACCGGGCCGATAAACAACCCGATCATGCCGAAGGCGATCAGTCCGCCAATGACGCCGGTGAGGATGAGGATCATCGGCAGGTCGGCACCCATACGGATAAGCACCGGACGGATCACGTTGTCCATGGTGCCGACCACGCAGCTCCACACCAGCAGCACGGTGCCCCAGGTGGTGTCCCCGCTCCAGTAAAGCCAGATAATCGACGGCACCAGAACCAGCAAAGGCCCGAGCTGGACCAGACAGGTAAAGATCATCACCACGGTCAGCAGGGCGGCGTAGGGCACGCCGGAGATGGCAAGACCAATCCCGCCGAGCACCGCCTGAGTGAGGGCCGTCACCACCACGCCCAGCGCCACGGCGCGTACGGCCTGGCCGGCCAGCAGCACCGCGGCATCGCCGCGTTTGGCCGCGAGGCGTGTAGCGAAGTAGCGGAAACCATAGGCCACCTGCTCGCCGCGCCAGTAGAGCAGCGCGCTGAACAACAGCATCAGACCGCAGTAGACCAGCAGCTTGCCGATGTGCGCCGCCTGACCGACGAACCAGCTGGTGGTGGTGCCAATATACGGGCGAACCTTGGCCATAATCGCTGAGCCGCCCATATCCAGCAGGCCGTGCCAGGCGGAGTACAGCTTATCGCCGACCAGCGGCACGCTGTTCAGCCAGGCGAAATCCGGCAGCGTCACATTTCCACTGCTGATAAGTTTGATCAGCGGGACGCTGTTATCCACCAGGCTGTTGACCAGCAGAGCGATAGGAATAACGAATAACAAAAACAGCAGCAGGGTCATCGCCAGCACCGCCAGCATCCGTTTGCCAAACAGCACGCGCTGCAGACGCAGCAGCACCGGCCAGGTGGCGATCACCACCGTACCGGCCCAGGCGAAGGACAGAATAAACGGCTGCACAACCCACAGGCAGGATATGATAATCAGGGCCAGGAACAGCACCGACAGCAGTATTTGCGGAATGTCCCGAGGCTGATGGGGGTTTATCATAGAGAAATTTTACCTTTCCAGTCGCGCCAAAAAGCTGGCGCCGCGTAAATCCATGTACTGATAATAATATCAATAATATTGCCGGGCTGATTTTGCACAGAAAACACGTGGGCGCATATGAAAAAAATGTGATAAAAAGTTGAATGCGCTACGCAAACGTTTAGTTAGCACCAACACAATATTTTCAAACACAACATAGTCAGGCAGGGTCAAGTGTGATGATCCCACAAATTTCTCAGGCACCAGGGGTAGTTCAGCTGGTGCTGAATTTTTTGCAGGTACTGGAGCAACAGGGTTTTACCGGCGATACCGCCACCAGCTATGCCGACAGGCTGACGATGGCCACCGACAACAGCGTCTATCAGCTGCTGCCGGATGCGGTGCTTTTTCCGCGTTCTACGGCGGACGTGGCCTTGCTGGCGCGCGTCGCCGCCGAACCGCGCTTTACATCGCTGGTCTTCACGCCGCGCGGCGGCGGCACTGGCACCAACGGTCAGGCGCTGAACGGCGGGATTATTGTCGATATGTCCCGCTATATGAATCGCATCATTGAGATTAACCCCGAAGAGGGCTGGGTGCGCGTTGAAGCCGGGGTCATCAAAGATCAACTGAACCAGTTTCTTAAACCCTATGGTTACTTCTTTGCACCTGAGCTTTCCACCAGCAACCGCGCCACGCTGGGCGGGATGATAAACACCGACGCGTCCGGACAGGGATCGCTGGTGTACGGTAAAACGTCGGATCACGTGCTCGGTCTGCGAGCGGTGCTGATGGGCGGCGATATCCTCGATACCCAGGCGGTGCCGGTGGCGCTGGCGGAGACGCTGGGCAACACCCCATCGACGATTGGCCGGATCTATAACACGGTCTACCAGCGCTGTAAGACGCAGCGTGAACTGATCATTGATAAGTTTCCTAAACTTAACCGCTTCCTCACCGGGTACGATCTGCGTCATGTCTTTAACGATGAGATGAGCGAGTTCGATCTGACCCGTATTTTAACCGGTTCGGAAGGCACGCTGGCGTTTATTACCGAAGCGCGGCTGGATATCACCCGCCTGCCAAAGGTGCGCCGCCTGGTCAACGTCAAATATGACTCCTTTGACTCTGCGCTGCGTAACGCGCCCTTTATGGTGCAGGCGAAAGCGCTGTCGGTGGAGACTGTCGACTCCAAGGTACTGAATCTGGCGCGCGAGGATATCGTCTGGCACTCGGTAAGCGAACTGATCACCGACGTGCCAGATAAAGAGATGCTCGGGCTCAATATCGTCGAGTTTGCCGGGGATGACGCTACGCTGATTGACCAGCAGGTCACCGCCCTGTGCCAGCGGCTGGATGAGCTGATGGCCGGCAGTGAGGCGGGCGTCATCGGCTGGCAGGTCTGTCACGATCTCGATGGCGTAGAGCGGATCTACGCCATGCGCAAGAAGGCCGTGGGTCTGTTGGGCAATGCCAAAGGCGCCGCCAAGCCTATTCCTTTCGCCGAGGACACCTGCGTACCGCCTGAGCATCTGGCGGATTACATCGTCGAGTTCCGCGCGCTGCTCGACAGCCACGGCCTGAGCTACGGCATGTTTGGCCACGTTGATGCCGGGGTGCTGCACGTGCGTCCGGCGCTGGACATGTGCGATCCGCAGCAGGAGGTGCTGATGAAGCAGATCTCTGACGACGTGGTGGCGCTGACGGCGAAGTATGGCGGCCTGCTGTGGGGCGAACATGGCAAAGGCTTCCGCGCGGAGTACAGTCCGGCCTTCTTTGGCGAGACGCTGTATGCCGAGCTGCGGAAGATCAAAGCAGTCTTCGATCCCGATAACCGCCTGAACCCAGGGAAAATCTGTCCTCCGGAAGGGGTCGACGCGCCGATGATGAAAGTCGATGCGGTGAAGCGCGGCACCTGGGATCGGCAGATCCCCATCGCGGTGCGCAGCAGCTGGCGCGGGGCGATGGAGTGTAATGGCAACGGGTTGTGCTTCAACTTTGACGTCAAGAGCCCGATGTGTCCGTCGATGAAAGTCAGCAACCAGCGCATCCACTCGCCGAAAGGGCGCGCGACGCTGGTGCGTGAATGGCTGCGCCTGCTGGCCGACCGCGGCGTCGATCCCAACCAGCTGGAGAAGGCGCTGCCGGAGCAGGGCGTCAGCCTGCGTTCGCTGGTGGCGCGCACGCGGAACAGCTGGCATGCGCGTAAAGGGGAATATGACTTCTCGCACGAGGTCAAAGAGGCGATGTCCGGCTGTCTGGCCTGTAAAGCCTGTTCGACCCAGTGCCCGATCAAAATCGATGTGCCCGAGTTCCGTTCGCGCTTCCTGCAGCTGTACCACAGCCGCTATCTGCGCCCGGTACGCGATCATCTGGTGGCGTCGGTCGAATCCTATGCGCCGCTGATGGCGCAGGCGCCGAAGACCTTTAACTTTTTTATTAACCAGCCGTGGCTGAAAAAGCTCTCGGAGAAGCACATTGGGATGGTCGATCTGCCGCTGCTCTCGGCGCCGTCGCTGAAGCAGCAGATGGCCGGCCACCGCTCCGCCAACATGACGCTTGAGCAGCTCGAAACGCTGAGCGACGAGCAGAAAGCGAAGATGGTGCTGGTGGTACAGGATCCCTTCACCAGCTACTACGACGCCCAGGTGGTGGCCGACTTTATTCGCCTCGTCGAAGCGTTAGGCTATCAGCCGGTGCTGCTGCCGTTCTCTCCAAACGGCAAGGCGCAGCATATTAAAGGATTCCTCACCCGCTTCGCGCGCACCGCGCAGAAGACGGCGGACTTCCTCAATCGCGTGGCGCAGCTTGGCATGCCGCTGGTCGGCGTCGATCCGGCGCTGGTGCTCTGCTACCGCGATGAATATAAGCAAACACTCGGCGATAAGCGCGGCGATTTCCAGGTGCTGTTAGTGCATGAGTGGTTGCCGAAGGCGCTGACGACCGCCGCCCGTCCCGATCAGGGAGGCGAGCCCTGGTACCTGTTCGGCCACTGTACGGAAGTGACCGCGCTGCCGGCGGCGACAAAGCAATGGGCAGATATTTTTGCCCACTTTGGCGCGAAGCTGGAAAACGTCAGCGTCGGGTGTTGCGGGATGGCAGGGACCTATGGTCATGAAGTGAAAAACCATGCCAACTCACTGGCCATTTACGCGCTCTCCTGGCAGCAGGCGATGCAGCGGCTGCCGCGTAACCGCTGTCTGGTGACGGGCTACTCCTGCCGCAGTCAGGTGAAGCGCATTGAAGGCAGCGGCGTTCGCCATCCGCTGCAGGCGTTACTGGAGATAATAGGATGATTTGGAAACGTCAGGCCACGCTGGAGCAGCTCAACCGGCTCGGTGAGGGAAATATGGTGGGGCTGCTCGATATTCGCTTTGAGACCTTTACCGACGATACGCTGGAGGCCACGATGCCGGTGGATGGCCGTACGCAGCAGCCGTTTGGCCTGCTGCACGGTGGGGCGTCGGTGGTGCTGGCGGAGACCCTGGGGTCGGTAGCGGGTTATCTGTGCAGCGAAGGCGAACAGAAGGTGGTGGGGCTGGAGGTTAACGCCAACCACATTCGTTCGGCGCGCGGGGGCCGGGTGCGGGGTGTCTGTAAAGCGCTGCACGTCGGTACTCGCCATCAGGTCTGGCAAATCGAAATCTTCGACGAACAGTCGCGATTGTGCTGTTCATCGCGGCTAACCACCGCAGTAATATAAGCCGTGACCGGGAGGCGAATAGCCTCCCTTTTTTCAGGGTAATAAGCGGAAACGGGTTTGTCAGGACCAGAGATTTTGTCACAAGGACCACCCTGCAGCGGCAAGGAATTATCTAATAAATATATTATTGCCGATCCACTCTCGTTATATATGCTACTCTTTTCAATACTAAATGCTTAAAGGTAACAAGAGGACGGTTAACCATGGGTATTCTTTCCTGGATCATTTTTGGACTTATTGCCGGTATTTTAGCCAAGTGGATTATGCCGGGGAAAGACGGCGGCGGGTTTATTGTCACCGTTATTCTGGGGATCATCGGCGCCGTGGTCGGCGGCTGGATCAGTACCCTCTTTGGTTTTGGCAAAGTCGATGGGTTTAATTTCGGCAGCTTCGTGGTCGCGGTTATCGGTGCGCTGGTCGTGCTGTTTATCTACCGGAAAGTGCGTAGCTAATTCTCTGCCATTCTGTTTCATTCAAGTTAACAAAGCTGCCGCGATAAGCGGCAGCTTTTTTTATTGCAGCCCCAGGTCGGGCGACCCGCGCAAGGGCTATTGCCCGTCGGCATCCCCGGTAACGGGCACCACCTCAACATGAACTTCGTAGTGCTTCGCCGGGCTGGCCGGGATCAGCGCGGTCAGTTTGTTAATGGTTTCTGCCGGCGTATCGGTCGCTACCGCGGCCGAAAAGAGCACCGGTCTGTGCGGCGGAAGCTGCGGCGGGAACGGCGGAAGGGGGCCACGGCCCATCTCCAGCGGGGGGCGGGCTCCGTTATCAACGGCGGGCGCCGGGCCGTCGGTTTTATCGGCCGCAAAGGCGCTGGCGGCGGCAACCGCGGCGATAGCGAACAGGGCAGTCAAAGCTTTTTTCATCTGGTATTCCTCGATTAGCAAGTACCAAAAGAGTAGAGGGCGGCGGCAGGCGGGACAATCCCGTGCGACGCGAATCCTCTGAATCTCCTTTTTTCTTCGCGAATGTGAAGGTCAGATGAGAGCTTGTGTCATTGGGGAAGCATTTTAGTTCAGCAGTACGCTCATAATCAGCAGCACAGCCATGCACATCGACATAATACTGATATCAACAATCATTCTTTACGACAAAAGCTCCAGCAAACGGGTACGGCACGGCGGCGACGTCAAAGCACGTATTATAGTGGTTAAAGATTGTACCCTGGCATACATTCACTGGACAAATGATTATTCGCCAGACGTTGCCTGAGTTGCCCGCGCCTGACCATAGTGCCATGACCACGACTGGTTCCACACCTTGCAACCAGCGCTCAGCGGAGCAACATGAGGATGGCTCATGTTGCAATGAATTTAAGTCGCTTTCCCTCCAGCGCCGACTCTGGCAAAAATAGACTCATTAACGAATCAACAACATTTACCGGTTGAAGCGCGCCAGGCCTGACCCCGCGTTGCTTGTGGAATGGCAATTTGCTCATTCAGCTTCATACCCAACACCAGAATGGACAATCGCCATGACTAACGAATTTACCTATACGATTAAGCGCAGTCGTTTTGATGAGAACTATAACCCCGCGGAAAATACGCGTATTACCACCAACTTTGCCAATTTAGCCAGAGGGGAGAACCGTCAGGAAAATCTGCGTAATACGTTAATCATGATGAATAACCGGTTTAATACCCTGGCGCACTGGGATAATCCCCACAACGATCGCTATGCGGTGGAACTGGATATTATTTCTGTCGAGATGAATATTGCTCAGGATGACGCCAGCTTCCCGGTGATAGAGATCCTGCAAACGCATATTGTCGATAAAAAGAGCGGAGAGCGCCATGCCGGTATCGCCGGTAATAACTTCTCCTCCTATGTGCGGGATTATGATTTTAGCGTGCTGCTGCTGGAACATAATAAAAACCGGGGTAGCTTTAGCGTGCCCGATAACTTTGGCGAGCTGCATGGCAATATCTTTAAGGATTTCGTGCAATCCAGCGCCTATAAGGCCAGCTTCAGCAAGGCGCCGGTGATTTGCCTGAGCGTCTCAAGCAAAGATGTTTACCGGCGTACCGGTAATGAACATCCGGTCCTCGGCATTGAATATGCTCAGGATGGCGTGTCGCTGACGGAGCGCTATTTCAGCAAAATGGGCCTGCAGGTGCGCTATTTTATGCCGAAGCACAGTGTCGCGCCGTTAGCCTTTTATTTTACCGGCGATCTGCTCAGCGATTACACCAGCCTGGAGCTGATCGCGACCATCAGCACGATGGAGACGTTTCAGAAAATATACCGCCCGGAGATCTACAATGCCAATTCCGCGGCGGGGCAATACTATCAGCCCAATCTCAGTCACCTGGATCATTCATTAACAAAAATTGTTTATGACCGGGAAGAGCGCAGCCTGTTGGCGATAGAGCAGGGTAAATTTACACAACAACATTTTATCAACCCGCACAAGACGTTGCTTGAGCAATGGTCTGCTAACTTCGCGCTTTGCTAAACCAAAATAAAAGGCTACTTATTATGAAAACATGGCTTCCGACATCGACCGCCGGCAGTTTACCGAAACCGTCCTGGCTGGCGCAGCCAGAGACCCTGTGGTCGCCCTGGAAACTGTCCAGCGAAGAATTACTGGCCGGCAAGCGCGACGCGCTGCGTTTATCCCTCGACGACCAGCTGCGTGCCGGGATCGATATTGTCAGCGACGGCGAGCAAACGCGGCAGCACTTTGTCACCACCTTTATTGAGCACCTCAGCGGCGTTGATTTTGCCAAACGTGAGATCGTGAAAATTCGTAACCGCTATGAGGCCAGTGTTCCAACCGTGGTGGGCGCCGTGGAGCGCCAGAAACCGGTCTTCGTGGAGGACGCGCGCTATCTGCGTCAGCTCACCAGTCAGCCGATCAAATGGGCGCTGCCGGGCCCAATGACGATGATCGACACGCTGTATGACAACCACTATAAAAGCCGGGAAAAGCTGGCCTGGGAGTTTGCCAAAATCCTCAATCAGGAAGCGAGAGAGTTAGAGGCCGCCGGGGTCGATATTATTCAGTTCGATGAGCCGGCCTTCAACGTCTTCTTTGATGAAGTCAACGACTGGGGGATCGCCGCCTTAGAACGAGCGACCGAAGGGCTGAAGTGTGAAACGGCGGTCCATATCTGCTACGGCTATGGCATCAAGGCCAATACCGACTGGAAAAAAACGCTGGGCTCCGAGTGGCGCCAGTATGAAGAGGCCTTCCCGCAGCTGCAAAAATCATCCCTCGATATTATCTCTCTCGAGTGCCACAACTCGCGGGTGCCGATGGATCTGCTGGAACTGATCCGCGGTAAAAAGGTGATGGTCGGGGCGATCGATGTCGCCAGTCATGCTATCGAAACGCCAGAAGAGGTGGCTGGAACCCTGCGCAAGGCGCTGGCGTTCGTCGATGCCGACAAACTCTACCCGTCCACCAACTGCGGTATGGCGCCGCTGCCGCGCCATGTTGCGACCGGCAAACTGCATGCCCTGAGCGCCGGCGCTGAGATCGTTCGCCGCGAGCTGGCGGCAAAGTAAGGCGGGGCGCACTCCCGTTATCTTCCCCTGGCGGTGTCCTTCATCGCCGGTTCACCTCCTGAGCGGGCTGTTGTCCGCTCAGCGTCATGTTGCCGCCAGCGGGCGGCAGATCGCCCGCAGGGCGACGGCACTGCACAGTGGAAACAGCGCCAGCAAGAGCCAGGGATAAACCGCCTGCGACGAGGGGGTGAGCGCCTGGTCAAGCAAATGACCGAGCAGCAAATTCCCGGCTAACACCGCGCAACCCCCCGCGGTGGCGAGCGCCCCGTAGTGGGCGCCCAGCGTCGACTCCTCGGCGAACAGCGGGATGAGATCCTTGGCTGAGGGCACCAACAGCATCTGGCCGAGGGTGAGCAGCGTGACAAAGCAGGCCGACGGCAATAATCGCAGCCAGCCTTCGGCGGGCGGTGTGGCGGCGAATAACGCCACGCTGGCAAAAGATGCCGACAGCAGCAGAAAGCCCACCGGCAGGATGCGCACGGCGCCAATTCGTCGGGCGAAGCGGGCGAGAGGGAGCTGCAGGGTGATAATCAACAGCGAGGCCAGCATAAAGAGCGGCGCCAGATCCTGCTCACGACCGCCGGAACGTTGGATCTCCACCGGCAGGGCGAGGTACAGCTGGTTGTAGCTCAACAGCCATGAGCTGTAGGCGAGAATAAACGCGACAAAGCGCGGCTGGCGCAAAGGCGTCCACCATGGGATTCGTCTGCGCGTTGTTGTCGTGTGCCCGTCGGCGGGCAGACAGAAAAAGAGCACCAGCAGCGCCAGGAGAAATATTCCCGCGCCGGCGAGGGCGATATGCCGAAAACCGATCCCGCTCATCAGCCCACCCGCTACGGGTCCGATCACCGCCCCCAGCTCACCGCACACCGCAAACAGCGCAAACCACTCGGCGCGGCTGCGTTTCCCGTTGGCCTGGCTGTGGGTACCGGTCCGCGCCAGCAGGGCCTCGATCGACGGGGAAAACAGAGCGCCGCCGACGCCGGTCAGGCAGGCACCGAGGATAATGGGCCACAGCGACGTAGCGCACGCCAGCAGCAGATAACCGGCGACGCGAACGACGCAGCCGGCGAGGATGATGGCCTTGGCGCCATAGCGGTCGGCCAGCGTCCCGCCGATGATAAACATGCCCTGCTGAGAGAAGGTGCGCAGCCCGAGGATCAGGCCGATAAGTCCCCCAGAGAGCAGCATGTCGTCGCGCAGGAAGAGGGCGAGGAAAGGAACGACCGCGTAAAAGCCAATATTAAAAACGAACTGGCTTCCCAGTAACACGGGAGGCCAGAGGGTTGCCGCAGGGCGCAGGGAGAAGAGAGGCATATCCGCCCAACCTAAACGATGAAATGAATATGTTTTTTACCGTGGTAAGGGGAGATCTCGATTTTGGTTTTCACCCGGAAAACGTCCCACAGCAGCGCTTCGGACAAAATCTCCTCCGGCGTCCCGCTGGCGAGGATCTGCCCCTCCTGCATCACGATCAGAGAATCGCAGAACATCGCGGCATGGTTAAGATCGTGAATGGCGACAATGCTGGTCACCGGCAGCTCGCTGATCAGCTGCATTAACTGCATCTGATGGTGTATATCCAGATGGTTGGTGGGCTCATCCAGCAGAATTTCGCTCGGGCTCTGCGCCAGCGCGCGGGCGATATGCACCCGCTGCCGCTCGCCGCCGGAGAGGCTTAACCATCCCTGTTCGCTTTTCTCCAGCATCGCCACCCGCTGCAGCGCGGCGGTGATCGCCTCGTCATCCTGAGCGCTCCAGTTTGAGAACGGAGAGTGGTGGGGAATGCGCCCCAGGCGTACGACGTCGCGCACCCGCATATTGGCCTCGGTCATGCCGTGTTGCTCGACGAAAGCCACGCGGCGGGCGAGCTGCTTTTTCGCCATCCGGGTGATGTCCTGGCCGTCGAGGGTGACGCGACCCGCATCCGGGCGGCGCAGGCCCGCCAGAACGCGCAGCAGCGAGGATTTGCCGCAGCCGTTGGGCCCCAGCAGTCCGACCGTTTCGCCGCGGGACACCCGCAGCGAGACATTATTGACGATGACCTTTTTGCCTGCCTTCCAGGTGATATTTTCAGCGCAAATACTCATCACTTATTCCTTGAGCGGTAGATAATCACGGCAAAGAAAGGCACCCCAACCAGGGCGGTTACCACCCCAACGGGCAGACTCTGCGGGGCAATCAGCAGGCGCGACGCAATGTCCGCCAGCACCATCAGGATCGCCCCTGCCAGCGCGCTGGCAATCAGCAACGTCCGGTGTAGCGGGCCAAAGAAGAAGCGCATCACGTGCGGCACCACCAGGCCGACAAAGCCGATCGAGCCGGCCATACTGACGATGGTGGCGGTGATCAGCGCCGCGGTGGTGAAGAGGATCAGGCGTACCTTTGGCACGGCAATCCCCAGCGAGGCGGCGGCATCATCGCCGAAGGTGAACGCATCCAGCGCCCGGGCATACCACAGGCAGACCGCAAGGCCCGCGAGCACCACCACGATGACCAGCTGGAATTCGGGCCAGCGGACGCCGCTGAAGCTGCCCAGCAGCCAGAACATCACATCGCGCGCCTGCTGTGCGCTGGCGGAGGTGCTGATGGTGTAAGCCGTGATGGCGTTAAATAACTGCGACGCGGCAACGCCCGCCAGAATCGTACGCTCATTGCCGCCGCGCGCGCCGTTAGTCAGTAAGGCGACAAAGGCGAAGGCGGCGAAGGCCCCGGCAAAGGCGCCTGCCGAGAGGGAAATCGCGCCAGCGCCAAGGCCCAGCACCACGATCGACACCGCGCCGGTGGAGGCCCCGGCGGAGACGCCGAGGACGTAGGGTTCCGCGAGGGCATTTTTCAGCAGGCTTTGCAGCACGACGCCGCAGATAGCGAGGCCTGCGCCGCAGCAGGCGGCGACCAGCGCGCGGCTGAGGCGGAAATCCCAGATCACGCTCTCATAGATACGGTTGAGAGGCTCAGCGGTTAAGCCGGTTCTGTTGCTGATAGCGTAAAAGACATTCTGCAGCGGGATAGCCAGCTCGCCGACGCTGACGCCCACCGCTATCACCAGCGCCAGCACGATCACGGCCAGTAAACACCAGCCGGTGAGCAGCATGCTGCGGCGCGTCTGAAGCACGGCGACGCTCATCAATTCAGCCCCATTTTTCTCAGCTGTTCGCCCACCTGTTCCGCGCCATAAAGTGTGCGAATGGTCGGGTTCATCGCCTGACCGTCCATGACCACGATATGGCCTTTTTTCACTGCCTCCAGCTGACTGACGGCGGGATCGCTTTTGAGGAATTTGATCTTCTCCTCGGCCTTATCCAGCGCCCAGCGGTTACGATCCAGGCTGGAGACCACGATCACATCCGGGTTGGCGGCAATAATGCTCTCCCAGCTCACCGTGGGCCACTCGGTTTCGGAGGTAATCGCATTATGTCCGCCCAGCACGCTGGCGATAAATCCGGAGGCGCTGTTTTTTCCGCCAACATAGGCATCGGCCGAAGGTGAGGCGCTGGAGAACCAGAAGACGAAGGAGAGATCCTTTTTGCTTTTACCAAACTCCTGGCGCAGGTCGGCTTCACGTTTTTTGAAATCGGCAATCAGTGCCTGACCACGATCTTCGACGTTGAAAATGCGAGCAAAATCGCTAATTTCCTGATACAGCCAGGTCATATCCCACAGCTTTTGCCGGCTGCCGTACATATCGCCGGTGGCCTTTTTGGTGGCGCACATCCCCGGTGAGACGTAGCTGTTTACGCCGACGGTAGCGAGATCTTCACGCTTAGCGACTTTGCTTTCCGGCCCCAGCAGCAGCGGCAACTGGGCGGGAACGAAATCGGGATTTTGCGCCAGCACGGATTCCAGGCTCGGAATTTCCACCGTCAGGGTTTTTATCTTCGCGTTTTGCTCAGCCAGCTGCGGTAAAACGCTGGTCGGCCAGAAGGCGCTGGCGACCACCTGCTTTTGCAGCCCGAGCAGCAGCAGAATTTCGACCGTATTTTGCCCCAGCGCGACCACGCGCTCCGGCGGCTGGGTGAAGGTCTCCTGATAGCCGCAGTTTTCAATCGTCAGGGGGTAGGTTGTTGCCAGCGCGGAACTGACGGCGGTGAACATCAAGCCTAACGCGCAGAGGACCTTCTTCATTAAACGCTATCCTTGTAAACAGGCGAGTGGATGACCAGCAAATGGGAGTAATGCAAATGAAACTCATTATTGGGGCGGGGTTTTATACAATGCAATATATTCAGTGTCAATGTGGGACTATTTCGGCACGGAATGAAACCAGAACATTGCCTGTGCGGACCGCGGGATCCTGTCGGGGAGGTGCCGATGCTTATCTATAACGTGTTTGGCCGATATCTCGGGGTGAAGCGTGAGGGGGCGCGCTGGCTGGTATTCCGTGTCGATCTGACGGAGCGCAAATTTTCCCGGCTGTATGACATCATCATCCCTGATGAAATGCCCGAGGAGGCGATCCCGGGCTGGCTGGACGATCTTTTTCATGAGGCGGCGACCGCACGCTATCCAGGCGTGCAGCGCGTGGAATAAACGGCGCGATGGATTAGCTCGCCAGTGGGCCGCGAATGTATGCCTGCAACCCCTGGGCGAGAAAATCAAATACCCGCTTACAGGCGGGACTGTGGCGCAGGTCCTCATGCATCACCAGCCAGGTATCGAGATTCAGGGAAAAATCGGCCGCCAGTACTCGCTGCAGGGGAATGATGCCATCAGCAAGAGGCACCTGGCAGATGCCGATCCCCGCTCCGGCGCGGATCAGGCTCAACTGGGCGAGGTCGCTATCGGTCCGCATCGCGAACGCTTCGCGCTGAAATCGGGGGTAAGCCTGCAGGGCCCGGCGAACGAGTGGGGTGGCGCTATCGAAACCAATCAGCGCGTGGCCGGCCAGATCGTCGAGGGTAGCGGGCAGCCCCTGGCGTGTCAGGTAGGCGGCGGTGGCATGTAACCCAAGCTCGATCCTGCCGAGACGGCGGGCGATTAGCTGCTCCTGCTGCGGGGCGACCATCCGCACCGCGATATCCGCCTCCCGGTGAAGCAGATCCTGAAACCGATTGGAGAGCATCAGTTCGATGACGATATTCGGGCACGCTTGTCTGAGCCGGGCAACCAGCGGCGGCAGCACCTCGGCGCCGACCACCTCGCTGGCGGCCACCCGCACCACGCCACGCAGATCGGTTTTGTCGCGACTGAAGTTGGCCGCCGTGCGTTCCAGCGCCCGGGCGGTATTGTCCATTGCCTCGGCGTGCACCCGCAGCGCCAGCGCCGCGTCGGTCGCCAGCAGACCGTTCTGCGAGCGGGTAAATAAGGCCTGGCCGAGCGCGGCCTCCAGCCCGGCAATATGGCGCCCCGCCGTCGGCTGGGTGATGTTCAGGCTGCGCGATGCGCCCGATAAGGAGCCTTCCTTCAGCACGGCGAGAAAGGTTCGGTACCACTCCCAGGGAATAGATGTATTCATACAAAAATGTATAGCTGCTCGATGATGGTATGCAATTTCATTTGATATGAGCGGCAGGTAGGCTGTCAAGCATCCATTAGCGAACGGGGAAAGACAATGAACAGCAGCGGCAAAATACTTATTCTGGGAGCAAGCGGGGGCATTGGCGGGGAAGTGGCGCGCCGGCTGGTGGCGGACAACTGGCAGGTTCGGGCGCTGAAGCGCGGCGCTCAGATTCGCGGTCCCGCAGATGGCATGCAGTGGATAGCCGGCGACGCGCTGGATGCCGGACAGGTCGCGGCGGCAGCTGTCGGTTGCGACGTTATCGTCCATGCGGTCAATCCTCCGGGCTACCGGCACTGGCGGCAACAGGTACTGCCCATGCTGCACAACACCCTGCAGGCTGCCGAACAGCAGCAAGCGTTAGTTGTTCTGCCCGGCACGGTCTACAACTATGGACCGGATGCGTTTCCGCTGATTGATGAAGCGGCCCCTCAGCAACCGGTGACCCGTAAAGGCGCTATTCGGGTGGAGATGGAGCAGGCGCTGGAGGATTACGTTCAGCGTGGTGGCCGGGTGTTGATTGTTCGGGCGGGCGATTTTTTTGGTCCGCGCGCTGGAAATAACTGGTTTTCTCAGGGGCTGGTCAAGCCTGGTCAGCTTCCCCGCGTCATTAGCCGCCCGGGGGCAATCGGCGTGGGGCATCAGTGGGCTTATCTGCCCGACGTCGCCGACACCATCGCCGCGCTGCTGGCCCGCAGGCATGAGCTTGAGCCGTTTGCTCGCTTTCATATGCAGGGCCACTGGGACCCGGACGGCAGCGAAATGAGTCAGGCGATCCAGCGGGTGGTCGCCCGCTATGGCGGCCGAGCGGCAGTGAAGTCTTTTCCCTGGTGGCTGGTGAAGCTGGCGGCGCCCTTCAACGCCACCCTGCGGGAAATGGTCGAGATGCACTATCTCTGGCGTCTGCCGGTACGCCTGCGCAACGATAAACTGGTTGATTTTTTAGGCGCGGAGCCGCATACCCCACTTGACAGCGCGGTGCTTCAGACGCTGCAAGGCCTGGGTTGTCTGCCCAGCAGCGCGATAAACACCAAGATGCGCGAGGCGTGACGCGGCGAGAGGATCACAGAACGGGCGTTATTGTGACCAAATCATAATAACGTCACTCGTTGTCAAACGAGAACGATCGCATTAAGCTAAACGGATGACGAAAAATACCCCCACCCCTGCAAGCCGTGGTCCCCATGACCACAGCGTTCGGGACCAGATTCTTGACGCGGCCATGGCGCACTTTAGTCGCTATGGCTATGAGAAAACGACGGTCACCGATCTCGCCAAAGCGATAGGCTTTTCTAAAGCCTATATTTACAAGTTTTTCGACTCCAAGCAGGCGATTGGCGAGGCGATTTGCGCCAGCCGGCTGGAGAAGATCATGGTAGCCGTCAGCGCGGCTATCGCCGATGCGCCGTCCGCCAGCGAGAAACTGCGCCGCCTGTTCCGGGCACTGACCGAGGCCGGCAGTGAACTGTTTTTCGAGGATCGCAAACTGTACGACATCGCCGCCGTCGCGGCGCGCGATAAATGGCCTTCAACGGAACAGTATGCCGGTCATCTGCAGCAACTGATTGGTCAAATCCTTGTCGAAGGCCGCCAGGCGGGTGAGTTCGAGCGCAAAACCCCGCTGGATGAGGCGACCCTGGCGGTCTATATGGTGATGTGTCCTTTCATCAACCCGGTGCAACTGCAATACAATCTCGACACTGCGCCCACCGCGGCGGTGCTGCTTGCCTCCCTGATCCTGAGAAGCCTCTCCCCCTGATTGGTGACTATTGACTTTATTGGTCACTCGTCTGAGAATGCGGTCACTGTCCGGTCTTTTCATTAAGGTTACCCATGCTCAGGCTCAACGCCGTCCATTTTGCCGTTTGCCTCCTGCCGCTGGCCCTCGCGGGCTGCGGCGAACCTGCCGATCATGACGATCCCCGCACCCGGCCGCCGATGGTCAGGGTGGCGACCGTCGAGCGCGCGGAGGCCAGCTCGCGGGCCTTTACCGGCGTGGTGGTCGCTCGTACCCAAAGCGATCTCGGCTTCAGGGTGTCAGGAAAAATCCTTGCCCGGCTGGTGGAGACCGGGCAGAGCGTCAAGCGCGGTCAACTGCTGCTGCGCCTGGATCCGGCTGATTTAATCTTGCAGGCGCAGTCTCAACAGCGGGCTGTGGATGCCGCGCGGGCGCGAGCCAAAAAGGCGACCAACGATCTGGCCCGCTATCGCGGCCTGGTGGCGAGCGGCGCCGTCTCGGCCGCGGAATTCGACCAGGTTAACGCAGCGGCAGAGGCGGCGAGAGCCGACCTCAGCGCGGCCCAGGCGCAGGCCAATGTGGCGCAAAACGCCACCGGCTATGCCGGGCTATTGGCGGACGCTGACGGCGTGGTGGTGGAAACGCTTGCCGAACCGGGGCAGGTGGTCAGCGCCGGGCAGGTAGTGATCCGCCTGGCGCGGGCGGGGCAGCGCGAAGCGCTGGTGCAGCTTCCGGAGACGCTGCGCCCGGCGGTCGGCAGCGAGGCGCTGGCGACACGCTATGGCAGCGAATCTCAGCCGGTCACGGCGACCCTGCGACTGCTTTCGGACGCGGCTGACGCCACCACCCGCACCTTTGAAGCGCGCTATGTGCTGAACGGCGCGCTGGCGAACGCCCCGCTGGGGTCTACCGTGACCCTGCGTATCGGTAGCGACCAGGCGCCAGGCCAGGTGCTGGAGGTGCCCCTGGCGTCGCTCTACGATCCGGGCAACGGCCCTGGCGTCTGGCGCATTGCCTCCCGTCCGGCCACCGTCTCGTGGCAACCGGTGACCGTGCTTGGCCTGAATGATGAAACGGCGCGGGTGACCGGCCCGCTGAAGCCCGGCGAGCCCATCGTCGCCCTGGGCGCCCATCTCCTGCGCCAGGGCGAGGCGGTACGTTTGGCGGAACGACGCGAGCATAATGCCGCCGGGAGCCAGCCATGAGCGCCGGGCGTTTTAATCTCTCCGCGCTGGCCGTCCGCGAGCGGTCGGTGACCCTGTTTTTAATTATCCTTATCTCCGTCGCCGGGCTGGTGGCGTTCTTCGGACTCGGGCGGGCGGAAGATCCGCCCTTCACGGTCAAGCAAATGACGGTCATTACCGTCTGGCCCGGCGCCACCGCGCAGGAGATGCAGGATCAGATCGCCGAGCCGCTGGAAAAACGGCTCCAGGAGCTGAAGTGGTACGATCGCACTGAGACCTATACCCGCCCTGGCATGGCGTTGATCACGTTATCGCTGCAGGATCAGACCCCGCCGTCCGAGGTGCCGGAGCAGTTTTATCAGGCGCGCAAAAAGCTCGGGGATGAGGCGAAAAACCTGCCTGCCGGCGTCTCCGGCCCGATGATGAATGACGAATTCGCCGATGTCACCTTTGCCCTCTTTGCTCTGAAAGCGCGGGGAGAGCCGCCGCGGCAGCTGGTGCGTGACGCCGAAGCCCTGCGCCAGCAGCTGCTGCATGTTCCCGGGGTGAAAAAAGTGAATATCCTCGGCGAACAGGCGGAGCGCATTTATCTCTCGTTTTCTCATGATCGTCTCGCCACCCTGGGCCTTTCGCCAGAGGCGATTTTTGCCGCGCTGAACAGCCAGAATGTGTTGACCGCCGCCGGGGCTATCGAGACCCGGGGCGGGCAGATCTTTATCCGCCTCGACGGGGCGTTCGACCGCCTGCAGCAGATCCGCGACACGCCGATTATTGCCGGGGGCAAAACGCTGAAACTGGCCGATGTCGCCACGGTTGAGCGGGGATATGAAGATCCCGCGACCTTCCTGATCCGCAATCAGGGCGAACCGTCGCTGCTGTTGGGGGTGGTGATGCGCGAGGGCTGGAATGGTCTGGCGCTGGGGAAAGCGCTGGACACCGAAACGGCCAGAATCAATCAGAGCCTGCCGCTCGGCATGTCGTTGACCAAAGTGACCGATCAGTCGGTGAATATCAGCGCCGCGGTCGATGAGTTCATGATCAAATTCTTTGTCGCCCTGCTGGTGGTGATGGCGGTGTGCTTTGTCAGCATGGGGTGGCGCGTGGGCGTGGTGGTCGCGGCAGCGGTGCCTTTAACCCTGGCCGTGGTGTTTGTGGTGATGGAGGCGACCGGCAAAAACTTCGACCGCATCACTCTCGGTTCGCTGATCCTCGCCCTGGGTCTGCTGGTGGATGATGCCATCATTGCCATCGAAATGATGGTGGTCAAAATGGAGGAGGGGTACGACCGCCTCAAAGCCTCCGCCTATGCCTGGAGCCATACCGCGGCGCCCATGCTGGCCGGTACCCTGGTGACGGCTGTGGGCTTTATGCCCAATGGATTTGCGCAGTCCACCGCCGGGGAGTACGCCAGCAACGTGTTCTGGATCGTCGGTATCGCGCTGATTGCCTCCTGGATTGTGGCGGTGATTTTTACCCCCTGGCTGGGGGTGCACCTGTTGCCGGACAGAAAGCCCGCGGCGGCCGGCCACGCCGCGCTGTATGACACCCCGCGCTATCAGCGCTTCCGTCGGCTGCTGACCCGGGTTATCGCCCGCAAATGGCGCGTGGCCGCCAGCGTGGTGGTGCTGTTTATCGTGGCGATACTGGGAATGAGCGCGGTGAAAAAGCAGTTTTTCCCCACCTCCGATCGCCCGGAAGTGCTGGTTGAAGTGCAGATGCCTTACGGGTCGTCGATTATCCAGACCAGCGCCGCGACGGCGAAAATTGAGCACTGGCTGCAGCAGCAGCCGGAGGCGAAGATGGTCACCAGCTATATCGGCCAGGGCGCGCCGCGCTTTTACCTGGCGATGGCCCCGGAGTTGCCCGACCCCTCCTTTGCCAAGCTGGTGGTATTGACCGACGGTCAGGACGCCCGCGAGGCGCTCAAGCTGCGGCTGCGGGAGGCGGTGGCCAATGGCCTGGCGCCGGAAGCGCGGGTGCGCGTCACTCAGCTGGTCTTTGGCCCTTATTCGCCCTATCCGGTTGCCTGGCGGGTGATGGGGCCCGATCCGTACACCTTGCTCGACATCGCCGAACGGGTTAAATCGGTGCTGCAGGCCAGTCCGCTGATGCGCACCGTCAATACCGACTGGGGTTCGCGGGTGCCGGTGATGCATTTCAGCCTCAATCAGGACCGGCTGCAGGCGAGCGGACTCAGCTCCCAGTCCGTCGCCCAGCAGCTGCAGTTTCTGCTGTCAGGGATCCCCATCACCACCGTTCGGGAAGATATCCGCGCCGTGCAGGTCATCGGCCGCGCGGCGGGCGATATCCGTCTGGATCCGGCGAAAATCGCCGACTTCACCCTGGTGGGCAGCGGCGGGCAGCGGGTTCCCTTATCACAGATTGGCGACGTGTCGATCAGAATGGAGGACCCGCTGCTTCGCCGTCGCGATCGCACGCCGACCATCACCGTTCGCGGAGATGTCGCGGATAACCTGCAGCCGCCGGATGTCTCCAGCGCGCTGATGAAACCGCTGCAACCCATTATCGACTCGCTGCCGCCGGGGTATCGCATCGAGACGGCGGGGTCGATCGAGGAGTCAGGCAAAGCCACCCGGGCGATGATGCCGTTATTTCCGATCATGATCGCCCTCACGCTGCTGATCATTATCCTGCAGGTGCGTTCGTTGTCGGCAATGGTCATGGTTTTCCTGACCGCGCCGCTGGGGTTGATTGGCGTGGTGCCGACGCTGCTGCTGTTCAATCAGCCGTTTGGCATCAATGCCCTTGTGGGCCTGATCGCCCTGTCGGGGATCCTGATGCGGAATACGCTGATCCTGATTGGTCAAATTCATCATAACGAGCAGGCAGGGCTCGATCCGTTCCATGCGGTGGTGGAGGCGACGGTGCAGCGAGCCCGCCCGGTTCTGCTGACGGCGCTGGCGGCGATCCTGGCGTTTATTCCGCTCACCCATTCGGTCTTCTGGGGAACGCTTGCCTATACGCTGATTGGCGGGACGCTGGGGGGAACCATCATGACCCTTATCTTCCTGCCGGCCATGTACGCGATCTGGTTCCGCATCCGACCTCAGCACCCGGCTGACGCAGTGCAACAGCCGGCGCTGCACCCGCAGGGGTAATTCCCCCTTGCCGGACCTGGCCGATAAATGCGGTCAGGCCCGGCCTCGGGCAGCGTCAGGCGGGTAAGGATACCGGCACCGCATGGGTGCGATGTTGATCCTGTTCGAGGCGGTCAAGGCAATCGAGGCTGATGGCCGATGGCGAGGTCGCGCCGGTGAGGGTCATGGTGACCTTCATATCCTCGGCAAATAAGCGCAGCAGATGCGCCACGCCCGCTTCGCCCGCCGCGGCCAGGGCATAAATATAGGCCCGTCCGAGCAGTACGCCCTTCGCGCCGAGGGCTAGCAGGCGAATGACGTCCACGCCGGAGCGCACCCCGGAATCAGCAAGCACCGTCAGATCGTCGCCAACCGCATCCACCACCCTTGGTAGCGCCAGGGCAGTGGGGATGGCGCCATCGAGCTGTCTGCCGCCATGATTCGACACCACAATGCCATCGGCGCCGAGGCGCACGGCATTGCGCGCATCGTCGGCATCGAGGATCCCTTTGATGATTAATTTCCCTTGCCAGCTGTCGCGGATCCACTCCAGATCGTGCCAGGCGATGGACGGGTCGAAATTGTTGCTGATGAACCCCATATAGTCGTCCATGGTCATTTTGTGTCCGGTGTAGGCTTCGATATTACCGAACGACAGGGGCCTGCCCGCCAGCCCGACGTTCATTGCCCAACGTGGATGAGTACAGGCCTGGAGATACTGTCGCAGGGTGGCGTGCGGCCCGGACATGCCTGAGCGATTATCCCGATACCGCGAGCCGGGGATCGGCATATCGACGGTGAATACCAGCGTTTTCATGCCGGCGGCCCACGCGCGCTCCAGCGCGTTGCGCATGTAGCCGCGATCTTTCAGCACGTACAGCTGGGACCAGAGCGCGCCGCTGGCCTGGCTCGCCACCTCTTCAATCGAGCAGACCGACACTGTGGACAGGGTGTACGGGATCCCAGCGTGGGAGGCGGCGCGGGCCGCCTGAACTTCGCCGCGGCGGGCGTACATCCCGGTGGCGCCGACGGGCCCCAGCGCCACGGGCATCGCCCATGAGGCATCAAGGATCGTCGTGGCCAGCGTCGGTTCGCCCGCCCCGCACAGCACGCGCTGGCGAAGGGCTACCGAGGCAAGCTCGCAGGCGTTGGCGTTCATGGTATTTTCCGCCACCGCGCCACCGTCAATATAATCGAAAAGGAAGCGGGGCAGACGGCGACGAGCGGCTTCGCGATAATCGCTGGGGGCTGAAACAATCATTATTATGTCCTTATGTCTTTAACCTAAGTGAATGTTCTGCAGGCAAAAAAACTATAGGCTTCTAAAAACGGGCGGGGAAATGAAATATTAGCATCCCAGCTATTCCCTGATGGAATAATCTGGATTTATCGCTGAGGTTGTTATTTCCTTTTTTTACTCTTCGGCGCTCGCGTTATTTTTATTTATTTCCGCGCAACGTGAAGTTGGCGAAATAAAGCCCCTATGGGGCGCGCCACCAGGGGGAAGGAGAGGTCAGTGCGGCGCCTGCGTTTTCCGGGAGGCGTAAAGAAGGTGAATTTGAAATTG
Source organism: Klebsiella sp. A-Nf5 (assembly GCF_002810545.1). Lineage (NCBI taxonomy): Bacteria > Pseudomonadati > Pseudomonadota > Gammaproteobacteria > Enterobacterales > Enterobacteriaceae > Klebsiella > Klebsiella sp. A-Nf5. The sequence continues at coordinate 78,343 of NZ_PIOG01000268.1, read as the reverse complement.
AGCTGGTGGTATTTTTTGCTAGCCTTTCTCTGGAGGACAGACGGAGCGATAGCATGAAAGATAAAGATGAACAAACGGCATTGATTGGCATGGCCATCGGCGCGGCGGTCATTAGCTTAGTGGCTACACAGAAGCAGATTAATCAGGGGAGTATCGTGGATGAACTGGTGAGGCTGGGCAGACAGAAGGGGGACGGGGTGGAAGATGAGGTATTTGTTCAGGCCGCCCGCCTGGTCAGAAAAGGCACCTAGCCAGCTGCTACCCTGCCTGGCAATCCCTTTACCCGCTTCATCACAGTTTTCATTCCCATGATCGGGGCCTGGCGAGCGGCGATTGTCCCTTTCCGAAAGCGTCACGGGCTGGCGCTTTCTCATCCTGAACCACCGGACCTGCGCCTTCTCCGGCCTTGCTGTCCAGATGAGTGACGATGTCACTTATTCCTCCCGGCTCACGCGATAAACAGGAACCGGGTCATCTGCTATTGCATAAATCGGTATTTTCGATACATCTTTACCATTGCGTGCGAATATAGAACGATTTCAGAATAACATATTATAAATCAAAAGATTAACTTCACCTTGTGCACCCTGATATTCCCCGGGCGAGGGTCTATGCTTATAAAAAGCGCTAAATGGGGCAATACCCCTGCTGCAGATGGGTTGAAGTGATAATCATTATCACTAACATGGCGGTATGCCTTGATGGCGCCAACCTGGAGGTCTATCGATGGAAGTACAAGCAGGAACCTTTAATCCCGCCGATTTTAGCTGGCAGGGACTGACCATGACGCCGGCCGCTGCCGCGCATATTCGCGATCTGATGCGTAAGCAGCCGGATACAAAAGGGCTGCGGCTGGGGATCAAAACCAGCGGCTGCGCCGGTTTTGGCTATGTGCTCGAAATGATTGCCGAGCCGGCCGCCGACGATCTGCTCTTTGAACATGACGGGGCGAAACTGTGGGCGCCGCTGCAGGCGATGCCGTTCATTGACGGCACGGAGCTCGATTACGTCCGTGAAGGTTTAAATGAAATCTTTAAATTTCATAACCCGAAAGCGCAGCACGAGTGCGGCTGTGGCGAAAGTTTTGGGGTGCAGGCGGAGTAACTATGTCGCGTAATACTGAAGCAACTGACGATGTCAAAACCTGGACCGGCGGCCCGCTCAACTATAAAGAGGGCTTTTTCACCCGGCTGCAGACCGATGAGCTGGCCAAAGGGATTAATGAAGAGGTGGTCCGGGCCATTTCCGCCCGTCGCAATGAGCCGCGGTGGATGCTGGAGTTTCGGCTCAATGCCTTCCGGGCATGGCTGGAGATGGAAGAGCCGCACTGGCTGAAAGCGCATTACGATAAGCTGAATTATCAGGACTACAGCTACTATTCCGCCCCCTCCTGTGGCAACTGCGATGAGACCTGCGCTTCAGAGCCGGGCGCGGTGCAGCAGACCGGGGCCAACACCTTCCTGACCAGCGAGGTGGAAGAAGCCTTTAACCAGCTGGGCGTGCCGGTACGTGAAGGGCGCGAGGTGGCGGTGGACGCCATATTCGACTCGGTGTCGGTGGCGACCACCTACCGCGAAAAGCTGGCGGAGCAGGGGATCATCTTCTGTTCTTTCGGCGAGGCGATCCACGACCACCCGGAACTGGTGAAAAAGTATCTGGGTACCGTGGTGCCAGGCAATGACAACTTCTTCGCCGCGCTGAACGCCGCAGTGGCTTCGGATGGCACCTTTATCTATGTGCCGAAGGGCGTCCGCTGCCCGATGGAGCTGTCGACCTATTTCCGCATCAACGCCGAAAAGACCGGGCAGTTTGAACGCACTATCCTGGTGGCCGATGAAGGCAGCTACGTCAGCTATATTGAGGGCTGCTCGGCGCCCGTGCGCGACAGCTATCAGCTGCATGCGGCGGTCGTTGAAGTCATCATCCATAAAGATGCGGAAGTGAAATACTCCACAGTGCAGAACTGGTTCCCCGGCGATAACAACACCGGCGGCATTCTCAACTTCGTCACCAAGCGTGCGCTGTGCGAAGGAGAGAACAGCAAGATGTCATGGACCCAGTCGGAAACCGGCTCGGCCATCACCTGGAAATACCCCAGCTGCATTCTGCGCGGCGATAACTCGATCGGCGAATTCTTCTCGGTAGCGCTGACCAGCGGTCACCAGCAGGCGGACACCGGGACCAAAATGATCCATATCGGCAAAAATACCCGCTCGACCATCATCTCGAAAGGGATCTCCGCTGGACACAGCCAGAACAGCTATCGCGGGCTGGTCAAAATCATGCCGACCGCCACTAACGCCCGGAACTTCACCCAGTGCGATTCGATGCTGATCGGCCCGGACTGCGGGGCGCATACCTTCCCGTATGTGGAATGCCGCAACAACAGCGCCCAGCTGGAGCACGAAGCGACCACTTCGCGGATTGGCGAAGATCAGCTGTTCTACTGCCTGCAGCGCGGGATCAGTGAAGACGATGCCATCTCGATGATCGTCAACGGCTTCTGTAAAGACGTCTTCTCCGAACTGCCGCTGGAGTTCGCCGTCGAAGCGCAAAAATTGCTGGCCATTAGCCTTGAACATAGCGTCGGCTGATAATTAAGGAAAAAAGATGTTAAGTATTCAAGATTTACATGTCGCCGTCGAAGATAAAGCGATCCTGCGCGGGCTGAACCTTGAGGTGCGCCCGGGCGAGGTCCACGCCATTATGGGGCCAAACGGCTCGGGGAAAAGTACGCTTTCGGCCACCCTGGCCGGGCGTGAGGATTACGAGGTGACCGGCGGCCGCGTCGAATTTAAGGGTAAAGACCTGCTGGAACTCGCTCCGGAAGATCGCGCCGGGGAAGGCATCTTTATGGCCTTCCAGTATCCGGTGGAAATTCCCGGCGTCAGCAACCAGTTCTTCCTCCAGACCGCGCTGAATGCCGTGCGCAACTATCGCGGCCAGGAGCCGCTGGATCGCTTCGACTTCCAGGATTTGATGGAAGAGAAAATCAGGCTGCTGCAGATGCCGGAAGATCTGCTGACCCGCTCGGTGAATGTCGGCTTCTCCGGCGGTGAGAAAAAGCGTAACGATATTCTGCAGATGGCGGTGCTGGAGCCTGAGCTGTGCATTCTTGATGAATCGGATTCGGGGCTGGATATCGATGCCCTAAAAATCGTCTCCCAGGGGGTAAATGCTCTGCGCGACGGTAAACGCGCTTTCATCATTGTCACCCACTACCAGCGCATTCTTGACTATATCAAGCCGGATTACGTCCATGTGTTGTATCAGGGGCGGATTGTGAAGTCGGGGGATTTCACCCTCGTCAAACAGCTGGAGGAGCAGGGCTATGGCTGGCTTACCGAACAGCAGTAACGCGCTGCAGCAATGGCACCACCTGTTTGAAGCGCAGGGCGGCCAGCGTACGGCGGAGGCCAGCCAGCATCTGCAGCAGCTGCTGCGCCTGGGGCTGCCGACGCGCAAGCAGGAGGACTGGAAATACACCCCGCTGGACGCGCTACTGAACGGCCACTTTGTCGCCGATGAGGGGGCATCTCTTAGTGCTGAACAGCGTGATGCGCTGGCGCTACCGCTGGACGCCTGGCGGCTGGTGTTTATCGATGGACGCTATCATCCTGAGCTGAGCGACGATCTCGCCGCCAGCGGCGTGGAGGTCAGCGTCGATAACCAACGCCAGCATCTGCCGGATGCTTTGCAGCCGGAGGTATTTCTCCATCTGACCGAAAGCCTGGCGCAGACGGTGACCCGCATTCGCGTACCGCGCAACCGCCGCCTGGATAAGCCGCTGCTGCTGATGCATATCACCCGCGGCCTGGCCGGCGATGCGCTGAATACCGCCCACTATCGCCATCACCTGGCGCTGGAAAGCGGGGCGGAGGCGACCCTGGTCGAGCATTACCTCAGCTTTAATGAGCAGCCGCACTTCACCGGCGGGCGACTGACCATGACGGTGGCCGATAACGCGCACCTCCAGCATATCAAGCTGGCGTTTGAGAACGCGCTCAGCTACCACTTCGCCCATAACGATCTGCTGCTGGGCCGCGACGCCTCGGCCTTCAGCAGCAGTTTCCTGCTCGGCGGCCAGGTGCTGCGTCATCACACCAGCACGCGCCTGGGCGGTGAAAACAGCAACCTGCGCCTCAATTCGCTGGCGATGCCGGTGAAAAATGAGGTCTGCGACAGCCGCACCTGGCTCGACCATCAGGTCGGCTACTGCAACAGCCGCCAGTTGCACAAAACCATCGTCAGCGATAAGGGCCGGGCGGTATTTAACGGGCTGATCAACGTCGCGCCGCACGCGCTGAAAACCGACGGCCAGATGACCAACAACAATCTGCTGCTTGGGCGGCTGGCGGAGGTCGACACCAAACCACAGCTGGAGATTTACGCCGATGACGTGAAATGCAGCCACGGGGCGACCGTCGGGCGCATTGATGAAGAACAGCTGTTCTATCTGCGCTCGCGCGGTATCGAACAGCAGGCGGCGCAGCAGATGATCCTCTACGCCTTCGCCGCCGAGCTCACCGAGGCTATCCGCAGCGACGCGCTCAGAGAGCAGGTGCTGGCGCGGATTGGACAGCGTTTGCCGGGAGGCACAGTATGACATTTTCAGTTGAACGCGTTCGCGCCGATTTTCCGGTACTAAACCGGGAGGTCAACGGTCAGCCGCTGGCCTATCTTGACAGCGCCGCCAGTGCTCAGAAACCGGAGGCAGTGATCGGCGCCGAAGCGGAATTCTATCGCTATGGCTACGCGGCGGTGCATCGCGGGATCCACACCCTCAGCGCGGAAGCTACCGCGCGGATGGAAGCGGTGCGCCAGCAGGCGGCGACCTTCCTTAACGCCGGGTCGGCGGAGGAAGTGGTGTTCGTCCGCGGCACCACCGAGGGCATCAACCTGGTGGCCAACAGCTGGGGAAACGCCAACGTCGGCGCCGGGGATAACATCATCATCAGCGAGATGGAGCACCACGCCAACATTGTGCCGTGGCAGATGCTCTGCGCCCGCGTCGGGGCTGAGCTGCGGGTGATCCCCCTGAACCCGGACGGCACCCTGCAACTGGACGTTATTCCGCGACTGTTTGACCCGCGCACCCGCCTGCTGGCGATTACCGAGGTCTCCAACGTGCTGGGGACGGAAAACCCGCTGGCGGCGCTGATTGCCCTTGCGCATCAGCATGGCGCGAAAGTGCTGGTGGATGGCGCCCAGGCGGTGATGCACCACCCGGTAGATGTGCAGGCGTTGGGCTGCGATTTCTACGTCTTCTCCGGACACAAGCTGTATGGCCCGACCGGGATCGGCGTGCTCTATGGTCGGTCCGAGCTGCTGCAGGCGATGGCGCCGTGGGAAGGCGGCGGGTCGATGATCGCCACCGTCAGCCTGACGGAAGGCACCACCTGGAACCGGGCGCCGTGGCGCTTTGAGGCCGGTACGCCGAATACCGGGGGGATCATTGGCCTCGGCGCGGCGCTGACCTACGTCAGCCAGCTGGGGCTGACGCAGATCGCCGAGTACGAGCAGACCCTGATGCGCTATGCGCTGGAGGCCCTGCGCGCCGTGCCGGATCTGATCCTCTACGGGCCGGCGCAGCGCAAAGGGGTGATCGCCTTTAACCTCGGCCAGCATCACGCCTATGACGTTGGCAGCTTCCTCGACAACTACGGTATCGCCGTGCGGACCGGGCACCACTGCGCGATGCCGTTGATGGCTTACTACCAGGTACCGGCCATGTGTCGGGCGTCGCTGGCGATGTACAATACCACGGAAGAGGTGGACCGCCTGGTGGCTGGCCTGCAGCGGATCCACAAATTATTAGGGTAAAGGACGTGACGATGGCGGCACTACCGGACAAAGACAAACTGTTGCGCAATTTTAGCCGTTGCGCCAACTGGGAAGAGAAGTATCTCTATATCATTGAGCTGGGCCAGCGGCTGGCGCCGCTAAGCCCGGAAGAACACAGCGTGCAGAACATTATTCAGGGCTGTCAAAGCCAGGTGTGGATCGTGATGGCGCAGGACCCCTCCGGCGTTATCACCCTGCGCGGTGACAGCGATGCGGCGATCGTCAAGGGGCTGATTGCGGTGGTGTTTATCCTTTATGACCGGATGACCGCCCAGGATATCATCGAGTTCGACGTGCGCCCGTGGTTTGAAAAAATGGCGCTCACCCAACACCTGACTCCCTCCCGCTCGCAAGGGCTTGAAGCCATGATCCGTGCGATCCGCGCGAAAGCCGCAAATATTAGCTAGAATAAACAGGTAGATTTCATTCTGTTACGTCCGGTAGGGGTTCTGCTCCTGCCGCCGTTCAGTCTCCTGGCGTTTTATCAGCGAAAGAAGGAATCTCAGTATGAAACGCAAAACGATGATCACTTTAGCCCTTCTCAGCGCGCTTGGCGCCTCCTCGGCCGCCTGGGCCGTCGACTACCCGCTTCCTCCCGCCGACAGCCGACTGATTGGCCAGAACCAGTACTGGACCGTACAGGAGGGAGACCGCAACCTGCAGGCGATCGCCCGCCATTTTGATACCGCGGCGATGCTGATCCTCGAAGCCAACGATACCATTGCGCCGGTGCAGCCGAAGCCCGGTACTCAGGTCCTGATCCCCTCCCAGATGCTGCTCCCCGACGTGCCGCGAGAGGGCATCGTCGTCAACCTTGCAGAACTGCGGCTGTATTACTTCCCACCGGGAGAGAATCAGGTGCAGGTCTATCCGCTGGGTATCGGCCAGTTAGGGCTGGAAACGCCTGAGATGACCACCCGCGTCGGGCAGAAGATCCCCAACCCGACCTGGACGCCCACCGCGGGCATTCGGGCGCGTTCGCTGGAGAAAGGGGTGACGTTACCGGCGGTGGTCCCGGCCGGGCCTTACAATCCGCTGGGGCGCTATGCGCTGCGCCTGGCCTACGGTAACGGCGAGTATCTGATTCATGGCACCAACGCGCCGGACAGCGTCGGTTTGCGCGTCAGCTCAGGCTGTATGCGAATGAACGCTGATGACATCAAAGCGCTGTTCAACCAGGTGAAAACCGGGACGCCGGTACGGATTATCAATCAGCCGGTGAAGTTTGCCGTCGAACCGGATGGTAAACGCTATGTCGAGGTCCACAGGCCGCTTTCGCAGACGGAAGAGGAAAACACCCGGACCATCGCCTACACGCTGCCTGCAGCGTTTCACGCCTTCGCAGAGGATAAGGCGGTCGATGATGTACAGCTGAAAAAAGCGATGTCGAGAAGGGCGGGATATCCGGTGGTGGTGTCCACGGGGACGGAGAGTGCGCCAGCTACGCTGTCGGCGCAGAACACGCCGTCTGACAACAGCCTGCTTACCCAGTAGCCCTCATGCTGAGGGCAAAAAAAATGGCGCACAGAGTGCGCCATTTTTATTACCAGAACTCTTACTTACGGTAAGAGTGAGCCTGGTTGTCCAGACGCTGGTTAGCGCGAGCTGCGTCGTCTTTAGCAGCCTGAACGTCGGAACGCATTGCGTTCACGTCGTTGCTCAGCTGGTCAACTTTAGCGTTCAGAGTCTGAACGTCAGAAGACAGCTGATCGATTTTAGCATTGCTGGAGCAACCAGCCAGCAGAGTAGAACCCAGGATTACCGCGCCCAGTACCAGTTTAGTACGATTCATTATTAATACCCTCTAGATTGAGTTAATCTCCATGTAGCGTTACAAGTATTACACAAAGTTTTTTGGGATGAGAATATTTTTTTTACCTGAACGCACTTATTTTTGATCGTTCGCTCAAAGAAGCATCGAATTGGACAAAATCGCTGAAAAAGGCGAGTGAAAACAGCGCGCTTCCATCGGATTCATCTTAGATAATCTCTTATTAAATAGTAAATTCCGATTTGCATTTTTAATAGGAAGAGCTAATCAATGAATAAAAAAAAGCGCCCCGAGAGGCGCTTTATTAAAAAAAACCAATTAACCTGTAAATTATTACAGCACGTGTACGGAAGCCGTATTAGTGGTACCACTCGGCACTAATGCGCCGGAAACCATCACCACCACGTCGCCTTTGCGCGCGAGGCCGCTTTTCAGCGCCAGATCTTTGCCCAGATGATAGAAGTCATCGGTAGAGGCAATCTCTTCCACCAGCTGCGGCACAACGCCTTTGCTCAGCACCAGCTGGCGAGCGGTGGTTTCGTTGGTGGTCAGGGCCAGGATGGTGGCGTCCGGGAAGTATTTGCGTACAGCGCGCGCGGATTTACCGCCCTGGGTGGCGACAACGATCAGCGGCGCTTCCAGTTTCTCAGCGGTTTCTACCGCGCCGCGGCACACCGCTTCGGTGATGCGCAGTTTACGGTTGTCGTTGTTGAAGTCCAGACGGCTGGTCATTACGCGGTCAGTACGTTCGCAGATGGTTGCCATGATGGTGACGGCTTCCAGCGGGTATTTACCTTTCGCGGATTCGCCGGACAGCATCACTGCATCGGTACCGTCGAGGATGGCGTTGGCCACGTCGCCGGCTTCAGCGCGGGTCGGACGCGGGTTCTTGATCATGGAGTCCAGCATCTGAGTCGCGGTGATAACCACTTTGCGCGCGCGGATACATTTTTCGATGATCATTTTCTGGGCGAAGATAACTTCTTCAACCGGGATCTCAACGCCCATGTCGCCACGAGCAACCATGATGCCGTCAGAGGCTTCGAGGATTTCGTCGAAGTTGTTCAGGCCTTCCTGGTTTTCGATTTTGGAGATGATCTGGATGTTTTCGCCGCCGTGGGCTTTCAGGTGCTCACGGATCTCGACGACGTCGGAACGTTTACGGATGAAGGAGGCCGCGACAAAGTCCACGCCCTGTTCGCAACCGAAGATCAGGTCCTGTTTGTCTTTCTCAGCCAGCGCCGGCAGGGCGATGGAGACGCCCGGCAGGTTTACGCCTTTGTTCTCGCCAAGGTCGCCGTTGTTCAGCACTTTACAGATAACTTTGTTGCCTTCGATAGCCGTTACTTCCATGCCGATCAGGCCATCGTCCACCAGAACGGTGTTGCCGACGGTGAGGTCAGACGTGAAGCCTTCGTAGGTCACTGCAACGATTTCGTTGTTGCCGACGACGGATTTATCGGTGGTGAAGGTGAAGGTCTGGCCTGCTTTCAGTGAGACGTCGTTGCCGCCTTCCAGCTTGATGGTACGAATTTCCGGGCCTTTGGTGTCCAGCAGAATAGCGGCTTTCTTACCGGTTTTGCTCATCACATTGCGCAGGTTCTGGATGCGCTGACCGTGTTCCGCATAGTCACCGTGGGAGAAGTTCAGACGCATCACGTTCATGCCGGCTTCCAGCATTTTGGTCAGCATCTCTTCAGATTCGGTTTTCGGACCGATGGTGCAAACAATTTTGGTCTTTTTCATGACAGTTTTAGTCTTTAAGTTGTGAAGGATATGGAATTCTCGCTCCGCGGGCGCACTGCCGGGGAGCCAAACCTGTATTACGAAAGTTGCTAAGCCACGCCCTAAGGATAGGTGACAACCCCGGAGCGTGCAGAAGAATGTGTGCTGGCGGTTCAGCCCATGAAATGTGGCAAGGTGTTATGCGTTTTATCATGCAGTCCAATGCGCTGAAACCATTCAAGAAAGAATCGAAGCGCATTATACGCTGCCGAAATCAAAAAGGAAAATAAAAACCTCGTTTCAAATTATGGACAAAACGCGTAACAAAACCGGCACGTTATGCATAAAAGTACGCAACACATTTTTTCATCACCAGGCAGGCAAAGGGGCAGCAGAACGCGCTTTTTCTCGCATTATGAACCAGTAAAACGCGCCATTGGCCCATTCCGCCGGGGATAATTTGCGTTGCGGAAAAAATCTATCAATAATGAATTGATTGATAATAATAAAGTGCGAGCAAAACCATATGGGAAATAAAGCCAAAGACGACGAGCTGTACCAGGAAATGTGCCGCGTGGTGGGTAAAGTGGTGCTGGAAATGCGAGACCTGGGCCAGGAGCCGAAACACATTGTCATTGCTGGCGTACTGCGCACCTCGCTGGCGAACGCCAAAATTCAGCGTTCGGCGCTCACCGAAGAGGCCATGACGAAAGTCATTCACGCCCTTTCCGGGCATTAACGTCTTTCGCCGGCGGGTCAGGAAATCACGAAGCGGATCACCGCCCGGACGGCAATGTCACAGTGGTGGGCCACCATCGCTTCGTCGTCGATGGCGGGCAGCGGGTCGTCCAGGTACAGGCTGCTGAAGGTGTAGAAGTTCGACACCTGATAAAAGCTGAAGCTGCTGATTAACCGGTGCACATCGCGTGCTTCGAGCCCCGCCTGAAAGACGCCTTGCTGCTGGCCGCGCTGTAAAATGTCTTCCAGAATCGACAGGGCGGTACGATTCAGCGGTTTCAGTTCACCCGAGGTTTGTAACCACTTGCCGCGCTGCATATTCTCCATGCAAATCACCCGCATATAGTCCGCGTGGGTGGCGTGATAACGCACGCTCCAGCGCACCAGCCGCACCAGCGCCTCCACTGGCGGCACATTCTCCAGCCCCAGCTGCTGCTCGGTTTCGCGGATCCGCGCATACACATACTGCAGCACCTCCTGATAGAGCTGCTCTTTGCTTTTGAAGTAGTAAACCACCATGCGCTTGGTGGTCTGCGCCTCGGTGGCGATCTGCTCCATGCGGGCGCCTGACAGCCCGTGTTCAGCAAAGACAGCGATAGCGGCGCTGAAAATCCGCGCCTTCAGGGATTGTGCTTCATCATGAGCAACGACGGTCATGGCAACTCCTTTTTCTTGGGTGACAAAAAATACACATAATGATCACAATTTAGCAACCTAGTATGGCGCAAATGAACCAAATGATACATATTCAAGGCTCACGTCAGTTGTTGACCCGAGGACCTTATGCTGCGCTCTATCGCCACCGTTTCGATTTCCGGCACCCTGCCTGAGAAGCTGCACGCTATTGCGGCGGCGGGCTATCAGGGTGTGGAAATTTTCGAGAACGATCTGCTCTATTATACGGGGACGCCGGCGGAAATCCGCCAGCTTGCCGCCGATTTAGGGTTGAAAATCACGCTTTTTCAACCCTTTCGCGATTTTGAAGGCGCCAGCCGGGCGCAGTTTGCGGCGAATATGGCCCGCGCTCGGCGCAAGTTTGCCCTGATGCACGAGCTGGGCTGCGACACGCTGCTGCTGTGCAGCAATGTGCAGCCGGACTGCTCGGCGGATAGCGAATTGCAGGTCGCGGACCTGCGGGCGCTGGCCACGCTGGCAGAAGAAGAGGGAATCACCATCGGCTATGAGGCCCTGGCCTGGGGAACCCATGTGAACCGCTGGCAGCAGGCCTGGGAGCGGGTGCGGCAGGTGAACAGCCCGGCGCTGGGCCTGGTGCTCGACAGCTTCCATATTCTGGCCCGCGGCGACACCCTGGATGCGCTGCCGTCAGTGCCGGTGGAGAAAATCACCTTTGTTCAGCTCGCCGATGCGCCGTACATGAAAATGGATCTCCTGGAGTGGAGTCGCCACTTCCGCTGCTTCCCCGGGCAGGGCGAGCTGCCGCTGGAGGCGTTTGCCGAGCAGATCACCCGCTGCGGCTATCGCGGCCCCTGGTCGCTGGAGATCTTCAATGACGGTTTTCGCGCCTCGCCGAACGGCGCGACGGCCAAAGATGGTTACCGTTCGCTGCTGTGGCTGGAGGAACAAACCCGCCGTCGGCTCCCGACGTGCGATGCCGATCTGTTTTCACCGCCGCCGTTGCCGGTCTATCACGGGCTGGAGTTTATCGAGTTTGCCGCCAGCGCCGCCGAGGCGCAGCGTCTGGGGCAGCATCTGCAGGCGCTGGGTTTTCAGCACGAGGGAAGCCACCGCTCCAAACAGGTGACGCTGTGGCGCAACGGCGGGGCGCGGATCGTCATCAACCATCAGCCCCACAGCTGGGCCGATCATTTCTATCAACGCCACGGCGTTTCGCTCTGCGCCATGGCGCTGCGGGTCGATCGCAGTGCGCCGATTGTTGCCCGCGCCCGCGCGCTGGGGTATGCCACCTGGCAGGGCGATGCCGGGCCGAACGAAACGCCGATCCCGGCGATCTGCGCCCCGGACGGTAGCCTTATCTATCTCATCGACGCCGGGGAGGCGATCTATGAGCGCGATTTTCATCTGCGCGACGGGCTGACGGTGCGCGAGGATTATCTCGGTATCGACCATCTGGCGCTGGGGATGGAGGCCGACAGCCGCGACAACTGGGTGATGTTCTTCCGCACGGTGTTTGGTTTTACTCTTGAGCATGAGCAGACGCTGCCGGACCCGTATGGACTGGTGCGCAGTCTGGCGGTGCGCAGCCCGCAGGGCGATATTCGTCTGGCGCTGAATATTTCGCAGAGCCGGGCGACGCAGATCGCCCGTTCGGTCGCCTGCTACCAGGGGGCGGGGCTGCAGCATGCGGCCTTTGCCTGCCGCGATCTGCCGGCCACCTGCGACCAGCTTGCCGAGGTTGCCCGCCATGCGCTGCCGATCCCGGCCAACTATTATGACGATCTGCTGGCGCGCTTCGGCGGCGAGCTGGACGTTGGGCAACTGCAGCGGCGGCAGCTCCTCTACGACCGCGATCCGCAGGGCGGGGCCTTCCTGCATCTTTATACCCGCCCCTTTACCGCCGGGCGCTTTTTCTTTGAGTTAACCGAACGACGGGTCGGCTACGCGCTCTATGGCGCGGCGAATGCCGCCGTCCGTCTGGCGGCGATGCAGTATTGTTAGCCCGAATCAAATGGTTCATTATGCCTTAAACACAATAACAACATCCTCTGTACCCGAGACAGGAACTGACTATGAGCTCATATAGCCCTAACCCGACGGCTGCCGCCCAGCCTGCCGTCACCGTGCGCCGCTCCCGGCGGCGCATCGGCATCCTTGCGCTGTTGGCCGTTGGTACCATGATCAACTACCTCGATCGCACCGTGCTGGGGATCGCCGCCCCAAAGCTCACCGGTGAGCTGGGGATTGACCCGGCGATCATGGGTATCCTTTTTTCCGCCTTCGCCTGGACCTATGCCCTGGCGCAGATCCCCGGCGGGCTGTTTCTTGACCGCTTTGGCAACAAAGTGACCTATTTTCTGTCGCTGACCCTGTGGTCGCTGTTTACCCTGTTCCACGGCATGGCGGTGGGGCTGAAAACACTGTTGCTGTGCCGCTTCGGGCTCGGCATTAGCGAAGCGCCGTGCTTTCCGGTCAACAGCCGGGTGGTCAGCGCCTGGTTCCCGCAGCATGAGCGAGCGAAAGCCACAGCGGTATACACCGTAGGGGAATACCTCGGGCTGGCCTGCTTTGCGCCGCTGCTGTTCTGGATCATGGACGGCTTTGGCTGGCGGGTGCTGTTCGTCAGCGTCGGCGCGGTCGGCATTCTGTTTGCCCTGGTGTGGTGGCGCTGCTACCGCGAACCGCATGAAGATCCGCGCCTCAGCCAGCAGGAGCGCGAGCATATCGAAAACGGCGGCGGCCTGAGCGCCCCGACGGACCAGCAGGTGGCGTTCAGCTGGCCGCTGGTCCGCCAGCTGCTGAGCAAACGGCAGATCATCGGCGCCAGTATCGGCCAGTTTGCCGGCAATACCGTGCTGGTATTCTTTCTCACCTGGTTCCCGACCTGGCTGGCCACCGAGCGGCATATGCCCTGGCTGAAGGTGGGCTTCTTCTCCATCCTGCCGTTTGTCGCCGCCGCCGGCGGGGTGATGTTTGGCGGCTGGATCTCCGACAAACTGCTCAAGGCCACCGGATCGGCCAACCTTGGTCGTAAGCTGCCGATCGTCGCCGGTCTGCTGATGGCCAGCTGCATTATCACCGCCAACTGGCTGCAGAGCGACCTGGCGGTGATCCTGGTGATGTCGTTTGCCTTTTTTGGTCAGGGGATGGTGGGGCTTGGCTGGACGCTGATCTCCGATATTGCCCCGAAGGGGCTGGGCGGCCTGACCGGCGGCCTGTTTAACTTCTGCGCCAACCTCGCGGGGATCCTCACCCCGCTGGTGATCGGTTTTATCGTTGCCGGGTTCGGCAATTTCTTCTACGCGTTGATCTACATCGGCGGCGCCGCGCTGCTGGGCGTGGTGGCCTATCTGTTTATCCTCGGCGACGTCAAACGTATCGAGTTATCGCAGTAAGCAAAGGAGCAAGGCATGGTGATTAGTGGGAATACGCGGCTGATAGCGCACCTTGGCTATCCGACCGCCAGTTTTAAGGCGCCGATGATCTATAACCCGTGGTTCGTCGACCAGCAGGTGGACGTAAAGGTGGTGCCGATGGGGGTCAGGCCGGAGGACTATGCCGCGTTTATTCCGCCGCTGTTTACGATGACCAACATCATCGGCGCGCTGGTGACGATGCCGCATAAAATCGCCACCTGCGATCTGGTGCAGCGCCTGAGCCCGACGGCGGCTATCGCCGGCGCCTGCAACGCCATCCGTCGCGAGGCCGACGGCAGCCTGAGCGGGGATATGTTCGATGGCGACGGCTTTGTGCTGGGCCTGCGTCGTAAAGGGTTTAATCCGCAGGGGACGCGCGCGCTGGTGGTCGGCAGCGGCGGGGTGGGATCGGCTATCGCCGCCTCTCTCGCGGCGGCGGGAGTCAGCGCCCTGACCCTGTACGATACCCGGCCCGAGGTGGCGCACGCCCTCGCCGGACGGCTGCATCAGCACTATCCGCAGCTCGATATCACCCTGATGCAGCACGATCCTGTCGGACACGAGCTGGTGGTCAATGCCACCCCGCTGGGGATGAAGGCCAGCGATCCGCTGCCGCTGAACGTTGACCGTCTGGCGCCAGGCACCTGGGTGGGGGAGGTCGTCATGACCCAGGAGTACACCCCGCTGCTGAGGGCCGCTCAGGCGCGACAGTGCCATATCCAGCGCGGGACCGACATGTTGTTTGAAATGATCCCCGCCTATCTGCGCTTTTTCGACCTGCCGGTAGCCACCCCCGAGCAGCTGCGCGCGCTGGCGGAAATTCGCTACTGACGCGACGGCAAACCGGGTAATATAGCGTTATATTATCCGGTTTATAGCGACTATCTATGATGTCCACTCCTCTCACGCTGCTGGCGGCGGGAAGCCTGAGAAGCGCTTTCCTGCCGCTGGTGGCGCACTTTCAGCAGCACACTGGCCTGGCGGTCGATGCGCAGTTTGGCCCTGCCGGCCTGCTGCGCGAGCGGATCGAGGCCGGGGCGCCGTGCGCGGTTTTTGCGTCCGCCAACGCGGCGCACCCGCAGGCGCTGCTGCAGGCCGGTCTGGCGCAGGAATGCCAGGGATTTGCCGGCAACCAGCTGATGCTGACCGCCCGGCGGTCGCCGGAAAACGATGGCCTGGACTGGCTGGCGCTGCTCAGCACGCCCCACCTGCGGCTGGCGACCTCCACGCCGGGATGCGATCCGTCGGGAGATTATACCTGGCAACTGTTTGCCCGAATTGAGGCGCATTATCCTGGGTTGGGCAATGCGATAGCCGGGCGAGCGCAGCCGCGGGTCGGCGGCAGAGACTCACTGAGCGTGCCGCCGGGCGAGATAGCTGGCGCGTGGCTTATTCGCCAGAACCTGGCGGATCTGTTTATCGGCTACGCGCACTATGGCCCCGCGCTGGCCGCCTGCGACGATCTGCGTACCCTGACTATTCCGGCGCCGTGGAATATTCGCTGCGATTACCAGCTGGCGCGCCTCAGGGCGGATCCCGCCGCGCTGGCCCTGTATCGCTTTATCCTCGGCGACGTTGGCCAGAAGTATCTCCGGCAGGCGGGTTTTATGCCGTTCAGCGACGCAGAGTAAAACCCGGCGCCAGCAGAGGGGACGCGGAGGCGGCATGGTGGATCAGACGTACCGGCAGGCCGTACGCTTGCCGGAGGTGCGTTTCGCTCAGCACGTCAGCGGTCTCGCCTGCCAGCCACTGGCCCTCCGGCAGAAGAAGCAGCGTATGGCTGGCCACCTGCAGCGCATGGTTTGGATCATGGGTGGTGAACAGGACGGTGCGCGCCTGGCGGTGGGCGAGGTCGCCGATCAGCTGCAGTACCACCTGCTGGTTACCAAGGTCCAGCGCCGAGCAGGGCTCATCCAGCAGGATATTCTGGCTGGCGCTGACCAGCGCGCGGGCAATCAGCACCAGCTGCTGCTGGCCGCCGGAGAGGGCGCCGAAGTCATCTCCGGCCAGGGCGGCAATCCCCAGTTGCGCCAGCGCGTTCTCAACCCGCCGGGCATCCTCCTCGCCCGGCTGGGCAAAGAGATCCACATGACGGGCGCGGCCCATCAGCACGACATCGCTCACGCGCCAGCGAAAAGCGGGACGAAACGACTGCGGGACCAGGGCGACGCCGCCCTCACACTGCACCTGGCCGCCCAGCGGCGGCAACACGCCGGTCAGGGTATCCAGCAGGGTACTTTTTCCCCGGCCATTGGCGCCCAGCACCGCCCAGATCTCACCGGGCCGGCAGGCCAGCGTGAGCGGGGCGAAGAGCGGCTGACGGTGGCCGTAGCGTAGTGCTTCCAGCGATAATGAGCTGTTCATCGGGCGGTACTCCGGCGCCGGGATTGCACCAGTAAAAAGGTAAACAGCGGCGCGCCGAGCAGGGCAGTGATGATCCCGATCGGGATTTCCGCCTGGGTCAGCGTGCGCGCCAGATCGTCCACCACCAGCATCAGGGCGGCGCCAAGCCAGAAGGCGGTAGGCAGCAGGCGACGATGGTCAGCGCCCACCAGCAGGCGGGCGAGGTGCGGGACCACCAGACCCATCCAGGCGATGCTGCCGCTGACCGCCACCTGGGCTGCCACCAGCACCGCACAGCACACCAGCACGCCGCGACGCAGCGCGGCCACCGGTACGCCAAGACTGCGGGCATCGCGTTCCTCCAGGGCCAGCAGGTTGATTCGCCAGCGCAGCTTCCACAGCACTCCGGCGGCCACCGCCATGGGCAGGAACATAAGCAGTACCTTATGCCAGCTGGCGGTCGCGAAGCTGCCGAGCAGCCAGAAAACAATGTTCGGTAACGTCTCT
This sequence comes from Klebsiella sp. A-Nf5, assembly GCF_002810545.1. Classification (NCBI taxonomy): domain Bacteria; kingdom Pseudomonadati; phylum Pseudomonadota; class Gammaproteobacteria; order Enterobacterales; family Enterobacteriaceae; genus Klebsiella; species Klebsiella sp. A-Nf5. The sequence continues at coordinate 61,363 of NZ_PIOG01000268.1, read as the reverse complement.
TCGCTATCGGCGAGGTACTGCATCAGGCTGACCAGCGCGGCGAAGAAGCCGCTGAGAATGATCCCGGACAGAATCAGCCCCAGCGTGCTGTCCCGCCCCTGCAGGGCGGCGAGGGCGTAAATCAGCCCCAGCGCGACGAGGCCGAAGAAAAAGGTCGAGGCCATCATCAGCAGACTGCCGACGCCCAACAGGATCGCCAGCGTACCGCCGAAGGCGGAGCCGGCGGTCACCCCGATGATGTGCGGGTCCACCAGCGGGTTCTGGAACACGCCCTGCAAGGTGGCGCCGCACAGCCCCAGCGCGCCCCCGGCCAGCAGGGCCATGACCACGCGCGGCAGGCGAACCGACCAGACGATCTGCCCGATCACCCCTTCACCTGGCGGCAGATGGACCAGGGTGTGCCCAACGGCGCGCAGGCTTAACGGGTACTGGCCGAAACAAAGAGAGGCGACCGCGATCGCCAGCGTCGCCAGCGCCAGGCTACCCTGCAACCGCCAGGGATGGCGGTTAGCGCGCATCTGGCGTCCACGCCACGCGGTAAAAACGCTGATAGTAATCCCGGGCTTTACTGTCCACATCGATGTTCTGATAGCGCGAAGGATAGAGTTTTTTCGCCATCCACAGCTCGCCCAGCGCCAGGGCCTCCGGCATCGGGTAACCCCAGGCTTTGGCGTACTCCGGCATCAGCCACACGCGGTGGTGTTTCACCGCATCGATCGCCTGCCACTGCGGATCGTTCTCTATCTGTTTGACCACCTGCGGATAACGGTCCTGGACGAAGATCACCTGCGGGTTCCACTCCAGCACCTGCTCAAGCGACACCTGACGGGCGCCTTTTACGCTGGCGGCCGCCACGTTCAGCGCCCCGGCGTGCGCCATCATCAGCCCGGTGTATTTACCGGCGCCGTAGGTATTCAGATCGGGGTTGGCCATATACACCCGCACCCGCTGGTTCGGTGGAATATCGACCACCGGCGCATTGGCTTGTTTACGCGCCTCGAAGGTGTAGTGAATCAGCGCCTCGGCCTCGGGCTGGCGTTCGACGACCTCGCCGATAAGGCGGATCCCCTCCACCAGCCCGGCGTTATAGGCCTGCTCTTCGTCTGCCATGGCGGGGTTCATTTTATTTTTTTCACCCGCGGCGTCCTGGCGCAGCGAGATGGCCACCACCGGGATCCCGGCCTGTTGGATCTGCGCGATCATCGCCGGCGGCGCATAGTTGGCGACAAAAACCACCTGCGGACGCAGCGCCAGCAGGCTTTCAATATTGACCTGGGTGAGATCGCCCGGCGTCGCCAGTTGCCCGATCTCGGGCATAAAGCGGGCGAACTGCGGCCCGAGCTGTTTCTGCCAGCTGCTTAAGACGCCGACGATATCCTCGGCGGCATGCAGTTGCACCAGCAGGTTGAGCGTCTGATGCTGCAGAACCACGACGCGGGTGACGTGGTCGGGGAGGGTGACCTGGCGACCCAGCTGGTCGGTGACGGTGCGGTCGGCAAAGGCCTGGCCGGTGAACAGGCTGGCGCTGAGCAGCGTCAGGCCCAGCAGTAAGGGGTGTTTTGACATGGTGTGGCCCGAATGGCGTGAAAAATTCGCTATGTATTAAATTATATAACGTCGCCGGGCGCAATGGTTGATCGCGTTTACCCTCATCACGATCAAGGCATTTCGTACCACACTTCTTCCTCTTCCATGCGGGCTTCTATCTGGCTCGCCACCCTCTGCAGGGCGGAAAGATGCTTCTGCGCCGCCTGCTCAATGGTCATCGCGCTGGCGATATAGACCAGGTTCAGGCAGCCGATAACCCGCTGCTGGCTGCAGACCGGCACGGCGATGGAGGCGATTTTCTCCTCCTGCTGCCAGCCGCGGAAGTTTTCACCGTAGCCGTTCTGCCGGGTGCGGGCGAGGATCGCCGCCAGCCGTTCCGGTTCGCGGGCCAGCTGATACTCAGCCTCCGGACGGGCGGCCAGCATGCTGACGATGGCGTCGCGTTCCGCGTCGGGGGCAAAGGCCAGCCACGTCAGCCCGGAGGCGGTGAGCAGCAGCGGCAGCCGCCGTCCGACCATCGCGCGGTGAAACGACAACCGGCTGAAGCGGTGGGTGGTCTCGCGCACCACCATGGCGTCGACGTCGAGGGTGGTGATGTCTGTCGGCCATTGCACCTCGCGTAGCAGCTCACCGAGCAGCGGCGTGGCAAGGGCAGAAATCCAATGTTCGTCACGAAATCCATCGCTCAGCTGGCGGACGTTAATGGTCAAACGGAAGCTGTCATCGGAGCGGCTGCGGCGGACAAAACCCTCCTCCTGCAGCGTCTCCAGCAGCCGGCGCACGGTGGTGCGATGCAGGCCGCTAAACTCCGCCAGCAGGCCCGGCGTCGCGCCGCCGTCAAATTTATTTAACAATTTTAATAACAACAAACCCCGGCTTAACCCGCGCACCGTTTTGTACGCTGTGGACCCATCGTCATGCATAAATCCTTCCTTAAAATGCTTTATAAACAGCGCTGTGCACCTGGTGCACATTCGGTGATGTTTTGATTGTAGCCGAAAACCCCCGCCCTATACTCAGCCCATTATAAAAATACGTTTACACATGATTAACAAATTGCCTGTCAGTCGGGCAGTTTCCGAGTCGTGAGGTCGCTGAGAATGACAACATCTACACCCGATATTCAACCCGCCGTGCAGCATACCGCTCAGGTCGCCATCGCCGGCGCCGGTCCGGTTGGCCTGATGATGGCCAACTACCTTGGCCAGATGGGCATCAGCGTGCTGCTGGTGGAAAAGCTCGACACACTGATCGATTACCCGCGGGCCATCGGCATTGACGATGAATCCCTGCGGGCGATGCAGGCGGTGGGACTGGTGAATGACGTGCTGCCGCACACCACGCCGTGGCACGCCATGCGCTTTCTGACCCCGAAGGGGCGCTGCTTTGCCGATATCCAGCCGATGACCGATGAGTTTGGCTGGTCGCGGCGCAACGCCTTCATTCAGCCCCAGGTCGATGCGGTGATGTATCACGGTCTGCAGCGTTTCCCGCAGGTCCGCTGCCTCTTCTCCCGCGAAGTAGAAGCCTTTAGCCAGAACGGTGACGGTGTCACGTTAAATCTTAAAGGACCGGACGGCGAGCGGGAGACGGTGCGCGCTGACTGGCTGGTGGCCTGCGACGGCGGCGCCAGCTTTATTCGTCGTACGCTGAACGTCCCCTTCGAAGGCAAGACCGCGCCGAATCAGTGGATCGTCATCGATATCGCCAACGACCCGCTGGCCACCCCGCACGTATACCTGTGCTGCGACCCGGTGCGACCCTACGTTTCCGCCGCGCTGCCCCATGGCGTGCGCCGCTTTGAATTCATGGTGATGCCCGGAGAAACCGAAGCCCAGCTCAGCGAGCCGCACAATATGCGTCGTCTGCTGAGCAAAGTGCTGCCGGACCCGGATCGCGTCGAGCTGATCCGCCAGCGGGTGTATACCCATAACGCCCGCCTTGCCGAACGCTTTCGCATCGACCGCGTGCTGTTGGCCGGCGATGCGGCGCACATCATGCCGGTCTGGCAGGGCCAGGGGTACAACAGCGGCATGCGCGACGCCTTCAACCTGGCGTGGAAGCTGGCGCTGGTGGTCAACGGTAAAGCGGGAGAGGCGCTGCTCGACAGCTACCAGCAGGAGCGCCGCGACCACGCGAAAGCGATGATTGATCTGTCGGTCACCGCCGGCCACGTGCTGGCGCCGCCGAAGCGCTGGCAGGGGGCCGTGCGCGACGGTCTCTCCTGGCTGCTGAACTACCTGCCGCCGGTGAAGCGCTACTTCCTCGAAATGCGCTTTAAGCCGATGCCGCAGTACCGCGAGGGGGCGCTGCTGACCGACGGCGCCAGCAAAACCTCGCCGGTGGGCAAAATGTTTATTCAACCGCAGGTGACGCTGGAGAGCGGCGAGAGCGTGCTACTCGACGACGTCATCGGCGCGAATTTCGCCATTATCGGCTGGGGCTGCAACCCGCAGTGGGGGCTCGACGCCGGGCAGATCGCCCGCTGGCGCGCGGCCGGGGTGCGCTTTATCCAGGTGGTGCCGGCGGTGCAGATCCATCGCGAGCAGGATAACGCCCCCGGCACGTTGCGGGTGGGCGATACGCAAAACCGCCTGAAGAGCTGGTTTGCTCAGCATAACACCGCCATTGCCGTGGTCAGACCGGACCGCTTTGTCGCCGCTCTCGCCATCCCGCAGACCCTCGGCGCGCAGCTGACCGCGCTGGCGGAAAAAATGACTCTCGCGGTCGGAGATACCGCCCACGCTGAAGAGAAGGTGGCCTGATATGCATGCCTATTTGCACTGTCTCTCCCACACTCCGCTGGTGGGATTCGTCGACCCGGAGCAGGCGGTCCTTGATGAAGTGAACGGGGTGATTGCTGACGCCCGGCGGCGGATCGCCGCCTTCGATCCCGAGCTGGTGGTGCTCTTCGCCCCCGATCACTACAACGGTTTTTTCTATGACGTGATGCCGCCGTTCTGCCTCGGCGTCGGCGCCACCGCCATCGGCGACTTCGCCAGCGCCGCCGGCGACCTGCCGGTACCGACCGAGCTGGCCGAAGCCTGCGCCCACGCCGTGATCAACAGCGGTATCGATCTGGCGGTGTCGTACAACATGCAGGTGGACCATGGCTTCGCTCAGCCGCTGGAGTTTCTGCTGGGTGGCCTGGATCGCCTGCCGGTGCTGCCGGTGTTTATTAACGGCGTCGCCGCGCCGCTGCCGGGTTTTCAACGTACCCGGCTGCTGGGCGAGGCGATGGGCCGCTTCCTCAACACCCTCAATAAACGGGTGCTGATCCTCGGCTCTGGCGGACTCTCGCACCAGCCGCCGGTGCCGGAGCTGGCGAAGGCCGACGCCCATCTCCGCGATCGCCTGCTCGGCGGCGGCAAACAGCTGCCGCCGGACGAACGCGAACTGCGCCAGCAGCGGGTGATCAACGCCGCCAGGCGGTTTACTGAAGATCCGCACTCGCTCCATCCCCTCAACCCGGTCTGGGACAACCGCTTTATGAGCCTGCTGGAGCAGGGGCGGCTGGCAGAACTGGATGCGATCGGCAACGACGAGCTGTCGGCGATGGCCGGCAAATCGACGCACGAAATTAAGACCTGGGTGGCCGCCTTTGCCGCGCTATCCGCTTTTGGCCGCTGGCGCAGTGAAGGCCGCTATTATCGGCCGATCCCCGAGTGGATCGCCGGGTTCGGCTCGCTGAGCGCCACCACCGAGATTTGATTAACCGGGAGACTAACATGAGCTATCAACCGCAAACCGAAGCCGCCACCAGCCGATTCCTCAATGTCGACGAGGGGGGCCGCACGCTGCGCATCCATATCAATGACTGCGGCGACGGGAAAGAGACTGTGGTTATGTTGCACGGATCCGGGCCGGGAGCCACCGGCTGGGCCAACTTCAGCCGTAACATTGACCCGCTGGTCGAGGCGGGCTATCGCGTGCTGCTCCTCGACTGTCCGGGGTGGGGCAAAAGCGATGCTATCGTCAACAGCGGCTCACGTTCGGACCTCAACGCCCGCATTCTGAAAAGCGTGGTCGATCAGCTGGGGATCGATAAAGTCCATCTGCTGGGCAACTCGATGGGCGGCCATAGCGCGGTGGCCTTCACCCTGAGCTGGCCGGAGCGGGTGGCTAAGCTGGTGCTGATGGGCGGGGGGACCGGCGGCATGAGCCTGTTTACGCCGATGCCGACGGAGGGCATCAAGCTGCTGAACGCCCTGTACCGCGAGCCGACCATAGAAAACCTGAAGAAGATGATGAGCATCTTCGTCTTCGACACCCGCGACCTCACCGAGGCGCTGTTCGAGGCCCGTCTCAACAATATGCTGTCGCGCCGCGATCATCTGGACAACTTCGTCAAAAGCCTCGAAGCCAACCCGAAGCAGTTTCCTGACTTTGGCCCGCGGCTGGGCGAAATCAGCGCGCCAACCCTGATCGTCTGGGGACGCAACGACCGCTTCGTGCCGATGGACGCCGGGCTGCGCCTGCTCGCCGGGATCGCCGGTTCGGAACTGCATATTTACCGCGACTGCGGCCACTGGGCGCAGTGGGAACATGCCGACAGTTTTAATCAGCTGGTGCTCAATTTCCTCGCACGGGCTTAAGGAGTTAATGATGACTTTTTCTCTTGACGCGCTGGCCCGGCAGCTGCGCGACGCGGAACAGACCGGCCAGGCGATCGCCCCACTGCGCGATATCCTCGGCGTCGACAATGCCGACGCCGCCTATGCCATCCAGCGTCTGAACGTCCAGCACCACGTCGCCCATGGCCGGCGGGTGGTGGGCCGCAAGGTGGGCCTGACCCATCCCAAAGTGCAGCAGCAGCTGGGCGTCAATCAGCCGGACTTCGGCACTCTGTTTGCCGACATGTGCTACGGCGACAACGCCGAGGTGCCGTTTGGTCGCGTGCTGCAGCCCAAAGTGGAAGCCGAGATCGCCCTGGTGCTGAAGCAGGATCTGCCGCATGCCGATACCACCTTTGATGAACTGTATAACGCCATCGAATGGGTGCTGCCGGCGCTGGAGGTGGTGGGCAGCCGCATTCGCGACTGGTCAATCGGCTTTGTCGACACCGTCGCCGATAACGCCTCCTGCGGCCTGTACGTCATTGGCGGCCCGGCGCAGCGCCCGGCGGGACTGGATCTGAAGCAGTGCGCCATGCACATGACCCGCAACCAGGAGCTGGTCTCCAGCGGTCGCGGCAGCGAGTGTCTGGGACATCCGCTGAACGCCGCAGTCTGGCTGGCGCGCAAGCTGGCCAGTCTCGGCGAACCGCTGCGGGCGGGGGATATCGTGCTGACCGGGGCGTTAGGCCCGATGGTGGCGATTAACGAAGGGGACAGCTTTGTCGCCCATATCGAAGGTATTGGCTCAGTCGCGGCACGTTTCGTCGCCGCCGGAGAAGGACATCGTGATGCGTAAACGTAAAGTCGCCATTATCGGCTCCGGGAATATCGGCACCGATTTAATGATTAAAATCCTGCGCCACGGCCAGCATCTGGAGATGGCGGTGATGGTCGGCATCGACCCGCAGTCGGATGGCCTGGCCCGCGCCCGGCGCATGGGCGTCGCGACCACCCACGAAGGGGTGGGCGGCCTGATGCAGATGGCGGAATTTGCCGACATCGATTTTGTTTTTGACGCCACCAGCGCCGGGGCGCACATCAAAAACGATGCCGCGTTGCGCGAAGCGAAGCCGGGGATCCGCGTCATCGACCTGACGCCGGCGGCGATTGGCCCGTACTGCGTACCGATGGTCAACCTCGCGGCCAATCTCCATCAGGGCAACGTCAATATGGTGACCTGCGGCGGGCAGGCGACCATCCCGATGGTCGCCGCGGTCTCGCGAGTGGCGAAGGTGCATTACGCGGAGATTGTGGCCTCGATCGCCAGCCAATCCGCCGGGCCGGGCACGCGGGCCAATATTGACGAATTCACCGAAACCACCTCGCAGGCGATTGAAAAAGTCGGCGGCGCGGGCAAGGGCAAAGCGATTATTGTGCTGAACCCGGCGGAGCCGCCGCTGATGATGCGCGATACCGTCTACGTCCTGAGCGAGCTGGCGTCGCAGGAGGCCATTGCCGCTTCGATCGCCGAAATGGCGGCGGCAGTGCAGGCTTACGTCCCGGGCTACCGGCTGAAGCAGCAGGTGCAGTTTGAGGTTATCCCCGAGGATAAGCCGGTCAACCTGCCCGGCGTCGGCTGTTTTTCCGGCCTGAAAACCGCGGTTTACCTCGAAGTGGAAGGGGCGGCGCACTATCTGCCGGCGTACGCGGGCAACCTCGATATTATGACCTCGGCGGCGCTGGCGACGGCGGAGCAAATGGCCGGGGCAATGCACAGTGCGGCGGGAGCGACAGCATGAACGGTAAAAAACTTTATATCTCGGACGTGACGCTGCGCGATGGCATGCACGCCATTCGTCACCAGTATTCCCTGGCGCAGGTGCAGCAGATCGCCGGCGCGCTGGATAAGGCTGGGGTCGACTCCATCGAAGTGGCCCATGGCGATGGCCTGCAGGGATCCAGCTTCAACTACGGCTTTGGCGCACACAGCGACATCGCCTGGATTGAAGCGGCGGCGGAGGCGGTCAGCCAGGCGAAAATCGCCACCTTACTGCTGCCGGGCATCGGCACGCTGCACGATCTGAAAGCGGCGTATCAGGCCGGAGCGCGGGTGGTGCGGGTCGCCACCCACTGCAGCGAAGCGGACGTCGCGGCGCAACATATTGCCTTTGCCCGCGAGCTGGGAATGGACACCGTCGGTTTTCTGATGATGAGCCATATGATCTCCCCGCAGGCACTGGCGCAGCAGGCGCTGAAGATGGAATCTTATGGCGCGACCTGTATCTATGTGGTGGATTCCGGCGGGGCGATGAACATGAACGACATTCGCGACCGTTTCCGTGCCCTGAAGGCGGTGCTGAAGCCGGAGACCGCCACCGGGATGCATGCCCACCATAACCTGAGCCTCGGGGTGGCGAACTCTATCGCCGCGGTGGAAGAGGGGTGCGATCGCATTGACGCCAGCCTGGCCGGGATGGGCGCGGGGGCGGGCAATGCGCCTCTGGAAGTGTTTATTGCCGCCGCCGACAAGCTCGGCTGGCAGCATGGCACCGATCTCTACGCCCTGATGAACGCGGCCGATGATCTGGTGCGGCCGCTGCAGGACCGCCCGGTGCGTGTCGACCGCGAAACGCTGGCGCTGGGCTACGCCGGGGTCTACTCCAGCTTCCTGCGCCACAGCGAAGCGGCGGCCGAGCGCTATGGCCTCAGCGCGGTGGATATTCTCGTCGAGCTGGGCAAGCGGCGGATGGTCGGCGGTCAGGAGGATATGATCGTCGACGTTGCGCTGGATCTGCTTAACCGTAATAAATAAGGAAAAACGCGCGGCTGACAAAGCATCAGCCGCCAGTCACCTGCTCCGTTTGTTCGGCTATCGCCAAGGTACCCTATGACCAAGATAACGACTGCAAACCCCTCGCGCCTGGTGGTCACCATCGGGCTCTGTTTTATGGTGGCCCTGATGGAAGGGCTGGATCTGCAGGCGGCGGGGATTGCCGCCGTCGGCATGGCGCAGGCCTTTGCGCTGGATAAAATGCAGATGGGCTGGATCTTCAGCGCCGGGATCCTCGGCCTGCTGCCCGGCGCGCTGGTGGGCGGCATGCTGGCGGACCGCCACGGGCGCAAGCGCATTCTGCTGGGGTCGGTGCTGCTGTTTGGCCTGTTCTCGCTGGCCACTGCGGTGGCATGGAGCTTCCCGACGCTGCTGCTGGCGCGCCTGCTCACCGGCGTCGGGCTCGGGGCGGCATTGCCTAACCTGATTGCCTTAACCTCGGAAGCCGCTGGCTCACGCTTCCGCGGCCGGGCGGTAAGCCTGATGTACTGCGGCGTACCCATTGGCGCCGCGCTGGCGGCAGCGCTGGGCTTTTCCGGTCTCGCCGCGGCCTGGCAGACTATTTTCTGGATTGGCGGCGTGGTCCCGTTACTGCTGATCCCGCTGCTGATGCGCTGGCTACCGGAGTCGCAGGCGTTTCAGCGCGCGGAGGCCAGCGTGCCGCTGCGCACCCTGTTTGCCCCGGGGCATGCCGCCGCCACCCTGCTGTTGTGGCTGGGCTATTTTTTCACCCTGCTGGTGGTCTATATGCTGATCAACTGGCTGCCGATGCTGCTGGTGGGCCAGGGATTCCAGGCCAGCCAGGCGGCGGGGGTGATGTTCTCTCTGCAGATCGGCGCCGCCTGCGGCACGCTGCTGCTGGGAGCGCTAATGGATAAGCTCACCCCGCTGCGGATGTCGCTCCTGATCTACAGCGGGATTCTGGCTTCCCTGCTGGCGCTGGGCAGCGCGTCGTCGCTGAACGGAATGCTGCTGGCGGGGTTTGTCGCCGGCCTGTTCGCCACCGGCGGCCAGAGCGTACTCTATGCCCTGGCGCCGCTTTTTTATCCCGCAGCGATCCGCGCCACCGGGGTCGGCACCGCCGTGGCGGTGGGCCGTCTCGGGGCGATGAGCGGCCCGCTGCTGGCCGGCAAGATGCTGGCCCTCGGCACTGGCACCGTCGGGGTGATGGCGGCCTCGGCGCCGGGCATTGTGCTGGCCGGCGTGGCGGTGTTCTGGCTGATGCATCGTCAGCAGCGCGCCGCGATTGTCTGAGACGCATCCGGCGGTCTGGCAAAAAAATGCCGGGCCGCCGCCTTGCCTGTCCGCGTCACCTGGCCTATGGTAAGACATCATTCCCTGACGCTTATCGTCCCTATGGCTTACACCTCCCGTTTGCTCAATGCTATCCCTGGCATCCGCCACGCTTTTCTCGATGTCCACGAAACCGCCGCCTTTCCCTATGCCGAGCTGGCTCCGGTGAAGCTGGTGCATGGTAATGAGGTTCATCATTATCAGCAGCCGCTGCCGACGCGCCCGCACGCCGACGCGGTGTTTACCGCGGTAGCCGGGCAAAAGGTGGGGGTGGTGACCGCCGACTGTCTGCCGATGCTGATCGCCTCGCGCGACGGTCGCTTCGTCTGCAGCGTGCATGCCGGCTGGCAGGGGCTGGTCAGCGGCATTGTCGACAACAGTCTGGCCTGTTTTCGCCAGCAGGGGGTGGCATTGGCCGATCTGGTCATCGCCGTGGGGCCGCATATTCACCCTTGCTGTTACGAAGTCTCCGCCGCATTTTATCAGCAACTGCTGGACCAGCCCGGCGGTGATCGGGTGGCCCGCCATCGCCAGCGGCTGTTTCATTCCCGTTCGGGCCCGGTCAGCGATGCGCTCAAAGCCGCCGCACGCGGCAGCGATAATCTGTGGTTTGATCTGCGCGCCTTTGCCGAAGCGATCTTCGCAGAGGCGGGAGTGTCGCCGGCGAGCGTTGAATGGCTGGGGAGTTGCACCTACTGCACCCCGCAGTCGCTGGGCTCCTACCGACGCCGGACCCATTTTCCGGCGCCGAAGAGCTTTCAGTATTCGTGGATCCTGCGCGAGGCCTGAGGCGCGCTCGCGCTAGAGCACCCGAAAACCGTGGGTGCCGTCGCGGGCCAGCTGATCCACCAGGCCATACTCCCACTCCAGATAGGCCTGCATGGCCTCGGCGGAATTATCGGTTCCTTCGTACGGACGACGATAGCGGTCACGGCGCTCGACGGCGAGGCCGCTGTCGCCATGCGCCAGCGGTAGACCGGCGGCGATCCACGCCAGCGTCCCGCCGGTAAGCAACTGCACCGGTTTACCGGTCAAGGCCGCCACCTCCGGCACCGCGTAGCGGGCCAGCAGACTGCTGCCGCAGGTCACCACGTATCGCTGTGCGGGAGGGATCACATCCAGGGCCTGGCGCAGCTGCGAGCGCGTTAGCCACCACGCGCCGGGGATATGGCGAGCGACAAAGTTGGCGCTGGTGGTGAAATCGAGCACCACCGTACCGGGTTCGTCCAGCTGTTGCGCCAGCTGCGCCGGGCTTATCTCCTCCGCCTGCGGGCCGGGCGGCACCTCGGCGGCCGGCACCCCGCGTTCGCTCAACTGGCTGGCCGACAGCGCGCTCAGCCGCGCCGTCTCCCAGCCCATCTGCGCCAGCCACGAGCCGGTTATCGCCGCCCGGATGCCATCGTCATCCAGCAGCACAATTCGCGCCCCTCGTACGCTGGCGAAGTGATCGGTCTCCTGCACCAGCTGGCCGCCTGGCGCGCTCAGGCTGCCGGGATAGTGACCCGCCGCGTACTCCTCGGGGCTGCGGACATCAAACAGGAAGGTAGTGCGGTCGTTCTGCTGCAGCCAGCGTTGCAGCGTGGCCTCATCGATGACCACCACCCCGGCCCGTTCGGCAAGATGCGCCACCTCAGCGGCCCGGGCGCCGGAGGCGCGGGCGGAGGGATCGTATTGCCGCTGCTGCTGGTGCGCCAGCGTCTGGCCGGCCAGCGTCCAGCCGATAGTGCCATTGCGCAGGGCATGGACCGGGTTTGGCACGCCGGCGTTGATCAGCGACTGGGTGCCGATGATGCTGCGGGTGCGTCCGGCACAGTTGACGATAACCGGCGTCTGCGGGGAGGGCGTCAGGCTCTCTACCCGCAGGGCCAGCTCGCCGCCGGGCACGCTGATGCTGCCGGGGATGCTCATGGTCTGGTACTCATCGAAGCGCCGGGCGTCGACGATCACCACCTCCTGCTGGCTGTCGATGAGCGCCTGAACCTCCTGGGCGCTGAGCGACGGCGTGTGACGCACGCTTTCCACCAGTTCACCAAAGGCTTTACTGGCGGAGTTAACGTCCTGAAACAGCTCGCCGCCGCTGCGGCGCCAGCCGGCGAGCCCCTCTGTCAGCAGGGCCACATCCTGATAGCCCCAGGCCCGCAGTCGTTCGACGGCGATCTCCGCCAGACCTTCGCCGTTGTCGTAAACGGTGAGCGGGGTGGTGAAGCGCGGTATTCGCCGGCGGACCTCCAGCTCCAGTTTGCTGAGCGGCAGATTGACGGCAAACAGCGGATGATCGGTGGCGAAATCGGCCTCTTCGCGGACGTCGATCAGCGCCAGTTCACGACGATCGAGCAGTGCCTGGCGGATCTCGGCGGCCTGGCGATAAGCGTAGGTGGACATAGTGGTTATCCTTGATGTTCGCGGGAGGAATCCCAGATATTGGGTAAATGGCGGTTGGAGTAGCCGGAGATAAACGGTTTCTGCTGTCCTTCCGGGGTATACACGGCGCGCTTCACCGCGCCGATATTGCCGCCGTAGATGTGAATGCTGATGGAGACGCGATCCGCCAGCGCATTGCTGACGCGATGAATATCGCCATCGTCAGCGGAGACTTTCTCCACCTGGCCTGCTTCCAGAAGCGTGGCGGCGCCCAGCGCGCGCGGTATGCCATCGGCATCCAGCTGGTAGCGTTGATTCTCTTCCGCGCCTCGCAGCATACCAATGGCCCCCCACACCCGGTGGTCATGGATCGGCGTCGCTTGCCCCGGTCCCCAGACGAAGCTGACAATCGAGAAGCGCTCCCCGGAGTCGGCATGCAGCAGATACTGCTGGTAATGGTGCGGATGCGGCAGGGTGTACTCTTCCGGCAGCCAGTCGTCGTAACGCACCAGCGCCGCCAGTCGCTGCGCCACGGCGTCAAGCAGCGGGGCGGTCTGGTGGTGCTCACGGTGCAGGCGGTCTACCTCATGAATGAAATGGCGTAATTTTTCCAGTCGTGGTGCAGTCATGTGCGGTTCCTGTCAGAGGGACTGGTCAAAACGCTAACAGAGGCGTTAATATTATTTAAATGCAATTTACGCATATATTAATATGCAAATTTCACATAAGGATCCTATGCGCATTGACGATATCGACGCTTTGCTGGCCACGGTGCAGTTTTCGTCCCTCAATCAGGCCGCGGAATATCTGGGGATCACCCAGTCGGCCATCACCCGGCGCCTGCAACGCCTGGAGCAGGAGCTGAACGTGACGCTGTTGGAGCGCCAGACCCGCCCGCTGACCCTGACTGCCGCCGGACATCGGGTGTACGAGCAGTGTCTGAGCATTAAGCGTGAGACGAAAAAACTCTACAGCCTATTGGATCCGGAAGGCGAGCCGCGCGGCGCGCTGCGTCTCGGCGTGCCGCAGAGTCTCAGCGAGATTGCCCTGCCGGCTGCGCTGTCAGCGCTGAGCCAGCAGTTTCCCGGACTGTCGCCGCAGATCACCTGCGGCTGGAGCGGACAGCTGCAGCGTAGGCTGGAAAACGGCGAGCTGGACGGCATGCTGGCGATGGGGCCGGCCCAGCAAAGCTTCGCCGAGGGCTATAGCGGACGGCTGCTGTGTCCCCTGGAGGTGGTGCCGATCGTCGGCCGGCGTTTGAATTTACGCGCGTCATCCCTGCGGGAGTGCGCCGAACAGGGCTGGATCCTTAACCCCGACGGCTGTGGCCTGCGCGCCGGGCTCATTCGCGAGCTGCAGAGTCAGGGATTGCGGTTGAAGCTTAATGTCGAGAGCGCGGGCGCGCAGCTGCAGATAGCGCTGGTGGCGCAGGGACAGGGGCTGGGTCTGGTGCCGCGGGCGGCGCTGGCCAGCAGCCCGTGGCGGGACGAGATCGCGGTCCTCAACCTCAGCGATTTTCAGCCTGCGGTCTCACTGTGGCTGATCCACGCCCAGTATCTGGCAAACCTGCAGCCGCCGCTGACCTTTTTCGCCAGCAAAGTGGTACAGCAGCTGACAGTATCCGACTGAAAGCACTATGCATTTTTGTTTAATGCTAATTCAGCATATTAAGATATGATAAAAATGCATTTTGCTCATTAACACACTCTGTATAGGGTAATGACCAGCGCCGCTGTCGCGGCCACTCCATTACCCTGACGCAAGGAGTTGTTCATGAGCATTCAGTTTCTCGGCATGATTGGCCACCGCCTCTCTTCCGAAACGATTGCCCCGGTGGGGCCGATCTTTGACCGCGACTATATCGTTCGCTTTGCGCAAACCCATGAAGCCGCTGGGTTTGATCGTCTGCTGGTCGGCCACTGGTCCGATCAACCCGACGGCTTTCTGGTGACGGCCCTGGCGGGGCTGTCGACGCAGAAAATCCATTACCTGCTGGCTCATCGCCCCGGTTTTGTTTCGCCAACCCTCGCCGCGCGCAAATTCGCCACCCTTGAGCACCTGTTGGGGGGCCGGCTGGCGGTGCATATCATCAGCGGCGGCAACGATGCCGAGCAGCGCCGGGATGGCGATTATCTCGACCACGACCAGCGCTACGCCCGCACCGACGCCTTCCTCGACACCGTGCGCCAGGTGTGGACCAGCGAGCAGCCGGTGGATATTCACAACGATTTCTATCAGGCCGAGCAGGCCTGGTCCGCCATTCGCCCGCTGCAAAAACCGCATCTTCCCATCTACTTCGGCGGCTCGTCGGAAGCGGCCATCGCCGTCGCCGGCAAACATGCCGACGTCTTCGCCCTGTGGGGCGAGTCGCTGGCGCAAACCGGCGAGACCATCCAGCGTGTGCGCGCCGAAGCGGCGAAACACCAGCGTGATATTGGCTTCAGCGTCTCGTTCCGGCCGATTATCGCCGACAGCGAAGCCGAAGCCTGGGAGAAAGCCGAGCATATCCTGCACGTCGCCACCGAGCAGGCGGCGCAGCGCGGAGGGGGTTTCAAAGCCAAACCGGACAGCATCGGCGCCCAGCGGCTGCGGGCCACCGCAGCGCAGGGCAGGGTGGTGGACAAACGTCTGTGGACCGGCATCGCCCAACTGGTGGGCGGCGGACATAACTCCACCGCCCTGGTGGGCACCCCGGAGCAGGTGGCGGATGCGCTGCTCGATTACTACGACCTCGGCGTGCGTAACTTCCTGATCCGCGGATTTGATCCGCTGAACGACGCGGCCGACTATGGCCGGGCGCTGCTGCCGATCGCCCGGGAAAAAGCCGCGCGGCGTGCGGTGGCGGAGCGCGCATCGTGATCCATCCTGAGCGCGACGACTGGGCCCGGCAACTGACGGCGCTCCGCCAGCAGATGGCGGAGCAGGCGGCCAGCCTTGATGCCAGCGGCGAGTTTCCCCGGCGTAATATCGACCTTCTGCGCGCGGGAGGCTGGTTAAGTCTCGCCGTGCCGCCATCCTGCGGCGGCGCGGGCGCCACTCTGGCCCAGCTTCAGCAGGCCATCGCCGCCATCGCCTGGGGAGAGCCGGCGACAGCGCTGATCGTCTGCATGCAGTATCTGCACCATTTGCGGCTGGCGGAAAACGACGCCTGGCACGCGCCGCTGCGCCAGCAGGTTTTTCACGATGCTGTCGAACACGGTGGCCTGATCAACAGCCTGCGCGTCGAGCCGGAGCTGGGCTCCCCGGCGCGGGGCGGCTTGCCGGACACCGTGGCGACCCGTCGCGCGGAGGGCTGGGACATCAGCGGCCATAAAATTTATACCACCGGCATTGAAGGGCTGCGCTGGCTGGCGGTGTGGGCCAGAAGCGATGATAACCCGCCGCTGGTGGGCACCTGGCTGGTGCCTGGCGACAGCCCGGGTATCAGCGTGGTGAAAAGCTGGGATCACGCCGGGATGAGGGCCACCGGCAGCCATGAAGTTATTTTTAACCACGTGCGGGTGGCGGCAGAGCACGCGGTGGATGTCTGGCCGGCCGATGCGCCACCCGCCGCGGAGGCCGAACCGTTTCGCCTGTTCGCCAACCGGCAGACGGCGCTGCTGGCGGCGATCTATGACAGCATTGCCCACGCCGCTCACGACTGGCTGGTGAGGTGGCTGGCGGGGCGGGTACCCGCCGGTCTCGGGTATCCCCTCTCTCGTCTGCCACGGGTGCAGGAGAAAGTCGGGCAGATCGCCGGGCTGCTGCTGGTCAACCGCAGCCTGCTGGAGCAGGCCGCCGCGCTGCGCTTTTCCGCCATCGAGGCCAATCTGGCGAAAGTCACCATCACCGACAACGCCATTCAGGCGGTGAATATTGCGCTCGAGCTGACCGGCAATCATGGCCTGAGCCGACAGAACCCGCTGGAACGCCACTACCGCAATGTGCTCTGCGGACGGGTACATACCCCACAGAGCGACAGCGCCTGGCTGGCAGCCGGCAACTTCGTCTTTCAATCACAAGGATAATCACGATGCGTCTATCATTTTCAGGCCGGGTGGCGGCAGCGCTGATGCTGCTGGCGCTGGGCGGCTACGCGACAGCGCAGGAGCGGATCACCCTGCGTATCGCCGATCAAAAAGGCGGCATGCGTTCGCAGCTGGAGGCGGCCAACGCCCTGCAAAATCTCCCTTACGACATTAAGTGGGCCGAGTTCCCGGCCGCCGCGCCGCTGGCGGAAGCCCTCAACGCGGGCGCTGTGGACGCGGGGATTATCGGCGATGCGCCGTTGCTGTTTGCTCTGGCCAACGGTGCGCCGGTCAAAGCCATTGCCGTGGATAAAAGCAACCCGGCGGGGACCGCGGTGCTGGTTTCCCCCGGCAGCACGTTAAAAAGCGGCGCCGATTTAAAAGGCAAACGCATCGCCACCGGTAAAGGATCGATTGGTCATTTCGTGGCGCTGAAAGCGCTGGAGCAGGCGGGGATTTCACCGAAGGAGGTGCAGTGGGTGTTCCTCGGCCCGGTGGACGCCAAAGTGGCGCTGCTTAACGGTTCGGTGGACGCCTGGGCGACCTGGGAGCCCTACACCACCCAAATGGTGAAGACCAATGAGGGGCAGATTCTGGTGAGCGGCAAAGGGCTGCTGCCGGGGAATACCTTCCTCGCGGCAACGGATTCCGCGCTGAACGATCCGCAAAAACGCGCCGCGCTGCAGGATTATCTCCAGCGCCTGGCCGGCGCCGAACGCTGGGCCTACGCCAATCTCGACAGCTACGGGAAAACGCTGGGGGAGATCATCCGCTTCCCGGCGGAGATCGCCCGCGCGCAGTTTGCCAACCGCCAGTCGCAGTGGCAGCCGCTGGCAGAGGAAACGGTGACCCAGCAGCAGGCAACGGCGGACTTTTATCTCGCCAACGGCCTGATCCGCACCCGGCTGGACGTGAAGCCGACCTTTGACCCCAGCTTTAGCGTGCCCGCCGCCGAGGTGACACCATGACCAGAAACACTTTTTCCCGCCGCCATTTTTTACAGCTCAGCGGCGGCCTGGCGCTGGCCGGGGTCTCTCTGCCGCTGTGGGCTCACGATATGGCGGACATGGCCAGCGGCGATGCCCATCCGGCGCTGCGCCTGCCAGAGCCCTACAAGATCAAGCTGGCGATCAATAAAAGCGCGGTATGCCTCGCGCCGGTCGCCGTCGCCGAGCAGCAGAAGATTTTCAGTAAATATAACCTCGACGTTGAGTTTGTTAACTTCGGCAACTCCACCGATGTGCTGCTGGAGGCGATCGCCACCGGCAAGGCCGACGCCGGGGTGGGGATGGCGCTGCGCTGGCTGAAGGCGCTGGAGCAGGGCTTTGACGTCAAGCTCACCGCCGGGACCCACGGCGGCTGTCTGAACCTGCTGACGGCCAAAGACTCGCCGTTCGGCGGCCTCGAGAGCCTGAAGGGACAAACCATCGGCGTCACTGACATGGCCGGGCCGGATAAAAACTTCTTCGCCATTCTGCTTAAGCGCCACGGTATCGACCCGATCAGCGACGTGCAGTGGAAAGTCTACCCGGCGGATCTGCTCAGCGTGGCGCTGGACAAGCGCGAAATCGCCGCCATCAGCGGCAGCGAGCCATTCAGCTATCGTCTGCTGGAGACCGGCAAGTATCAGCTGATCGCCAGCAATATGACCGGGGATTATGCCAACCTCAGCTGCTGCGTGCTGGGGGTGAGCGGGAGCCTGGCGCGGGACCATAAACCGGCCGCCGCCGCGCTCACCCAGGCGATCCTTGAGGCGCACAGCTATGCCGCAGCGCATCCGGAAAGCGTGGCGCAATCTTTCCTCGCCCATGCCCTGAATACCAGTGAAGCGGAGGTGAGCGGCATCCTGCACGGGCAGGGCCACGGCCATCACGCGGTGGGCGAAGCGTTCGTGAAAGAGCTGACGCAGTACGCGGTCGACCTGCAGCGGGTGCAGGTGATCAAACCGGGTACCGATCCCCATCAGTTCGCGGAGAGTATCTATGCCAACGTATTCGCCTGAGCAGGCTCTGGCGCGCTCCACCGGCCGCGCGCCGCTGTGGGGAGAAGGGCTGCTGGCCGCCGCGCTGTGGCTGCTGGGCGGTCTGTTTACTCTGACCTGGCCCGATGCCGGGCGGCGCTGGCCGTTTAGCGAAGGGTGGGCGCTGGCGCAATTCACCCTCGGCGGCGGATTACTGCTGCTGGCGCTGAGCTAT
Organism: Klebsiella sp. A-Nf5; assembly: GCF_002810545.1. Lineage (NCBI taxonomy): Bacteria > Pseudomonadati > Pseudomonadota > Gammaproteobacteria > Enterobacterales > Enterobacteriaceae > Klebsiella > Klebsiella sp. A-Nf5. The sequence goes on along the minus strand of NZ_PIOG01000268.1, from coordinate 42,573 downwards.
CGCTACTGGCGAGCGCGCGGCGCGCGTGTGCTGCATGCCGGCAAGTGGCTGGCGCTGTTGCCGGTGCTGTTTGCTGTCTGGGAAGGGCTGACCGCCAAGAGTGCCGTGCTGCCGGTGCCGTTTTTCGCGCCGCCGCAGGCGCTGATCGAGGTGCTGCACGACGACTGGCCGCGCCTGCTCGACAGCCTGCTGCACTCGCTGGGGCTGCTGGGGCTCGGCGTGCTGCTGGGCACCAGCAGCGGGTTCATCACCGGTCTGGCCATTGGCTGGTCGCAACGGATTGGCTACTGGGTTCATCCGGTGTTACGTCTGCTGGGGCCGGTGCCGTCCACCGCGCTGCTGCCGCTGTGCCTGTTTATTTTTCCCTCGAGCTTCGGCGCCAGCGTGTTTTTGATCGCGCTGAGCACCTGGTTCCCGGTCACGGTGCTGACCTGGTCCGGAGTGATGGGCATTGATAAGGCGTGGTACGACGTGGCGCGGACCCTCGGCGCCAGCCAGCGTTTCCTGATCCTGCGGGTGGCGATCCCCGCCGCGCTACCGAACGTCTTTGTCGGCCTGTTTATGGGGCTCGGCGCGTCGTTTTCGGTGCTGATTGTCGCCGAAATGGTCGGGGTGAAGTCGGGGATCGGCTTTTACCTCCAGTGGGCCCAGGGCTGGGCGGCCTATCCGAATATGTACGCCGCGCTGCTGGTGATGGCGTTGTTATGCTCCGGCCTGATAAGCGGATTATTTATGCTGCGTGACCGGCTGCTGAGCTGGCAGCGAGGAGGAATGCAATGGTAACAGCGACGCCAGAATCGCCGGCGATAGCGCGCGGCGCGGCGGTCTCCATCAGCCATCTTCATCATGCGTTTACGCTTGGCAAACAGACGGTACCGGTGCTGGAGAATATCAGTCTGCAGCTGCGCCCGGGGGAAAGCGTGGCGCTGCTGGGCCCTTCCGGCTGCGGTAAATCAACCCTGCTGCGGCTGCTGGCGGGGCTGGAAGCGCCGCAGAATGGACAGATGCAGATCGACGGCGCGGCGCTCGGCGCCCCGGGGCCGGAGCGGATCCTTGTGTTTCAGGATCCGACGCTCTACCCATGGCTGACGGTACGGCAGAACGTGCTGCTGGGCCCGCAGGCGCAGGGCAAAAAGGGGCTGGAGGCGAAGGCCGACGCGCTGATTGACCGCATCGGGCTGCAGGCCTTCAGCGAGGCGTGGCCGCGGCAGCTGTCCGGGGGGATGGCGCAGCGTGCGGCGCTGGCGCGCGCCTTATTGAACGAGCCGCGCCTGCTGCTGCTTGACGAGCCGTTGGGCAAACTCGATTCACTGACCCGCATTAGCATGCAGCGGGAGCTGATCGCCCTCTGGCAGCAGCAGGGGTATACCAGCCTGCTGGTGACCCACGATATCGAAGAGGCGCTGCTGCTGTGCGAGCGGGTGCTGGTGATGTCGCCGCGTCCAGGGCGGATTATCGCCGAGTTCGCGCTGCCGCTGGATTTTCCCCGTCATCGCGATAACCCGCAGCTGCTGCAGCATCGTCAGGATATATTGCGCATCCTCGGCCAGGAGGAGGACTGGTAAGCTGAACGCATTGCCCGGTGGCGGCTGCGCCTTACCGGGCCTACAAACTCGACAGGAAGGGGAAGGACTGCAGGCCAATGCTGTTGTAGGCCGGTGCAAGCGCAGCGCCGCCCGGCAATGAACATCCGGCGCGACGCCATGGTCCGGCTTAAAAATCCATCTTCACCGTGAACTGTACCTCGCGCGGGTCGCCAATCTGGTTGCCGAGGTTATTGGTGCCGATCGAGGAAGTGTAATAGGTCTTATCAAACAGGTTCTTCACATTCACCTGCAGCGTCACCGGATACTGCAGCTTCATCTTATAGGCGGCGAACACATCCGCCACCGCATAGCCCTGCAGATAATAATCCGCGCCGTTGGTGCCGGAGCGCTTGCTGACCGCATGACCGCCGCCGCCGACGGTCAGGGTGTTGCTGTTATAGACGTTATGAATGTCATAGGTCAGGAACAGCGAGCCGGTATGTTTCGGCACGTTTGGCAGCGGTTTCCCGGCGTAATCCGGATCTTCCAGCACTTTGGCGTCGGTGTAGCCGTAGCTGGCGATCACGCTGAGGTTATCGGTGATGGACCCGGCCAGGTCCACTTCCACGCCCTGGGAACGCACCTTGCCCGCTGTTTTGGCCACCGTCTCATCGCCAATGCTCTCGGTGTACAGCACGTTACGCTTGTGAATATCAAACAGCGCGATATTGGCGGTAATGCCGTTTAACAGGTCGAATTTGGCGCCGACTTCGTAGGAGGTGGACTCTTCCGGCGGCAGCTCGCCGATATAGCTGGCGATCGACGACTGCGGCATAAACGACTGGGCGACGTTGGCGAACAGGGAGACGTTCGGCGTCACTTTGTAGACCAGGCCGGCTTTCGGCGTCCATTTCTCATCGCGGCTGTCGGTATTGACGTTAAACGGTCGGCCTTTACCGGCGTACTGGGTGTAGTACTGGTAGCGCACGCCAGCGACGGCGATCCAGTTGTCAGTCAGGTACAGCGCGTCCTGCACGTAAGCGGCATAGCTCTCCTGCTGGATACGCTGATCGCTGTCGGATGCGGAGACGGTATTACAGGTGTCGAGGGTGCCGTAGACCGGATGATAGATGTTAAAGCCTTTCACGTTCTTGCAGCGCAGCATATCGGTGCGCAGCAGATCGTAATTCTCATAGGCGACGCCGGTCAGCAGTTCGTTATAAAAGCCGCCCACCACCACGTTGCCCTGCAGGTCAGCGCGGGTGGAGTGCATCTTCTGCGTTGAACCGTGGGTACCGTCGACCCGGCGGGTGAGATTGCCGGTCGCCGAATCATAGGCCATCACCCGCGCCTGGTTGTCGTTGTAATTGTCCTGGCTGTAGCTGTAGTCGAAGCGCGCGGTCCAGGCGTCGTTAAGGCGATACTCGGCGTTGAGCTGAGCGAGATCGGAATAGCCATCGGTAATATTAAACGCTTCATCGAAGCGGGTTTTGCGATCGACGTTCACCGCATGGCCGGTATTCAGATCGAAAATAGTGCCGCGGTCAAAGGGCGCGCTGTAGTCGCGGTGCGAATAGGACGCGGTCACCGTCGCCCGTTCACCAAACCAGGTCAGGGAAGGGGCGATAAAGTTGCTTTTGTTTTTACCAAAATTGCGCCAGTAATCCTCATTCTGATATTCCCCAATCAACCGGTACGCCAGATTTGTACCTTCGATGGGACCAGTGACGTCGAAGCTGCCGGTACCGCCGCCAAAGCTGGTAGACGTCGCGGAAACCGAACCAGAGAACTGCCGCTCCGGCCGTTTGGTGATGACGTTGATCAGCCCGCCGGGGTCGAGGATACCGTACAGCGTCGAGGCTGGCCCCTTCAGGACTTCCACCCGTTCGGTGGCGGCGTTAAAACTGCGCGGCAGCACGGTGCGCAGGCCGTTGGTCATGATCGAGCCGTCGCGGTTGGCGCCGAAGCCGCGGCGGGTAAAGGCGTCCTGGGTACCGCCGAGGGTGTTGGTCTGCACCACGTTAGCGACGTTATACAGCGCCTCGTCGAGTGAGGTGGCGTGCTGATCTTCCAGTACCCGATCGCTGACGGTATTGACCACCTGCGGAATATCCAGCAGCGGCATCGAGGTCAGCGTCGCGGTGGCGGAGCTGAGTGGCTGATAGCCGCTGGTGGCGCTCTGCTGCGCGCCGTCGGCCACCACGGTGATGGTCTCTTCCGCGTCGTTGTTACTTTTCGCCGCGCTATTGTCGGCGGCCATTAATCCCGGTGAGGCTAAAAAAAGAAGCGAAAAAAGCGCGCGCCCTTGCAACGCTCTGCAGGCGACATGGGGTTGAGTCATTATCTGTTTCTCGTGAACGAATCTGCCTTTGCGGTCAGATTAAGCCAATAAAATCATTGCCCTGAATAATAAAAGCACTCTGTTTAGCGTCTGAATGCGCCTTCAGATGTGTAATTGAGAATCATTCAATCATGAAGAGATGTAGTAGTAAACGTTATGTAAGATAAAAAATTGGCGATGGTCAATGGCGGGGTTATCACGTTTTATTGATATGGGGTTTTGTTTTTATTTTATTGATATTAGATGATTTTATTGGTTTTTATTTAGCGCGACCTCGCTGTAGTTATCGTGACAAACTGAAGACAGTGGCGAGTATTGACTACTACATCTATCCCCGTCATGATCAAAAGAGAATGAGATTTATTTTTGTTTGACTGCAGAATGTCCAGCGATGACCTGGAACGCTGCGGCGCAGGAGCGAGTTATGCCACAGCGGGTGAAACCTGCAGAGCAGGGGATCGTACTGGATGCCCTGTCGGCCGGATACGGCCAGACCCTGATCGTTAACGACATCAACCTGACCATCCCTACCGGCAAAATGACGGTGCTGGCCGGGGCGAACGGCTCCGGCAAATCCACGCTGCTCTCGACCATCGCCAGAATGCTGAAACCGCTCGGCGGTTGCGTGCGTCTGGACGGGCAAGCCATTCACCAGATGCCGACGAAGGCCGTCTCGCGCCAGCTGGGCATCCTGCCGCAATCGCCGCTGACCCCGGAAGGGTTAACGGTTTTCGAGCTGGTCTCGCGCGGGCGCTACCCGTGGCAGGGGCTGATGCGCCAGTGGTCCGAGGCCGATGAGCTGGCGGTGGAGGAGGCGCTGCGCTTAACCGGTACCGCCGAATTCGCCCATCTGCCGGTGGACAGCCTCTCCGGCGGCCAGCGTCAGCGCTGCTGGATCGCCATGGCGCTGGCCCAGCAAACGGCCACCATTCTGCTCGATGAGCCGACCACCTGGCTCGATCTGCGCTATCAGGTCGATATCCTCGAACTGCTCCAGACCCTCACCCGCGAACATGGCCGCACGGTGGTGACGGTACTCCATGACCTCAACTTTGCCGTGAACTACGCCGATCTGCTGGTGTTCCTCAAACAGGGGCGCATCGCCGGCACGATTAGCGCCAACGACGTCTGTAGCCCTGAGCTGATTAAACGCGTGTTTGACGTTGACGTGCAGATGTCGATTAACCCGCAAACCGGCAAACCGTTCTTTATGCCGTTTCGCGCCCGCCAGGCCGTTGACGCATGAGCGCCGCCGTTCTGTACGCCGCGCGGCGTCATGCCCGCCCCCGACTGGCGCTCTTGCTGCTAACGCTGCTGCTTATCGCCGCCTCGCTGGTGCATCTTGGTTTGGGTGCCCGCTGGATCGCCCCGCAGACGGTGCTGCAGGCGCTGCTGGAGTACAATCCGCGCAATTTCGACCAGCGGATTATCGTCGATCTGCGCCTGGTGCGGCTGGCGGCAGCGCTGCTGACCGGCGCGGCGCTCGGCGTCGCCGGGCTGCTGCTGCAGACGGTGATCCGTAACCCACTTGGCGAGCCGCATATTCTCGGCCTTAACGCCGGCGCCTCGCTGGCGGTGGTGGCGACCTCTGCGCTGGGCCTGTCTCTCGGCGCTTTTCCCGCCGGGCGCCCGCTGACCGCCGCCTGCGGCGCAGCGCTGCTGTTCGGTGGCGTGATGGCGCTGGCCTCTGCCGGGCGCGGCGGGGCGACGCCGCTGCGCATCACGTTGTGCGGAGTGGCGCTGTCAGCGTTTGCGTCGGCAGTGACGGCGGCGATATTGATTCTCGATGAACAGACGCTGCTGGCGATGCGCACCTGGCTGGCCGGCGACCTGGCCGGACTGAACTGGAGCACGCTGCAGACGGCGCTGGTTCCGGCGCTGTGCGGCCTTGGCGTCGCGCTGCTCATTGCCCCACGGCTCAATGTGCTGGCGCTGGGGGATAAGGTGGCGCTGGGCCTTGGCGTTAATCTCGTCCAGACGCGGCTGCTGGGCCTGCTGGCGATTGCGCTGCTGTGCGGCTCGGCGGTGGCGGTGGCCGGGCCGATCGGCTTTGTCGGGCTGGTGGTGCCGCACGTGGTACGCCGTCTGGTGACGGAAGATATCCGTCTGGCGCTGCCCCTGGCGGCGCCGGTGGGGGCGCTGGTGCTGGTGCTGGCTGACATCGCCGCCCGGACGCTGGTCGCGCCGCAGGAGCTGGCGACCGGAGCGATGACCGCCCTGGTGGGTGCGCCGCTGTTTATCTTTATCGCCGCGAGGTTTTTTAAATGAAGCGCGCCGTTCACCGGGCCGGTTTTCGGCCGCTGGTTATCGCCTCCCGCCAGCTGCTGCTGCGCCCGGCGGCGCTAAAAGTTGCCGCCATCATGATGCTGATGCTGCTGGCGCTCGGGCTGTACAGCCTCAGCCGCGGCAGCTATCCGTTGCCCGCGTCGACGCTGCTGACGCCGCAGCGGTTGGGCGAGCAGCCGTGCTTTATTCTGTTTGATATCCGCCTGCCGCGGATCCTGATGGCGCTGCTGTGCGGGGCCATGCTGGGGCTGGCTGGCGCGGCGATGCAGAGCATCACCCGCAACGGGCTGGCCGACCCGGGGCTGATTGGCGTCAAAGAGGGGGCCAGCATCGTGGTGCTGGCGCTGGTGCTGTTTTTCCCGGCGTTAGGCCTGGTCTGGCGGCCGCTGGCGGGGATGGTCGGCGGTGTGGCGGTGGCCCTGCTGGTCCTGACGCTGGCGCGCGACTGTTCGCGGCCGCGCTTTATTTTAATTGGTATCGGCGTCTCCTGGACCCTGGCGGCAGCGGTCGGCATCTTTATGACCACCGCCGACGTTCGCGACGTGCAGACGGCGATGATCTGGCTGGCGGGCAGCCTGCAGGCCGCCACCTGGCCGCTACTGGCGGTGGCCTTTTGCTGGGCGCTGCCCGGGGCCGTCATCCTGTTCTGTACCGCCCGGGCGGCGGACGTGGCGCTGCTGGGCGACCGGACCGCCATCGGCCTCGGCGTACGTCTGCAGCAACTGACGGTGCTGCGCTTTTTCGCGCCGGTGCTGCTGACCTCGGCCAGCGTCTCCTGCGTCGGCAGCCTTGGATTTGTGGGCCTGATGGCGCCGCATATGGCGCGTTTCGTGCTGCGCGGCGGCCAGGTCTCGCTGCTGTGCGGCAGCGCGCTGATTGGCGCCTTGCTGGTGCTGGTGACCGACACCTTTGGCCGGCTGGCGTTTGCGCCGCTGCAGATCCCGGCGGGGATTGTTATTGCCCTGGCGGGCTGCCCGTTCTTTGTTGTCTTGCTCTGGCGTCGCCGTGATGCCCTTTAACCAGGAAGGTAGTATGCGTTGGTTCGTCTCATTGCTGCTGTTGCTGACGGGGGCCGTCAGCGCCGCCGCCCCACAAACTCAAACTTTCACCGATGATTTAGGCCGCACGGTCACCGTGCCGCTGCATCCGCAACGCATTGTTTCGATGCACGATCTCGATATTACCATTCCGTTGATTGAGCTCGGGGTGCCGCCGATCGCCAGCCACGGCCGGACGCGTCCGGACGGCAGCCACTATCTGCGCGCCAGCGCCCAGCTTACCGGTGTCGATTTCGACAACAGCGATATCCGCTTTATTGGCACCGCCGATATCGATCTGGAAGCGGTAGCCGCCGCAAAGCCGGATCTGATTATCACCGAGCCCAGCCGCCACGTGTCGGTAGAGCAGCTGGAGAAGATTGCCCCGACGGTGAGCATCGACCATCTGCAGGGTAGCGCCCCGGAGATTTACCGCAAGCTGGCGCAGCTGACCGGCACCCAGCCGCGGCTGGCGATCCTCGAGCGCCGCTATCAGGAACAAATCAAACAGCTGAAAGCGATGGTCAACCCACCGCAGTACAGCGTCTCCGTGATCCAGGCGAACAACGGCAAGGTCACCGTGCATCATTCGTATCATGCGCTGGGCCGGGTGCTGCGCGATGCCGGGTTCCGCTTTCCGCCGCTGATTGAGCGGATCCCCGACGGCCAGCGAATTGATGTCAGCGCTGAACAGTTGCCGGAGCTGGATGCCGATTTTGTCTTCGCCACCTGGCGGTCGGATACCGGCGGTAAGCCGCAGGATGAGCTGCAGGCGATGGAAGGCGTGATGCCCGGCTGGTGTGACTTTTTGCGTGCCTGCCGCACCGGGCACTATATTTTGCTGCCGCGGGAAGAGGTGATCTCTAACTCCTACGCCGCGCTGTCTCTGATGGTGGCCCAGGTGCAGTCGCATATTGCCGGCCGGCCGATCCCGGCGGAGGCCAAATGAAAAGCGCGGTAAAAAAAGAGAAGGGCAAAGTCGACTTGTTCGGCGAACGCTATCGCGCCCGGGCGCACCTGCTTTCCCCCCGGCTGCGGGTCGTGGTCAGCTATATCAACGACAACCGCGAGGTGGTGCTGGAGCATACGGCGATGGAGATCGCCACGGCGACCCAGACCTCCGACGCCACGGTGGTGCGCGCCATCCAGGCGCTGGGCTTCGCCGGGCTGCGCGAACTTAAGCAGACCATGGAGCGCTGGTTCGGCACCTCGGTCACCTCGGCGGAAAAGATGCGCTCGACGGTCACGGCGCTCTCCAGCGACGTCAACTCCAGTATTGATTTTGTGCTTGAAGGCCATCAGCGGGTCTGCGAGGTCCTGGCGCGCGCCGACAACCGCGCGGCGGTGGCCCAGGCGGTGGCATTGCTCAGCGACGCGCGACAGGTAGGGATCTTCGGCATCGGCGCCTCGGGGATCCTCGCCGAGTACACCGCCCGGCTGTTCAGCCGCATTGGCTTGCCGGCGTATGTGATGAACCGCACGGGCTTCAGCCTCGCCGAGCAGCTTATCGGCCTGCAGCGCGGTGATGTGCTGATCATGATGGGGCAAAAATCCCCCCATCGCGAAGGGATGACCACCCTGCGCGAGGCGAAGCGGCTGGGTATCCCGACCATCCTGCTGACCCAGGCGGTGGACTCGCGCTTCAGCCAGGAGGCGCAGGTAGTGATTGACGTCCCGCGCGGCGGGGACAGCACCAGAATGCCGCTGCACGGCACGGTGCTGGTATGCCTGGAGATGATTGTCCTGTCGGTGGCCTCCACCACACCACAAAAAACGGTGAAATCCCTGAAGCGAATCAACGACCTGCACCGGGCTATTGGTAAATCCGGCGGTAAACGCGGCAGTTAATACGATAATTCACCAGCGGGAAGGTTTCCGGTTGCATATAAAAGTCAGTGTGTGTATTTTTATGCAAAATAAATGCATAAAAAGGAAATCTCATGATCAAGAATTTGCTCAAAGCGTGTTTCATGATGGCCGCGCTGACGGCAGCCGGACAGGCGGCTGCGGAAACCTATACCGTCGGCTCCGGCGGCACCTACCGGCCGTTTGAATTTGAAAACAGCCAGAAACAGCTGGAAGGTTTCGACATCGACATCATCAAAGCCATCGCCAAAGCCGAAGGCTTTGACGTCAAGCTGGTCAATACCCCATGGGAAGGCATCTTCGCCACGCTGAACACCGGCGACCGCGACATCATCATCTCCGGGATCACCATCACCGATAAACGCAAACAGATGGTCGATTTCTCCGCGCCGTACTTCCCTGCCGAGCAGTCTATCGTCGTCGCCCAGGACTCGAAGGTGGATTCGCTGGCGGCCCTGAAAAACGAGAAGGTCGGGGTAGTGAACTCCAGCACCGGCGATATCGTGGTTTCTGAGGTGCTGGGTAAAAACAGCACCGCGATCAAGCGCTTCGACAATACCCCGCTGATGCTCCAGGAGCTGTTTGAGGACGGCGTCAGCGCCGCGGTGGGCGACGTCGGGGTAGTGAAGTACTACATCAAACAGCACCCGGAGAAGCAGTTCAAACTGGTGCCGGATGCCAAATTTGAGCGTCAGTATTTCGGTATTGCGGTAGCGAAAGGCAACAGCGAACTGCTGGGCAAAATCAACGCCGGGCTGCAAAAGATCGTTGCTGACGGGACTTACGCCAAAATCTATAAAACCTGGTTCGACGACAACGTGCCGACGCTGCCAGCGCAATAATCCACTTTTTTCAGTGACCACGGCTATCGCCCAGGCGATAGCCGTATTTTTTAGGGAAGGACTATGACGGGATTCCGTTGGGAGATCATCGAGGAGTACGGCCCGCTGTTTGTGGACGGCGCCCTGATGACGATTAAATGTACCATTATCTGCGTGATCCTCGGGACGCTGTGGGGGTTAACTCTCGGTCTCGGGCGGATGGCGAAGGCCGAGCACGGGCCGTGGAAATATATTCTCCGCTACCTGGTGCAGTTTCCGGTGCGTTTTTACGTCAGCGCCTTCCGCGGTACGCCGCTGTTCGTGCAGATCATGGTGGTGCACTTTGCGCTGGTGCCACTGTTTATCAACCCGCGCGACGGCCTGCTGGTGACCAGCGGCCTGATGAGCGCCGACTTTGCCCGCGAGCTGCGCGCGAGCTACGGGGCGTTCCTCTCCTGCATCGTGGCGATCACCCTTAACGCCGGAGCCTATGTGTCGGAGATTTTCCGCGCCGGCATCCAGTCGATCGACAAAGGGCAGATGGAGGCCTCCCGCGCGCTGGGCATGCCGTGGTGGAAAACCATGCGCAAGGTGATCCTGCCGCAGGCGTTTCGCCGCATTCTGCCGCCGCTGGGCAACAACGCCATCGCCATTGTTAAAGACTCGTCGCTGGCTTCGGCGATTGGCCTGGCCGATCTGGCCTACGCCGCGCGCACCGTCTCCGGCGCCTACGCCACCTATTGGGAACCCTACCTGACCATCTCCCTGGTCTACTGGGTGATCACCTTCCTGCTGGCGCAGCTGGTTAACCGTCTGGAAAAGAGGTTTGGCAAAAGTGATTCACATTAATAACTTACATAAGCGCTTCGGCGACAGCCACGTGCTGCGCGGCATTAGCTGCGATATTAAACCGCAGGAAGTGGTGTGCATCATCGGCCCGTCCGGCTCGGGTAAAAGTACCTTCCTGCGCTGCATGAATGCCCTGGAGACGGTCAGCGAAGGCGAGGTGGTGGTTAACGGCTTTGCCGCCCACGACCGGACCACCGACCTCAACAAGATGCGCGAAAGCGTCGGCATGGTGTTCCAGCGCTTTAACCTGTTCCCGCACATGACGGTGCTGGAAAACCTGATTATGGCGCCGATGAATCTGCGCAATATGCCGCGCCAGCAGGCGATCGACCTGGCGGACGCCTTGCTGGCGAAGGTGGGCTTAAGCGATAAGCGCGACGCCTGGCCCTCGAGCCTGTCCGGCGGCCAGCAGCAGCGGGTAGCCATCGCCCGCGCGCTGGCGATGAAGCCGTCGATTATGCTGTTCGATGAGCCCACTTCGGCGCTGGATCCGGAGCTGGTGGGCGACGTGTTGGAGGTGATGAAAAACCTCGCCAGCGAGGGGATGACCATGGTGATCGTGACCCACGAAATGGGCTTTGCCCGCGAAGTAGCCGACCGGGTGATCTTCATCGACCAGGGCGTGATTCAGGAAGAGGGCAAGCCGGGGCAGATCTTTAGCGCGCCGACCAACCCACGCACCGCCGCGTTCCTCAGCAAGGTGCTGTAAACCGAGCGGGCTGGCGCCAGGCCAGCCCGCTGATCAGAAATGTATAACCATTGTCGAGTTACTGAACCTCCATTTTTGCCACAATCCGCATTTCCACAAGGGCATTTTCGGGAATGAACTCTGATACACCGATGGCGGTCCATGCCGGGTATGGCGCTTTTATATACCTATCTTTCACTTTAGAAAAAAGGTCTATATGTTTTTTTAGATCAATATGAAAAGTCGTCATTTCAAGTATGTTTTCATAAGTTAATCCGGCAGCTTCTAAATAAACCCCCAGCTTATAAAAAGCATCATGGAATTGTTCTTCAGGATGTTGACTAATCGGTTTGTCTTTACGCGCGGCGGTGACACCTGAAAGGTACACTGTGCCATCTGACTCGATGATGGGGGAGAAGTGCCAGTCATTAAAATAATGTTGAAACTCTTCAGGAACTATCGACTTTTTCATGATTTTTCTCAAATGGATGACTTAAAAATGACAGCGTGCTCGAAGCGGTGATGTCCAAAAATACGGTTAAACAAGCTTAAACTATCTCTGTGGTCAGGGGGCTGTTTGAGCATCGCGCATTCAATCAGCCACCTGCCTGTTGCTTTTGCTGCCAGCAAGACGGGCCGCAGTTGAAAATAAACCGGTGGAGCGCCTGATAAGCCGGATACTTAGCCCGGCGCCCGTGGCGAGACATACCGCCATTGTTAGCAGGGCGACGATAAAGGCATGCGTGATGTGTGCGCCACTTCTTCCGTTTTCCAACATGCTGTAAAAAATGCCGCCGATAATGGCGACGCTTAGCGCCGTGCTGATCTGGAGCGTTGAGCTGGTCACGCCGGCTATCATCCCTGAAAACTCTGGCGCAACGCGGCCTGTTACCATCCGCACCAGCGTAGGCATCGCCAGTCCCTGGCCAAGACCGGTGACAAAGAGCAGTAGCGCGAGAGGCAGCATGGGCGGAGGCGTGCCCGTCATCGTGTTGGCAATCAACCCTGCAAGGCCTGCTAGCCCGAAAGTCTCGCATCCCATCCCTATTGCACTCAGATAATTTCCGACAAAACGTCTCAGGAAAGGGGTCAGCAACGGACCGATAAGAAAGCCGACGCCAAAAGGCAGAAAAATCAGGCCCGCGTTCAGGGCGTTTAAATGTAGCGCGTCCTGGAGATAGACAGAAAACAACAGGAAAAAGGCGCCGATGGAATAAAACAGCAAAACGATCGCCAGTCCCTGGCCCAGGCCTGGGGCACGTAACACCGTCGGATCAAGCAGCGAAGAACCGCCATGCTGGCTAAGGCGACGTTCATAACGCCATAACAATGAGACCAGTAACGGGAAGGCCAAAAATGACAGCCATGTCCACCAGGGCCATCCCGCCTCACGGCCTTCAATCAGTGGCACAATCAGCGTGCTCAGCATGACGGTTGCCAGCAGCATACCGACGGGGTCGAGTTTCTGAGCAGATTGCGCCCGTGTCTCTTTTACCAGCGGCAGACCACAGAGAATGACCAGCAGCGCCACCGGCAGGTTAACGAGAAAAATAGCTCGCCATCCCAGGTGAAACAGGTTCACTGAAATGAGAATGCCGCCCAACACCTGCCCGATAACCGACGCCAGGCCAAATACTGCGCCATAGAGGCTCAGTGCTAGCGGTTTTTCCGCCTCCGGGAAAATAGCCTGTACGGAAGCCAGCGCCTGGGGTGCCATAATCGCGGCCGTGGCTCCCTGTAACACCCGTCCGGTAATCAGTACCCATGGTGACCAGGCTAAACCGCACAGCAGCGATGCGGCAGCAAAACCGACCAGCCCAAGAAAGAACATCTTTCCACGGCCATATATATCACCCAGGCGGCCGCCGGTAATTAATGTGACCGCGTACACGGCAGCATAGGATGAAATGACCAGTTGTTCAGCGGAGGATGAGGCACCCAGCTCACCCTGAATGGCAGGCAGCGCAACATTGACTATAAAAAAATCGAGCGGCGGCAAAAACGCGCCGACCAGCAGGATGACAAACATTGCCCAGCGACGCGGCTCGGCTTACATGATGGTAGGTGTCGACATTGTACACTCCATAGTGAATGGCCGCCGTCCCCGGTAAGAAACGGCTGTCGTGAGGGTGGGGTCAGCGCATGCCGCCAGAGGCCAGAATCACCTCGCCGGTGACCCACCCCGCGTCGTCTGATGCAAGAAATGAGACAATTGGAGCAACATCCTGCACCTGGCCGATGCGTCCAAGTGGCGTCTGCTTTTCATTCCATATCTGAAAATCCGAGTTCATCGCGCCCGAAATATGGCTACCTTCCGTTTCGATAAGCCCTGGGTTGACCGCGTTGACGCGGATTCCTCGTGGGCCGAGTTCTCGCGAGAGTACGCTGGTGATGGCGTCAATTGCGCCTTTGGTGCCGCTGTAGATGGCGCTCTCGGGGATAGCGACGCGAGTGACGAACGAACTGATGTTGATTATGCTGCTGCCCTTACCCAGATGCGGGGTGGCGGCGCCAACCAACAGCAGCGGGCCGAGAACATTGATGTCAAACTGCCTGCGATAGAGTGCTTCCGTACTATCTTCAATCCTGGCGAACTGATAGATACCGGCGTTGTTCACTACAATGTCGAGGCGCCCGAAGTTGCCAATGGTTGAGTTAACCAGCGCCTCGACCTCTGATGGGTTGGTGACATCTGCCGCTACCGCCACGGCCCGTCCACCGGCAGCTTCAATATCTGCAACAACCTTATCTGCACTGCTTCTGTTTGACGCGTAGTTGACGATGACCCTCGCGCCGTCAGCCGCCAGCTGACGGGCAATACCTGCTCCGATCCCACTGGAACCACCGGTTACAATGGCCACTTTGTCTTTTAATTTGTTCATATCTAAGCTTCCTCGAATTGCCGTCCTGAGCGGTATGGTTGAAGAGGCTATAGTGATATCGACAAAGTTGTTTTAGAACTGACGATTTTGTATATTCGATGTTCATTTTTGAACGGCGAGGCAATGGCATGGAATGGGGCGACGTCCGGGTGTTTCTTGCTGTCATGCGTAAGGGGTCTTTCGGGGAGGCGGCCCGTAGCCTTGGCGTAAGCCATCCGACGGTGGGTCGGCGGATAAAGGCGCTTGAGGCTGAGGCGCAGCAGGCACTGTTTCGCCGGACAAAGGAAGGGCTGGTGCTGACGGATGCTGGTGACAGAGTGTTGAAGCTGGCAGAGGCGGTCGAAAACTCCGCACTGGCGATGGAGCGACGCCTGGCAGGGAATCACGAACGTCTCGAAGGGATACTGCGGATATCTTGCGCTGAATGGTTTGCTAACTACGTTCTGGCGCCGGTTCTGAGCGAGTTGACGCGCCGCCATCCCGCGATTGTACCGGAGATAATCGCGAGTTACCGCTTGCTTAATCTGTCGCGCCGTGATGCCGACATCGCGTTTCGCATCGTGCCCTTTACCGAACCGGATATTGTCCAGCGCCGCCTGATGACCATTCCCTATGCGCTGTATGGAACGCCGGATATGGCCGGGATCGCGCAACACGACCCGGCTGCAGTGGGGCTTATTCTGATGAATACGGCACAATCCCATTTCTCTGACGTCGCCTGGCTGCTCGACAGGTTCCCTCAGTCACGGCGTGTGTTTACCAGTACCAGCCGGGCCGTACAGGCGCAGATGTGCCAGCGGGGGATGGGGATTGCCGTGCTGCCGCGGCCGCTTGGCGATGCCATCATCGGTTTGCAACCCATCAGCATGCCAGAGCCACCGCCATCCAAAAATATATGGGTGGGTTATCACTCTGACCTCCGGCATATGGACCGCCTGCGTGTCATGCTGGATATTGCCGATGTGTTGCTTGCGGATCCCGGGACGGCCGCAACGTGAGCTTACGGTTTACGGATGCCAGTCATGCTGTTGAACACGCCGTCACGTAGCACGAAAGCATGTAGCAACGCCGCCGCCAGGTGAAGCATCACTGTCGCGAATAATGCCAGAGCCACCCAGGTGTGAAGAGGCCGTAGTTCCGCATACCAGTCATTATTGACTCCCAGGATGGGGGGCAGGACGATCCCGTAGCCAAGGGTGACGGGATATCCTGCAGCTGAAAGCATGGCCCAACCTATTAGTGGTTGGGCCAACATCATCAGATAGAGTACCCAGTGCGAAAGGTGGGCAATGCCACGCTGCCAGGCAGGGATGGTGGCGGGCAAAGAGGGAGTAGGTGTGGTGAATCGCACCCACAAGCGAACGATAACCAGAAGCAATATCATCACCCCCAGAGGCTTGTGGATCGACACCAACAGACTGTGCAAGGAGGATACGGTCGAGACCATCGCCACTCCGATAAATAACATACTGAGGATCGCAGCGGCCATCAGCCAGTGAAGGACGCGCAGAGCCGGATGAAAGTAAGCAACCTGTTTCATAAATGCTCTCCTGCTTGTTGTGCCTGTTCATGAGTACGTAGATTGTAAGATTTGGCATAAGCCGATGAGCGTGCGTTAAGTATCGGGTCATCAGACGCGGCAATGCCATCAGGCAAGATCAAGGGATCGTAGTTAATGTCATTACAGGGGCCTTGCTGTTGAGGGATGGCCTTGTTTAAGACTAACGTTCCGGCATTAATCGTTTTCCGGTCTGCGGGCCAGGCTTTGGTGGAATCGTTACCTTTGTCATCCGCCTGAGCCAGCGTGAAAACTAAATCCCACTCCAGCGTGCCCTGTTCCAGACGTTGCTGAAGATCCTGTTGCAGAAAATCTTTGTTCTGTTTATCGATATCGCTAATGGGGACAAACCTGGTGTGCGGCACCATACTCCAGCGTACCAGATGTTCATTGCCCGCCTGATCGATCAGGCGAAAAGCATTCAGGCTGTTAAAGCGATCGCTGGCCCAGCTTGAAGAGGGGATGTATTGCTTTGCCCAGGCAAAAAAAGGCTTGATTTCCGGATGGCTCATGACAAAAGCATTTACTTTTTCCGGATTCGGCTTGCCGGTTTTGGCGTCCGGCAGCGTCGCGGTTTGAAGTTCATAGAAACTTTCGACGGAACTGACGGGGAAAAATGGCATGGCGTTCATCCCGGTTCGCCACTGTTCACCATTGGCCTGTGTAAAGGACAGCGCCATGCTCCTGACAGGCACGGTATAATCCGGAGCTGCCGGGTTACCTCCTGCAATAGCCAAACGTCCTGTTACCGCGGTTTCGCCTTTGCTGAATAGTAAGGCGCGCGATAGCGTGCTGGCATTCCCGTTTGAGATAAAACTCCCCAGCACGCACATGCCTTTAGCATGATTCCGCCGATAGCCTTGATGAACGCCACCCGACTGTTGTAATACCGTGACAAGCTTATCCGACGTCAGCCTTTCAGGCGTAAGCCATCCACCAGCCCACAGGAATAATAAAATAAGGAACAGTGGAATAATGCCGACCAGCGCCAGACGCACTACCGTCTGTTTGTTTACCTGTACTTTGATATTCATAGTGTTAACTCATTCTGTCCACGATTTTTGCTAAACGAGAAGTGCATTCAGCCTGGTTGTTGTGCTTCTCTTTTTTGTCGAACGGTTAGCGACACGGTTGAAATACAAAAATAGAAGGCGCCAAACGTCGCATAACCTACAATGTTGTCTATAGACGGTGGTTCTGTTGTTCGGGACTGAAAGAGAAAAAAAGCACCGGCTAACGTAGACTGGGCGCCACTTAATATCATGCTCCATTGCGCACGATAGTTTTTCCAGCGCTGGACCGCTGCGCCCAACTGTAGCAGGCCTGATAATATTGCCCAGCAACCGAATATCCGAATCACATCATTCATGCTGCTGTTAATAGCCAATATCACCGCCAGCGTTGTGACGGCGCTTACGATAATATTGACGGTCTGCATCCGGTTACGGACGAATCCGCCGTTTCTAATAGCATCAATGTAATTCGCTATCGCATCCCAGGCGGGATAAAGAATTAACAAAAATGACGCCCAAAAATAAGAATGCCGGGCAGCGATAAATGTGGAAACAGCCCATAATATCGAGAAGATGGTGCGGGAAAAATAATACTGTCTGAGCCAGTTCTGCTGATTCCCCTGATGAATACTGTCGGTCATTTTAACCCTCTCAAGCTGGCATGTTGGACAAGCGAAGCATCGGCGTGAGCTTCTTCTTGTTAGTAAACCTACTAGTAGGTAGGTAAAGGATCAACATGTTTTGATGCAATCCTGGTGAGGTCATAAGAGCGTTATCGAGGTGCGAGAGGTAAGGGGCCGTTTTGCAACAAGTATTGCCCGGTAAGTCACCGGGCAACCGTCAGGCGACTTTTATGATTTTGTTTATCAGAGGCCAGGCAATCTGATCAAACACCATCGGATTATTGAATGCCCGTGCTGCCAGCATGGCACCATGTATACCAGCCATCAGGGCTCTGGCTTCTACTTCCGCCGTTTCATTGAGTTTGAAAACGCCCTGGGTTTCACCCGCCCTAAGTAACGATGCCAGCCAGTCAGAGAGATCGCTGAAATGGCCAGTGACCTCATCGGCAATATCGGCAGGTAATGTCGGAAGCTCAACAGCAAGCATGACACAGATGCAAAATGACGAAGTACCATCCTTGATACATGCTGACCAGAAATCGGCATACCCTTTCACTTTGATCAGCGGATCGTGTATTTGCTGATCCATGGCCTCCATGCCCGCCCGGGCTTCTGCACGGTACTCCTGTACAACAGCATGAACTAAATCTTCTTTGCTGGGAAAATGATGATGGATACTGGCTTTACGAATTCCCACGCGCTCAGCAAGATCGGCATAGCTAAAACTTTTATACCCTCCGACGGTGAGCAGCTGTCTCGTATTGGCCATAATTTCTCGCGCTTTCGGCGAACGTTCGATCATTTCACGCTCCAGCAATCATTGCGGTGAAAAAGTGCGCTATCTACAGCGGGTTCTATTCAGCCGGGACAACCTACTGGTAGGAAGTGAGATTGTCAAATTTCCTCTCCTGCCAGCAGCCCGCAAGCTCCTCAGATCTCAACGTTCAATCTGCAGACGCATAATAAACAAACGCCAGCTTATTGCCGTCGGGATCGCGGACGTAGGCGCTGTGAAAACCGTCGCCATACTGCGGGCGGTGACCGGGACCGCCTTCGTCACGTCCGCCGAGTTGCAGGGCGAGGGCATGCAGTTCCGCAATATGCTCGACGGAGCGGGCGTTAAGCGCCACCATCGTTCCATTACCCACCCCGGCAGGCTGCTGGTCAAAAGGGATGCCCACGCACAGCCCACAGGTGTGATTGCCGTTGAAGGTGCCCCAGGACGCCCCCTGTTCGTTACGGCCGGCTTTGACGTGTCCCAGCAGCGCCATTAACGGGTCATAGAACTTGATGGCGCGTGGCAGGTCATTGGTTCCAAGCATGATGTATGAAAACATGATGTCCTCCTGGAGCAGGTTTGATGGCGTAAAACCTCAGCCTGGTTGCTGGCGAGCGGGCTGGCGCCAGACCAGCCCCACGCAAAACTAGCGTGCGGACTCCGTCGCCTCGTCCATCTCCTCTTCCTGCTCACTGGCAAGCAGGGTTTTCTCGTTTTTGCACAGACACTGAATCAACAGGAACAGCACGCCGCTGGCCACCAGGGTGACGATCAGGCCATCGTAACCGGTGATGCCGATCAGCATGCCGCTGACCACCGGCCCGGCGACGCTGCCGGCGGACCAGAAAAAGCCGAACAGGGCGTTAATCATAATCAGCTTCTGCCCATTGAAGGTTTTCCCCGCCCGCACCAGCGACAGGGTATAAAGCGCGCCCGCCGCGGCGCCCAGCAACAGGCAAATGGCCATCAGCTGAATGCGCGAGCCGAGCATCAGCGGCAGGGCCAGCAGCGACAGGCTGAAGACTACCGCGCAGGTCAGATGCACGCGGCGAATGCCGACCCGGTCGGCCAGCCAGCCGAGCGGGGTCTGGAACATCGCATCCCCGGTGAGCACCACGGTGACCAGCAGCACCGCCATTCCTTCATTAAGTCCTTTGTCCATGCCGTACAGCGGCAGCAGCGCGAGGATGCTGGCGTCAAAGAAGGCGAAGCAGAAGACCCCGGAGGCAAGTACCGGCAGGAAAGCGCCGAGGCTGCGCCAGCTGGCGCGCTCCCCAAGGCTTTCGCGGGTGCCAGTGGGCAGATGGCGCAGCATCAGCAGGCAGACGGCAGTGACCGCGACGATCGCCATCAGCGCCGAGGCCTGCCAGGCGGGGCCGACGGAGATCAGTAACGGCCCGGCCAGCTGGCAGCCGGTAAAGGCCGAGGCGTAGATGCCGGTGAGGGTGGCGCGCTGGCTGCCCGCCGCGCCGCCGGTGATCCAGCTTTCGCCCAGCACGATAATGACCCCGGAGGCCAGGCCGGTCAGCAGGCGCGGCAGCAAAAGCAGCGTCATATCGGTGGTCATGCATGAGGCGATGGTCGCCAGCGCCAGCATGATCAGACTGCCGCTCAGCAGCACGCCCATTTCAACGCGCCGGCACAGCGCAGGAGAGAGGAAAGAGGAGATCATCATGCCGGCGGGCGGCAGGGCGGCCAGCAGGCCGACGTACAGCGGCGCGATCTGCTTCTGCGCCAGCTCAAGACTGATTAACGGCACCGTATAGCCGGTGATAAATCCCACGAGCGACGCGGCCATGATCATCGCCAGCGTGGGGGCAAGACGATTCTGGTCTGGGTTAAACATTTTATTTCCGATGAAGGAGAGGTCAGTAGTGGATCCTTCGGCAAATTGCCGTCCTGAGTTGCATAATAATTAATCGCCTGGCCGTTGTCACCGTTGAAATCACTACCAAAAAAGGACCGCCGGGCGGCGACAGGGCTGTACGCCGCGCCGCCGCCGCATTTCGTGACGTTGTCAGCGTGTTAACGACAGGATATAACGGAGGGAGCGGCAGCGACCCGACGTCGGTGAGCGACGGGGAAAAAACGCGACGCATGACCGATTATTCAGCATTACGCTATGCAGGAAAGGAGTAATACATGGCCGTATCGCCGTCACTGATCGCCGAAGCCGTTGGCTGGCGACGTGAATTTCACGCCGCGCCTGAGCTCGGATATCAGGAGCAGGAGACCTCGCGCCGCGTTGCGGAGCTGCTGGCCTCGTTTGGGCTGCAGGTACACCGCGGGCTGGCCGGCACCGGCGTCGTGGCGACGCTGGAAAACGGTCCCGGGCCGGTCATCGGCCTGCGCGCCGATATGGATGCCCTGCCGATCACCGAGCTGGGGAGCGTCAGCTATCGCTCGCGCCGTCCCGGGGTGATGCACGCCTGCGGCCACGATGGTCACACCGCGATGCTGCTGGCGGCGGCCGCCCATCTGGCGCAGACCCGC
This sequence comes from Klebsiella sp. A-Nf5, assembly GCF_002810545.1. Lineage (NCBI taxonomy): Bacteria > Pseudomonadati > Pseudomonadota > Gammaproteobacteria > Enterobacterales > Enterobacteriaceae > Klebsiella > Klebsiella sp. A-Nf5. The sequence goes on along the minus strand of NZ_PIOG01000268.1, from coordinate 21,812 downwards.
CAGTTCAGCGGCACCGTCCACTTTGTCTTCCAGCCGGCGGAAGAGAACCTCGGCGGCGCGCGCAAAATGGTGGAAGAGGGGTTGTTCGAACGCTTCCCGATGGACGCCATCTACGCGCTGCATAACTGGCCGGGGATCCCCCTTGGCGAAGTGGCGCTCAGCGATGGCGCGATGATGGCCTCGCTGGACGCCTTCGAGATCACCCTGCGCGGAAAGAGCTGTCATGCGGCGATGCCGGAGAGCGGGGCCGATCCGATCGTCGCGGCGGCGCAGCTGATTATGGCGCTGCAGACCATTCCTTCCCGCCGCCTGTCGCCGCAGGATTCCGCGGTGGTCAGTATCACCCAGATAAACGGCGGCGAGGCGATCAACGTCCTGCCGGACACCGTGGTGCTGCGCGGTACCTTCCGCTGTCTGAGCAATCGCGTTCGCGCCCGCGTGCGCGAGCTTATCGAAAGCTATGTGGCGACCCAGCCGCAGGTGTCCGATGTGCAGGGTGAGATTAGCTGGTTCCCGGGCTATCCAGTGACCAAAAACCATGCGCTGCAGGCGCAGCAGGTGCGCGAGGTGGCCGTCGCCACCCTCGGCGCGGAAGCGGTGCGCTGGAACCAGGCGCCGTCGATGGCCTCCGAAGATTTTGCCTGCATGCTGGAGGCCTGTCCGGGAGCCTATTTCTGGATAGGCACCGACGGCGAAACCCCGTCGAAGCCGCTGCATAACGCCAGCTATGACTTTAACGATGCGCTGATTAGTCCCGGGGTGGCCATGTGGGTGGCGCTGGTAGAGAAACAGCTGCCGGCGGCGTAACCACCGGCAGCGGCAGAGGGAGCGCGCGCGCTCCCTGAGGTCAGACGTCGGCGGTGGCTTTCAGCCGCGCCTTCATATCGCTGTAGGCCGTCCAGGCATAGCGCTCCGCCCACTGCTGGTCGGCAATCGCTTCCACTTTCACCGCACAGTATTTGGTTTCCGGCGTTTTGGAGATCGGATCGAGGTTATCCTGGGTCAGCTCATTGCAGGCGCCCACCCACCACTGATAGGTCATATAGACCGCCCCCGGATTGATGCGATCGCTGAGGTCGGCGCGGGTGATCACCTTCCCGCGCCGGGAGCTGACCCACACCAGCTGTTTGTCAGCGATCCCCAGTCGTTGCGCATCCACCGGATTCATCTGCACCCGTCCCGGCTCGTCGGCCAGCGACTGCAGCGCGGCACAGTTGCCGGTCATTGAGCGGCAGGAGTAATGCCCCACCTCCCGCACGGTGCAGAGCACCAGCGGCCACTCGTCATCCGGGCGCTCCGCTGGCGCGCGCCAGGCGGTGGCGAACAGTTGCCCTTTACCCGATGGGGTATCGAAGCGGTTGTCTTTATACAGCCACGGCGTGCCGGGGTGGTCGAGGGTCGGGCACGGCCACTGGACATGGCCCATATCGCCCATTTTCTCCCAGGTCACGCCGTAGAACAGCGGGCAGAGTTCGCGCATCTCGTCCCAGATCTGCTGGTTGCTCTCATAGTGCATCGGATAACCCATTTCGCTGGCCAGCAGGCTGATGATCTCCCAGTCGCGCTTCACATTCCCCGCCGGAGGGATCGCCTGTTCAAAGCGCTGGAACCCGCGGTCGGCGCAGGTGAATACGCCGCCGTGCTCTCCCCAGGAGGTGGCCGGCAGCAGGACATCGGCAATTTCCGCCGTTTTGGTCATGAAGATGTCCTGCACCACCACAAAGTCCAGCGCCTCGATGCCTTTGCGCACCAGGCCGAGGTCGGCTTCGGTCTGCAGCGGATCTTCGCCCATGATGTAGTAGGCTTTGATCTCGCCGGTCAGCGCTTTATGCGGCACCTCGGTGATGCGGGTGCCGACCTGGTCATCCATCAGCGCCGGGTCGACACCCCAGGCGGCGGCAAATTTCTCCCGCACGGCGGGGTCGGTGACCTCCTGATAACCCGGGAACAGGTTCGGCAGCACGCCCATATCGCAGGCGCCCTGCACATTGTTTTGCCCGCGGACCGGGCCCACGCCGACGTTCGCCCGCCCCAGGTTACCGGTGAGCAGCGCCAGGCTTGCCAGACCGCGCACCACGTCCACCGCCTGGCCAAACTGGGTGACGCCCATGCCCCACATAATAGTGGCGGAAGGGGCCGCGGCGAAGATGCGCATCGCCTCACGGATCGCCTGCGCGCTGACTCCGACAATCGCTTCCACCGCTTCCGGGGCATAATCCTTCACCGCTTCGCGGTAAGCATCCAGCCCTTCGGTATAGCGTTCGACATAGGCTTTGTTGTACAGCTCCTCCTCCAGCAGTACATAGCCGAAGGCATTCACCAGCGCCATGTTGCTGCCGTTGTTGAGCTGCAGATGACGGTCGGCAATGCGCGCGGTTTCAATGCGCCGCGGATCGCAGACGATGATTTTGGCGCCATTTTCCCGGGCTTTGATCACCCGGCGGGCGACGATCGGATGGGAGTCGGCGCAGTTGTAGCCAAAGACCAACAGGCATTTCGAGTTTTCGATGTCGCTGATCGAGTTGCTCATCGCCCCATTGCCCAGCGCCTGCTGCAGCCCGGCGACGGAGGGGCCGTGGCAGACGCGGGCGCAGCAGTCGACGTTATTGGTGTTCAGTACCGCGCGGGCGAACTTTTGCATCACATAGTTGGTTTCGTTGCCGGTGCCGCGCGAGGAGCCGGTGGTCATGATGGCGCGCGGGCCATGCTTCTCTTTGATCTCCCTGAGCTTGCTGGCGGTATAGCGAATCGCCTCCTGCCAGCTGACCGGCGTGAAGGCGCCGCCTTTCTGGTAGCGGATCATCGGTTGTTTGAGACGGGGCGTCAGGAGCTGCGTGTCGTTAAGAAAATCCCAGCCGTAGTAGCCTTTCAGGCACAGCTGGTTCTGGTTGGTGACGCCGTCGGCGGCTTCCGCGCGAATGATTTTATTGTTGTCGACAACCAGTTTAAGTTTGCAACCCGCCCCGCAGTAGGGGCACACGCTCGTGATTTTTTTCATCAGTAACAGACCTGTTAACAGTGAACAGAGGATCGCTGTCGCGCCGGGCCCGACGGGCAACGATCGCGGTAACGCCTGGTCGTGATGCAGACGCAGGCCTGCTGCGCTATGCAGGTCTTGTGCCAGAATTTAATTTATTGATTTATAATGGAAAGTGAAAGGTGATTACTGACGGGAGCGTGACCTCGTCACTAATGACGATGACGCAGAGCGCCGACGTCAGACGCTCTGCGGGGGGAAACGCGGCTAGGCGAGAGGGCGGCAGCGGTCGAAGTGCGATTCGCTCAGGCCGACGTCGCGCGCGGCGGCGCAGATAGCCTGCCAGCTGCCGGCATCCAGCGGGATCCCCTGCGCCAGCCGCGCTTCGCGGTTGGCGGCCTCCCATTCGCCGGGCGCCAGCACCGGGGCATCGGGATCGTGCGGTGACTGCTTACACCATGCGATAAAGGCCTCCGTCTGCGCCTGGCTGTCCGGGGCATCGAACGCGTCCGGGCGCAGGATCACCGTGGTCATGCAGTTAAAGATGGCGTCGACGCTGGTCTGCAGGCTCTCCTGATGGGTGGTTTGCCCCCCGGAGAGCGCCCCGCCGAGCACTTCGCACAGCGTCGCCAGGGCATAGCCTTTGTGCTGGGCGAAGGTGAGCAGGGCGCCCAGCGGCGAGGTCTGCATCACCGCCGGGTCGGTGGTGGGGAGCCCTTTGGCGTCGATCAGGCAGCCAGGGGCCACGGCTTCGCCTTTATGCCAGGCGACGCGGGTTTTACCAAAGGCGATGGCGCTGGTGGCGTAGTCCAGCAGCAGCGGAGGATGGCCCGCGCGGGGAAACACCACGCACAGCGGGTTAGTGCCGAAGCGGCTGTCCTTCCCGCGGAACGGGGCGACCATCGGGTCGCCGATCACGCTGACGAAGTGAATGGAGATCAGCCCCGCGGCGGCGCACTGCTCGGCCCAGTAGCCGATGCGCCCGACGTGATGCGCATTGCGCAGGGCGATTGCCGCCATGCCGTGCTGCTTCGCCTTTTCAATGCCTAACTGCATCGCTTCGTGGGCGACCACCTGGCCGAAGCCGGCGTTGCCGTCGAGGGTGACCACGGCGCCGGCGTCTTTGGTCACCGTGGCGTGGCGGTTGAGCTGCAGAAAACCACCGGCGTGGGATTTCACGTAGCTTGGGATCATCCCGATGCCGTGGGAGTCATGCCCGGCAAGATTGGCAGCGATCAGATGGTCCGCGACGAGGGTGGCTTCTCTTGAGGTACTGCCGAGATGGGTAAACAGTGAGACGACAAACTGATGCAGATCCGTCGCCAGAAAGCGGTGTCCTGTTGGCACTGATTCTCTCCTGTAGTCTGTTGTTATTTTGTTATGTTTGCCGTTTTATGCTGCGCCGCCCGGCGCAGAAGGTCAAGGGCGGGGGCTTCCGGCGGAACGTCACTGCGTCTGAGTCAGGCGACAGGCGATAAAAAACCGGGCCGGGATCGCGTTTTAATTAACGCCATAAACACCACATTTTTAAATTCTGCCAGTGTCACAAAAGCCAGAAAAAAGCCATCCCCGGCGTTGCAAGGGGAGCTGATACCACTATATGTTAAATTTGTGTTTATTAATTGATGGTTAAAGGTTGGTATCATGTATAAGAAAATAAGTGGTTTAGTGGTTTCACTGACGGCCGTTTTCGCCTGTGCCGCCTGGGCGGAGGTGCCTGCGGGCTATCCGGCGGATTATCAAAAAACGGTTGATGCCGCCGTAAAAGAGGGCAAGGTGGTTATTTATTCCACCACCGATACCAAAGCAGCCGGGCCGTTAATTAAAGGATTTGAAGCGCAATATCCGGGCGTCAAAGTTGAATATAACGACATGAACAGCACCGAGCTGTATAACCGCTATATCAGCGAGCAGGCCGCCGGGGGCGGCAGCGGGGACGTGGTGTGGAGCTCGTCGATGGATACCGCGCTGAAATTAGCTACCGAATACGCGGAACAATATGCCTCGCCGGAGGTGAAGCAATTACCCGACTGGGCGGTCTGGCAGCAGAAAGCCTATGGCACCACCTACGAGCCGGTGGTGTTTATCTATAACAAACGGCTGATCCCGCAGAATGAGGTTCCGGATTCGCATACCGCGCTGGCAAAACTGATCGCCAGCCAGGCCGATAAATTTAAAGGCAAAGTCACCACCTACGATATCGAAAAATCGGGCCTCGGCTTTATGCTGGCGGTGCAGGACAGCCAGGCCGACGCGAACTATTTTGCCGACCTGGCGAATATCGCTAAAGGCGGTCTGACAGTGCAGTCTTCCACCGGCACGATGATGGAGCGCGTCTCCTCTGGCGAAAACCTGATCGGCTATAACATTCTTGGCTCCTATGCCGAAGCACGGGCGAAAAACGATCCCTCTTTAGGCATCGCCTATCCGAAAGATTACGTGCTGGTGCTCTCCCGCGTCTCGTTTATTAGCCAGGAGAGCGAACATCCCAATGCAGCGAAATTGTGGCTGGATTATGTCTTGTCGGAAAAAGGCCAGCAGATCCTCGCCAGCCAGGCGGATATTCCCTCTATTCGTCGCGATATTGAAGGTAAAAATGATATCGATGGTATGACCGCGCTGTTGGGCAAAGCGTTAAAACCGATCCCGGTCAACGAAACGCTGCTCGATTATTTACAGCCGCAAAAACGTCTGCAGTTTATTAAACAATGGCGCAGCGCCGCCGCGAAATAATCCTCCTTCGGGGCATCGCCGATGCCCCTTATTCACACCCGGCGGGTTTTTTCTCCTGACCAAAGGGATGAACCATGAATGTATTACGCAGAAAGTGGCAGGGGCTGCCGCGCGGCGTGGTGGTGTGCATCACGGCGCTGGTGATTTATGTCCCACTGTTATTTATTGTGGTGCAGAGTTTTCTCTCCGCGCCATTCTTTTCCCGCTCCAAATCGTGGAGTCTGGAAGCGTTCGCCTTTATTTTTACCGACCCGGATTTTTATCTGGCATTAAGGTCAGGTTTTATTCTGGCCTTTGGCCTGGTGATTATTGCCATTCCGCTGGGCGGTATTTTGGCGTTTCTGATGGTGCGCACCGATTTACCCGGCCGGCGGATCATTGAGCCGCTGATCCTGGTGCCGATCTTCGTCTCGCCGATGGTGCTGGGCTTTGGCTACGTGGTGGCCGCCGGGCCGGTAGGCTTCTTTTCCCAGTGGGCGCAGCAACTGATCGGCTTTGTACCGTGGAATATCTACTCGATGTTCAGCATTGTGGTCATCGCCGGCTTAACCCACGTTCCGCACGCCTATCTCTATATCTCTTCGGCGCTGCGCAGCGTCGGTTCCGACGTGGAAGAGGCGGCGCGCACCGTCGGCGCTACCCCGCTGCAGGTGATGACCTCGGTGAGTCTGCCGATGGTGCGGCCATCCATTCTTTACGCCTGCGTGCTGCTCTTCTTCCTCGGTCTGGAAGTTTTCGGTCTGATGCTGGTGCTGGGCGACCCTGAGGGCAACATGGTGCTGGCGACCTATCTCTATAAGCTGACCAACAAGCTCGGCACCCCCTCCTACCATCTGATGGCGGCGGTGGCGGTGGTGCTGATCTGCATCACCATCCCGCTGGTGATGCTCCAGCGTCGGCTGATGCGCACCGCCAACCGCTTTGTCACCATGAAGGGCAAGGCGTCGCAGGCGCGGGCGCTGCCGCTGGGCAAATGGCGCTGGGTGGCCGGGGCGGTGGTAGTGGCCTGGCTGACGGTGACCATCGGCGTACCACTGCTCGGCGTGGCGCTGCGCGCCTTTATCTCCAACTGGGGCGTCGGCGTGTCGTTGTGGGATGAGCTGTCGCTGGCGACGTTCCACAATATCTGGCAGCAGCCCAACCTGCTGCGGGCGATCGTCAACTCGATGGCTATCGGCATCGTCGGCGGCGCGCTGGCGGTGGTCTGCTATCTGTTTGTCGGCATCGCCATGCACCGCAAAGCGGACAACGTCACCCGCTTTCTCGACTACAGCGTGCTGGTCCCGCGCGCGGTGCCGGGGCTGCTGGCCGGTCTGGCCTTCCTGTGGGTGTTCCTGTTTGTGCCGATGTGGCTCGATCAGTCGCTGAAGCACGGCTGGCTCTCAGCGCTGCCGGTGGCCGACTGGCTGCGCGAACACGTTATCGTGCAGCTGCGCGCCCTGCGCAACACCATCTTCAGCGTCTGGCTGGCCTACACCGTGGTATGGATGGCCTACGGTCTGCGGCTCATCTCTTCGACGCTGCTGCAGGTGGGCCCGGAGCTGGAGGAGGCGGCGCGCAGCACTGGTGCCTCACGGGGGCAGATCACCCGCCACGTCACCGTCCCGCTGTCGCGCTATGGGCTGATTGGCTCGTGGCTGTTGATGTTCCTTATCTTTGAGCGCGAGTATTCCACCGGCGTCTATCTGCTGTCGCCGGGTACGGAAACCATCGGCTCGATGCTGGTGTCGCTGTGGGCGGCGGGGGCCATTGATATCGTCGCGGCGCTCTCCTTTATCAATATTCTGCTGGTGGTGATTGGCCTTGGCATCGCCCTGCGCTTTGGAGTGAAATTACATGATTGAGTTATCGGTAGAAAATCTGCATCTCACCTATGGCGACAACCCGGTGCTGAAGGGGGTGTCCATGACGCTTGGCCGGGGGGAGGTAGTATCGCTGCTGGGGCCTTCGGGAAGCGGCAAAACCACGCTACTGCGGGCGGTGGCCGGGCTGGAGAAGCCGACGAGCGGACGGATCGCCATCGGCAACCGTACGGTGTACGACGGTACGCCGCGCAGCGAAATCCCGGCCGAAGAGCGTAACCTGGGCCTGGTCTTTCAGTCCTATGCCCTGTGGCCGCACAAAACGGTGTTCGACAACGTGGCCTATCCGCTGAAGCTGCGTAAAGTCGCCGCCGGGGAGATAAAAGAACGGGTGCAGCGCGTGCTGGATCAACTGGGGCTGGGGCATCTCGGCAACCGCCATCCGCACCAGCTCTCCGGCGGCCAGCAGCAGCGGGTGGCCATCGGCCGGGCGCTGGTCTACAACCCGCCGGTGATCCTGCTGGATGAACCGCTCTCCAACCTTGACGCCAAGCTGCGCGAAGAGGCGCGGGTGTTTCTGCGCGAGCTGATCATCAAGCTGGGCCTGTCGGCGCTGATGGTCACCCACGATCAAAATGAAGCAATGGCCATCTCCGATCGTATTCTGCTGCTGAATAATGGCGTCATCGAGCAGCAGGGGACGCCGCAGGAGATGTACGGCAGCCCGGCGACGTTGTTCGCCGCCGAGTTTATGGGCAGCAATAACCGCCTGCACGGTAAGGTGACGGCACTGGAAAACGGTCGTGCGAGGGTTGAAGGCGCCAGCTGGACGCTGTGGGGACGAGCGGGCGAGGGGGTCAGCGTCGGCCAACCGGCGACGGCGGTGATCCGCGTCGAGCGCCTGCGTCTCGACGGCGCAGCGCAGGATAATAGCCTCCAGCTACCGCTGCTGACCAGCATGTACCTCGGCGACCGCTGGGAGTACCTGTTCCGTACCGAAGGCGACGACTTTCCGCTGCGCGCCTACGGAACGGCGCTGCGCGATGCCGAACACTGCCATCTGACGCTCCCGGCGGAGGATGTGTGGATTTTTCCGCAGCGGTAACTACGCGAAGCCACGGAAGGCAAGCATCAGTACGTCGCGCTACGTTCTAGGTATGACAAAAGCGTTTTGCGCCTGGCTGCGGGGCGGGCAGGCCAGTAGGGTATATCGGTCCTGGTCAGCAGCAAGTCGACGGTGGTGATATGGGGACAGACTTTTTCGTTTGATAAATGTTGATGCTGATGCGGAAACCCTGCGGAGTGCAACTATCGTAAATCTGGTATTTTAATACGCCGCTAAACACAATATGCTGGTGTCTTCCCCACATGCGTGGGGGTGTTTCTGTTAAGCATGGTTTTGTCAGAGTATATGGACTGTCTTCCCCACGTGTGTGGGGGTGTGTCTAAAAAAGAAAAACTCTCCGGTTCCCTGTTCGGGTCTTCCCCACACGTGTGGGGCCTGTTTTCGTTTGATAAGGAAATTAAAATGAAAAGAGCCGAATTAGACGTTGTGGTTTTAGGTGAGGATTTACCGAATGAAGGGCTGGTAAAAGGAACGCTTGGTACGATTGTGATGTTTTTTAATACGCCAACAACTGGCTATCTGGTCGAGTTTTGCGACGAGAAAGGAAAAACAATCGCAATGCCAGTTTTATTCCCCGCCCAGCTAAAGCGCTATTTCACGATTGGTAACCTGAAGTCGCTGATGGTGGAAGGTAATTATCCCGTAGCCGACCCTGTAGACCCAGACGTCATGGCAGATTTAATGCACAAAGTCGCGCCTGTTGAATGGGAGGACAAGAAAAGAAGGGTCTATGAGGATATTCAACGACTATTGATTAGTCGGCCGGACTACGCGGATATGTTCAATATTATGGATGGGGGTGAGTACAATGGCATGACATTGTACAGCCTGGTGCAGGCAGAGAACGGTGAACCTGCATGGTCGAATATCTTTGTTCGAAACTTTGAGACGCGTATTAACGAAATCTATGTCGATCCGAACCTCAATGACAAAGTAGTGATTGGTGAAGAGGGCATGTCCGCGATTGTCTACAGCTTCACAGATGACCGTTTCGAAATCCGCGATAAAGTCTCCTCGGATTATGTCATTGAGTCACATACCCACTTCAACGGACTGTTGTCCGCCCTCATTGAGCCGGTCAGCTGAATCCGACACATCCATACCTTCAGTGTTTCCCACGGACGTGGGAATTTTTTTCCGCTCAGCTTACCCCGCCAGATGGCACACGGCTTCAATATTGTGCCCGTCTGGCGCAATCACAAAGGCGGCGTAGTAACTGGCGTGGTAGTTTGGCCGTAACCCCGGCGCGCCGTTGTCCTTTCCTCCGGCGGCCAGCGCCGCCTGCCAGAAGGCATCGACCTGCTCGCGGCTGTCGGCGCGAAAGGCAATGTGCAGCGGCGCCGGTTTTTCCGTACTTTGATAGAGGCATAGAGAGACATCGCCGCTGCCGGCCAGCTCTGCGCCGTAGGTCGGCTCGCCTTCGCCAACCAGCGTTACGCCAAGCGGGGCCAGGGCCTGTAAAAAGAACGCTTTGCTGGCGGCATAGTCGCTAGCGCCGAATTTCACATGATCGAACATATCTTCTCTTCTCCTGTGGATGGGGATCGCCAGCTGAACGCGTTAGCCGGGAAATAGATGCAAAATAGTTAACAACGGTTAGTAACTTTTTTAACAGCTCAAAATGTTTAATTATTCCTAATACGAGTATTTACAGACGTTTAATCTGCCATGTACCATAAACAAAAAATAACATTTGTGATACAAGTCACTCTTTTATGGCGCATGGGTAAGCTCAGCGCGGTGTGAATGCCGCCGGTTTGCCGCCTCAAGGTTTATGGCAGCACCCTTCTCACGATGACATTCCGGTGAATTTCTCTCCGATTTCCCGCGTTTCGTTGAGAATCGTCTACTATCCAAACGATAACCCTATAAATGATATCGCCACTGGCGATGTTTTATCCGACTTGCCGGGCCGGGCCAGACGTTAAGTGGTTGCGAAGCGTAATGGTATCGGTTCCAGCACGACATTCACTGGGTTTGTCAGCGACAAAAACAGTAATTTTCAATGACAGGAATGTGATGATGTCGAGCGAGAAAACCAACAATTCCAGGCGTGATTTCCTGGTGAAATCGATGGCGTTGATCCCGACGGTGGTGATCGGCGGCGCGGGAGCAGGGGCCATTGGCGTGGCCACCAGCGCGACCGCGCAGGCGGCCCCCGCGTCTGAGCCCGCTTCCGGGAACACCGTGGCGGCCAGCTACTGGAAGCCGCAGTTCTTCAACGATCGTGAGTGGGTGTTTATCAACGCCGCCGTCGCTCGCTTAATCCCGGCGGATGAACTCGGTCCTGGCGCCAAAGAGGCCGGGGTGCCGGAGTTTATTGACCGCCAGCTCAATACCCCCTACGCCACCGGCTCCATCTGGTACATGCAGGGTCCCTTCAACCCCGACGTACCGAAAGAGATGGGCTATCAGCTGCCGCTGGTGCCCAAACAGATCTATAACCTCGGGATCGCCGACGCTGAGGTCTGGTGTCAGGACAAGTATCACAAAACCTTCGCTGAACTGAGCAGCGAGCAGCAGGACGAGGCGCTCGGCCTGTGGGAATCCGGCAAAGCCGAGTTCAAACAGCTCCCGGCCTCGCTGTTCTTCTCCTATCTGCTGCAAAACACCCGCGAAGGCTTCTTCAGCGACCCGATCCATGGCGGCAATAAAGGCATGGTCGGCTGGACGCTGATTAATTTTCCCGGCGCGCGCGCCGACTTTATGGACTGGGTTGAACGAAGCGAACGCTATCCCTTCCCACCGGTATCAATTAATGGGGAGAGGGCGTAATCATGGCCACCGTATTGAAAAAAACCGATGTCGCGATCGTCGGCTTCGGCTGGGTTGGGGCGATCATGGCCAAAGAGCTGACCGAAGCCGGGCTCAACGTCGTCGCGCTGGAGCGCGGCCCGATGCGCGATACCTGGCCGGACGGCGCCTATCCGCAGGTGATTGATGAGCTGACCTACAACATCCGCCGCAAGCTGTTCCAGGATCTGTCGAAAAGCACCGTCACCATCCGGCATAACACCAGCCAGCAGGCGGTGCCGTATCGGCAGCTGGCGGCCTTCCTGCCGGGTACCGGCGTGGGCGGTGCCGGGCTGCACTGGTCCGGCGTGCATTTTCGCGTCGATCCCATCGAACTGCGGATGCGCAGCCACTATGAAGAACGCTACGGCAAAAACTTCATTCCCCAGGATATGATCATCCAGGATTTCGGCGTCACCTACGACGAGCTGGAGCCGTTCTTCGATAAAGCGGAAAAAGTGTTCGGCACTTCCGGGACTGCCTGGTCGATCAAAGGCAAGGTCGTCGGCAAAGGCCGCGGCGGCAACGCCTTCGCCCCGGACCGCTCGGACGATTTCCCGCTGCCGGCGCAGAAAAACACCTGGTCGGCGCAGCTGTTTGAAAAAGCGGCCCTGGAAGTGGGCTATCATCCCTATAACCTGCCTTCCGCAAACACCTCCGACTCCTATACCAACCCGTATGGCGCGCAGATGGGGCCGTGTAACTTCTGCGGTTTCTGCAGCGGCTACGCCTGCTACATGTATTCGAAAGCCTCGCCGAACGTGAACATCCTGCCGGCGCTGCGCCAGGAAAAACGCTTTGAACTGCGGACTAACGCCAACGTGCTGAAGGTCAACCTGACCGACGACAAATCCCGCGCCACCGGCGTGACCTACGTCGACGGCCAGGGGCGCGAAATGGAACAGCCGGCGGACCTGGTGATTATCGGCGCCTTCCAGTTCCACAACGTGCACCTGATGCTGCTCTCCGGGATCGGCAAACCGTACAATCCGGAGACCGGCGAAGGGGTGGTGGGGCGTAACTTCGCCTACCAGAACATGACCACCATCAAGGCCATTTTCGACAAAGACACCTATACCAACCCGTTTATCGGCGCGGGCGGCAACGGCGTCGGGGTCGACGACTTCAACGCCGACAACTTCGACCACGGCGCGGCGGGCTTTGTGGGCGGTTCACCATTCTGGGTCAACCAGGCCGGGACCAAGCCCATCTCCGGTTTCCCGGTACCGCCGGGCACCCCGGCGTGGGGCAGCAAGTGGAAAGCGGCGGTTGCCGATACCTACACCCATCACCTGTCGATGGATGCCCACGGCGCGCACCAGTCCTATCGGCAGAACTACCTCGATCTTGATCCGAACTACAAAAACGTCTTCGGCCAGCCGCTGCTGCGCATGACCTTCGACTGGCAGGAAAACGACATCAAGATGGCGCAGTTTATGTTCGATAAGATGGCGCCGATCGCCAAAGCGATGAAGCCGAAATATATCCTCGGCAGCCCGAAAAACGCCAACAGCCACTTTGATACCACCACCTACCAGACCACCCATATGAACGGCGGGGCGGTAATGGGGGAAGATCCGAAAACCAGCGCCGTGAACCGTTATCTGCAAAGCTGGGACGTGCATAACGTCTTCGTCATCGGCGCCTCCGCGTTCCCGCAGGGGCTGGGCTACAACCCAACCGGCACGGTGGCCGCGCTGGCCTACTGGTCAGCGAAGGCGATCCGTGAGCAGTATCTGAAAAATCCGGGTCCCCTGGTGCAGGCATAAAGGAAGGCAGATGATGAAAATGCAATGGTTATCGGCCCTGGTGCTTGGGGCATTGAGCTGCGCGGCTTTTGCCGAAGAGGCGCCTGCGGACAGCAATCTGATTAAGCAGGGGGAGTATCTGGCGCGGGCGGGGGACTGTGTCGCCTGCCACACCAACGGCAAAACGGGGAAACCTTTCGCCGGCGGTCTGCCGATGGAGACGCCGATCGGCACCATCTACTCCACCAATATCACGCCGGATAAAGAACACGGCATCGGCGGGTACACCTTCGAAGAGTTCGACGACGCGGTGCGCAAGGGCGTGCGGAAAGACGGTTCCACGCTCTATCCGGCGATGCCGTATCCCTCGTTCGCGCGGATCAGTGAAGCGGACATGCGCGCCATGTACGCCTACTTTATGCATGGCGTGGAACCGGTAAATGCCGCCAACAAGGACACCGACATCCCGTGGCCGCTGTCGATGCGCTGGCCGCTGGCGTTCTGGCGCGGCATCTTCGCCCCGACGCCGAGCGACTTTGTCGCCAACCCGCAGGTTGACCCGGTGCTGGAGCGCGGCCGCTATCTGGTGGAAGGCCTGGGCCACTGCGGCGCCTGCCATACCCCGCGCAGTCTGACGATGCAGGAAAAAGCGCTGAGCGAAAGCGAAGGCGATGATTACCTGGCGGGCAGCAATGCGCCGATTGACGGCTGGGTCGCCTCCAGCCTGCGCGGCGAAAACCGCGACGGTCTGGGGACCTGGAGCGAGGCTGAGCTGGCCGAGTTCCTGAAAACCGGACGCAACGATAAATCGGTGGTCTTCGGCGGCATGAGCGATGTGGTGGAGCACAGTCTGCAGTATCTTTCTGATGACGACATCACCGCCATCGCCCGCTATCTGAAGTCGCTCCCGCCGCGCGGCGGCAAACAGACCCCAGCCCCGGTGGAAGACAGCGTGGCGAAAGATCTGTGGAAGGGTAACGACAGCAAAACCGGCGCCGCGCTGTACGTTGATAACTGCGCCGCCTGCCACCGCACCGACGGCGTGGGCTACCAACGCGCCTTCCCGTCGCTGAAGGGCAACCCGGTGGTACAGACCGAAGATGCCACTTCGCTTATCCATATCGTTCTGACCGGGAGCACCACGCCGGCGGTGAAAGATGCGGTCTCCAACCTGACCATGCCGTCGTTTGGCTGGCGTCTGGACGACCAGCAGGTGGCGGATGTGGTCAACTTCATCCGCACCAGTTGGGGCAACAATGCGCCGGCGGTCAGCGCCAGCGATGTGGCGAAGGTGCGTAAGGAGACCGCAGCGCACGATGAGAAGGCGTTAGGCAACGCCGATATCTCGAAGCTGCCGGGGGCCGGACAGTAATCGTCAGGGTTGCGTCGCCCGCGCGGCGCAACCCATACTTAGCCACGACGTAAAATACTGTCTGAATCAAGGAGTTTGCCTTCATGCTGCATGCAGAGCGACTGACCTGCATCGTTGACGATCGACCGCTATTTGCGGCGCTGACGCTGTCCCTCGCTGCCGGCGAGCTGCTGCAGGTCGCCGGTGATAACGGCGCGGGGAAAACCTCGCTGCTGCGGATCCTTTGCGGCCTGGCGCGCCCGGAAAGCGGGGTGGTGAGCTGGCAGGGGCAGCCGCTGGCGAAGGTCCGGGAGTCATTTCATCGTCAGTTGCTGTGGCTGGGCCATAAACCCGGCGTCAACGCGGCGCTGACCGCCGATGAAAACCTGCGTTTCTTCTTTCCATCCAGCCGCCTTCAGCAGCGGGAAAGCGCCCTCGCCGCCGTCGGCCTGGCGGGCTATGAAGACCTCCCCTTGAGCCAGCTCTCCGCCGGGCAGCAGCGGCGGGTGGCGCTGACCCGCCTGTGGTTAACCGACGCGCCGCTGTGGATCCTCGATGAGCCGTTCACCGCGCTCGACGCCACGGCGATGGAAACCCTGACCCGCCGCCTGGAGCAGCACGCCCGGCAGGGGGGAAGCGCGATCCTCACGACTCATCAGCCGCTGCGGCCGCTGCGCTGTCCGTTGCGCACCCTGCGCCTCGGCGGCGACGCGGGAGGCGGGCAATGATGCGAGCGCTGTTGGCCCGGGAACTGCGCCTGGCGTGGCGCAGCGGGGCGGAGATCCTCAATCCGCTCTGGTTCTTTCTGATCGTCATCACCCTGTTTCCGTTCGGCGTCGGCGCCGCGCCACAGCTGCTGGCGCAGATTGCGCCGGGCGTGGTGTGGGTCGCCGCGCTGCTGGCGGCGCTGCTGGTGATGGATCGGTTGTTTCGCGACGACTGGCAGGACGGTTCCCTGGAGCAACTGATGCTCCTGCCGACGCCGCTGGTGGCGGTTGTGCTGGTGAAGGTGGTTGCCCACTGGATGATGAGCGGCCTGCCGCTGCTGATCGTCTCGCCGCTGGCGGCGCTGCTGCTGGGGATGAGTCTGCACGATGCCGGCGTGCTGGCGCTGACCTTGCTGCTCGGCACCCCGACGCTCAGTTTTCTCGGCGCGGTGGGGGTTGGCCTGACGGTCGGTCTGAAGCGCGGCGGCGTCCTGCTGAGCCTGCTGGTGCTGCCGCTGGCGGTGCCGCTGCTGATTTTCGCCACCGCGGCCTGCCAGGCGGCGGCCGCTGGGCTCCCGGTCAGCGGCTATCTGGCGATGCTGGCGGCGTTTTTAACCGCCAGCGCCACCCTGTGTCCGTTCGCCACCGCCGCCGCGCTGCGGCTGACCGTGCAATAATTCGCTGCGCCTGCGGGCGCGGCCATCATAACCGTGTGAGTAAGCGTCTATGTGGAAAGCGTTACATCAACTGGCGATCCCCGAGCGGCTGTACCGCCTGTGCGGATGCTGGATCCCCTGGCTGGCGGCGTTGAGCGCGCTGTTGCTGGTCATCGGCCTGGGGTGGGGCTTTGGCTTCGCCCCCGCGGACTATCAGCAGGGGGAAAGCTATCGGATCATGTACCTTCACGTCCCGGCGGCGATGTGGTCGATGGGGCTGTACCTGGCGATGGCCGTCGCGGCCTTCGTCGGGGTGGTCTGGCAGATCAAAATGGCCGACCTGGCGATCGCCGCCCTGGCGCCGGTGGGGGCGGTCTGCACCCTGGTGGCACTGGTCAGCGGCGCGGCATGGGGTAAGCCGATGTGGGGAACCTGGTGGATCTGGGACGCCCGCCTGACCTCAGAGCTGGTGCTGCTGTTTCTGTACGCCGGGGTCATCGCCCTGTGGCACGCCTTTGACGACCGGCGGCTGGCCGGGCGCGCGGCGGGGATCCTCGTCCTGGTCGGGGTGGTCAATCTGCCCATCATTCATTACTCGGTCTACTGGTGGAACACCCTGCACCAGGGCTCGACCAACCTGCAGCAAACCATTGACCCAAGCATGCGTCTGCCGCTGCGGATCTGTATCTTTGCTTTCCTCGCGCTGTCGGTCACGCTGACCCTGATGCGCCTGCGCAACCTGATCCTGCAACTGGAGCGCCGTCGACCGTGGGTGGTGGCGCTGGTGAATAAAGGAGCTGCCCGATGAGCCCCGCTTTTTCGTCTTTCGCCGCCTTCCTGAATATGGGCGGCTATGCCGTGTACGTCTGGCTGGCGGTGGCGGTGGCCGTCGCCGCCTTTGGCTTGCTGACGGTGCACACTCTGTGGGCGCGGCGGGCGCTGTTCCATGAGGTACGACGCCAGCAGGCGCGCGAGCGGCGGATCGCTGCCGCCCGCGAACACGACAAGGAGGCCGCGGATGCAAGCGCGTCGTAAAACCCGGCTGTATATCGTGCTGGCGGTGCTCGCCGGCCTCGGGCTGACCGTCAGCCTGACGCTGTACGCCCTGAGCAGCAATATCGATCTGTTCTACACCCCGGGGGAAATTATCTACGGCAAAACGGAAACCCGGGCGCTGCCCCATACCGGGCAGCGGCTGCGGGTGGGGGGCTACGTTCAGCCGGGCTCCCTGCAGCGCGACCCGCAAACCCTCGACGTGCGCTTTAAGCTGTATGACGCCCGCGGGGTGGTGGACGTCAGCTATAAGGGCATTCTGCCGGACCTGTTTCGTGAAGGGCAGGGTGTGGTGGCCCAGGGCGTGCTGGACGGCGAGCGGCATATCACCGCCCAGCAGGTACTGGCCAAGCATGATGAAAATTACACGCCGCCGGAGGTGAAAAACGCCATGACGCCGGAGAAAACGGGGGCGCAGCCATGATGCCGGAGCTGGGCAACTTTTTATTGTGTCTGGCGGCGGGGCTGGCGCTGCTCCTGAGCGTCTATCCCCTGTGGGGCGCGGCGCGGCAGGACCGGCGGCTGATGGCCCTGGCCCGGCCGCTGGCCTGTGGGCTGTTCGCCTGTATCGGCGGCGCCTTCCTGCTGCTGGTGCACGCCTTCGTGGTCAACGACTTTACCGTCCGCTACGTGGCGGAAAACTCTAACAGCGCGCTGCCGGTGTGGTATCGGGTGGCGGCGACCTGGGGGGCGCACGAGGGCTCGCTGCTGCTGTGGGTCCTGCTGCTCAGCGTCTGGACCTTCGCCGTCGCCATCTTCAGCCGCCGAATGCCGCTCGACGCCGTCGCCCGGGTGCTGGCGGTGATGGGGATGATCGCCTTTGGGTTCCTGCTGTTTATCCTCTTTACCTCCAACCCGTTCAGCCGCGGCCTGCCGCAGTACCCCATTGATGGCCGCGACCTCAATCCGCTGTTGCAGGATATCGGCATGATTTTCCATCCGCCGATCCTCTATATGGGTTACGTCGGCTTCTCGGTGGCTTTCGCCTTCGCCATCGCCTCGCTGCTGGCGGGGCGGCTGGATACTGCCTGGGCGCGCTGGTCGCGTCCCTGGACCCAGGCGGCATGGATGTTCCTCACCCTCGGCATCGTGCTGGGCTCGGCGTGGGCCTATTACGAACTGGGCTGGGGCGGCTGGTGGTTCTGGGACCCGGTGGAAAACGCCTCGTTTATGCCGTGGCTGGTGGGAACCGCGCTGCTGCACTCCCTGGCGGTGACCGAGAAGCGGGGTAGCTTCCGTGCCTGGACGGTACTGCTGGCCATCGCCGCCTTCTCTCTGTGCCTGCTGGGCACCTTCCTGGTGCGCTCCGGGGTGCTGGTTTCGGTGCATGCCTTCGCCTCGGATCCGTCGCGCGGGCTGTTTATTCTGGTACTGCTGATCGTCGCTATCGGCGGGTCGCTGCTGCTGTACGCCCTGAAGGGCGGCCGGGTGCGCGCGCGGGTGGAACATACGCTGTGGTCGCGCGAGTCGTTCCTGCTTGGCAACAATATCTTGCTGATGGCCGCGATGCTGGTGGTGCTCCTCGGAACGCTGCTGCCGCTGGTGCATAAAGAGCTGGGCCTCGGCAGCATCTCCATTGGCGAGCCGTTCTTCAATACCATGTTCACCGCCCTGATGGCGCCTTTTGCGCTGCTGCTGGGGCTGGGACCGCTGATCCGCTGGCGGCGCGATGACGTCGCCAGGCAGATTAAGCGCCTGATTATTGTTCTGGTGGTGACGTTGTCACTTTCTCTGGCGCTGCCGTGGCTGCTGCAGGACCGTATCACCGCCATGGCGGTCATCGGCCTGATGATGGCCCTGTGGGTGCTGATCTTCGCCCTGATGGAGGTTCACGAACGGGCCACCCATCGCCACGGCTTCTGGCGCGGCCTGCGCACTCTGACCCGCAGCCAGTGGGGGATGGTGCTCGGCCACGTCGGCGTGGCGGTGACCGTTATCGGCATCACCTTCAGCCAGAACTACAGCGTGGAACGCGATGTACGGATGCGCCCCGGCGACAGTATCGATATCCACCGCTATCACTTTGTGTTTAATGGCGTGCGCAATATCGTCGGCCCCAACTGGACCGGCGGCGAAGGCATTATTGCCGTGACCCGCAACGGCCGCCCGGAAGCGACGCTGTATGCCGAGAAGCGCTTTTACACCGCCAGCCGGATGATGATGACCGAGGCGGCGATCAGCGGCGGGCTGACCCGCGATCTGTACGCCGCGCTGGGGGAAGAGTTGAGCGACGGCAGCTGGGCGGTGCGTCTGTACTATAAACCGTTCGTTCGCTGGATCTGGTACGGCGGCGTACTGATGGCCCTCGGCGGTCTGTGCTGCATGCTCGACCCGCGCTACCGGATGCGTAAGAAGCTGCAGGAGGCCTCATGAACCGGAAGCTACTGTTTATCCCGCTGGTGCTGTTTCTGGCACTGGCCGCTGCGCTGTTCTGGCAACTGATGCGCAACGCCGATGGCGATGACCCGACGACCCTCGAGTCGGCGCTGATTGGCAAACCGCTGCCGGAATTTCGCCTTGAAGCGCTGAATACCCCCGGCCAGACGCTGGACCGGCGCACGCTGATTGACGGCAAGCCGCTGCTGCTTAACGTCTGGGCCACCTGGTGTCCAACCTGTCGCGCCGAGCATCAGTTTCTCAACGGCCTGGCGCAGCAGGGCGTGCGGGTGGTGGGGATGAACTACAAAGACGATCGGCAGAAGGCGATGAGCTGGCTGCAGCGCCTGGGGAACCCGTACATGCTGAGCCTGTACGATGGCAACGGCATGCTTGGTCTGGACCTGGGCGTTTATGGCGCGCCGGAGACGTTTCTCATCGACGGTCAGGGCATCATCCGCTGGCGGCACGCCGGCGACCTGAACGAACGGGTGTGGCGCGAGGAGCTCCAGCCGCTGTGGGATCAATACAACCGGAGGGCGGGCTGATGAGAGGGGTAATGGGCATCCTGCTGGCGCTGATGCTGACCGGCCAGGCGTGGGCTGTCATCGACACCTGGCAGTTTAAGGATGAGGCCCAGGAGCAGGCCTTCCGCGAGATCACCTCCCAGCTGCGCTGCCCGAAATGCCAGAACAACAGCATCGCCGACTCAAACGCGATGATTGCCGCTGATATGCGGCAGAAGGTGTACGAGCTGATGCAGCAGGGGAAAACGAAAGGGCAGATCGTTGACTATATGGTGGCCCGCTACGGTCATTTTGTCAGCTACGAGCCGCCCCTGACCGCGGGCACGGTGCTGCTGTGGCTGGGGCCGGGGCTGTTCGTGCTGGCGGGCGCGGGGGTGATTATCGCCCGCGCGCGTCGTCGCGACATTCCTGACGCGGCGCTCAGCGCCGAAGAGCGCCAGCGGCTGGCGGCATTATTGAAAGAAGGAAAAGAACGATGAGCCTGTTGGTGGTTATCGTCGCGCTGCTGCTGGCTGGCGCGCTGGGGCTGCTGTACTTCCCGTGGCCGGGCAAAGGGGCGGTAGACCGCGATACCCTCAACCGCGCCCTGTACCAGTCGCGTCTGCAGGAGCTGGCGCAGGAGCGCGGCGAGGACAACCCGGCGCTGGTCGTCGAGCTGCAGCGCACGCTGCTGACGGATATTCCGCCCCAGGCACAGCCTGGCGAACGGCCGCTAAGCCGCTGGGCGCTGCTTCCGGGCGCGCTGCTGCTGGTGGTTCTGAGTCTGGGCCTGTATCTGAAAACCAGCGATATTGGCCAGGTGCTGCTCTGGCAGCAGGCTGAACGGCATTATCCTGCGCTGTTGCAGCAGGTTAAGGACCCGACGGCGGCGCCGCTGCGTATGGATGAGCTGGCGGAGCTGCGGCTCGGGCTGCGCAGCCATCTGCAGGATACCCCGAACGATCTCCCCGGATGGCAGCTGCTTGGGCGGCTGGGCCTGTTGTTGAACGATGGCGAGACGGCGATCGGCGCCTTTGGCCGGGCGCATGATCTGGCGGCGGATGACCCGGCGGCGGCTTTCGATTACGCCAGCGCGCTGGTGCGGGCGGGGGATAGCGGTCAGGTTCGGATGGGCGAGCTGCTGCTGCGTGACCTGCATCAGCGGCAGCCGACCAGCCTGCCGGTGCTGGAGATGCTGGCCCTGAGCGCGGTGCGTAATGAAGATTACCCCGAAGCCGTGGCAGCCCTGCAGGCGTTGCTGGCCCGGCTGCCGGAAGGGGATGCGCGGCGCGAGGCGATCGTCCGCCAGCTGGCGCAAGCGCAGCAGCAGGCGCAGTAACTGCCCGGCGGCGCAGCGCAGGCGTGGGCCGACGAAGGGCGCGAATAGAGCGCCAAATCGCGGGCAGCCTTTGTAGGCCGGGTAAGCGAAGCGCCACCCGGCAACATGTTGGGCTCGGAGCCTGATATCTTGCCGGCGGCGGTGGAGACTATTATCGGTTTTACAAGTTCTCAGCCTGGGGAAAGCGTTTAACACGCGTGACTTCAGCGTACTTTGTGCTCCCGCTTCGTGTTGCTGAACCCGGTTTTCTGTGGTGCGGGGAGCGGTATGGCAGCGGCAACGACTGCCGGACGGTTCCCTCTCCCTCCGCGAGAGGGCCGGGGTGAGGGAAAGCATTGCTGGCAAGTCTTTTATGTTATCTGTGGCTTCAGCGTAGTTTGCGCTCCCGGTTAATCTTCTGCGTTATGCCTGGCATGGCGCAGGGAGCGCACAGGGGGCGGCCAGTCGCCGCCGCCCCCTGTACCCCCGGGCTCCGGCCAGCAAAATCGCCACTGCGTGGACCCTTCGACTTATCCCTGCAGGCTTCGGGTCGGGCCGAGGCAGCGTCCGTGCAAAATACGGCCCTCAGCCCGCATCCATGCGGGCTGCCCCGGCCTTCCGGGAACGTCTCAGCGATGTTGAGGCCGCCAGCACCGGCAGTTTCAG